>CAUPCB010000057.1:0-2589 GCA_963509715.1 uncultured Flavobacteriaceae bacterium | reverse complement strand
TGTATGATGATAAGTAAGGCACACTCTCCATCAATGGGAAAGTAGTCTATAAGGAAGAAAACAAAAAGAAATAGTTTATCCAGAAAGTAAAGTTTTCTAATACTTTAGGATAAAAGTAGTATATGAGACACAGCGGGGGTTATGAATCTCTGCTGTTTTTTTATTATTTACATAAAAAAATTTTATAATTTTGGTTAAATAAAAATCAACAATTAAATTTTAAATATCATGGAAAAATTCTTAAACATTTTAGGATGGGTAGCCACAGGAACAGCAATGCTTATGTATGTCTCTTATATTCCACAGATTACCTCTAATCTACAAGGGATGAAGGGCGATTTTCTTCAGCCTTTTGTGGCAGGGATTAACTGCACACTGTGGGTAGGTTATGGATTTTTGAAACCTAAAAAAGATTGGCCTATAATCGTGGCGAATACACCAGGTATTATTTTTGGCTTTACGGCAGCTTTTACGGCTATTATGTAAAAAAATAAAGATAGTTTAATTTTATGTTAAACTATCTTGTTTTTTACGATCCACTTCGGTAGAAATCCAGCGCAGAAATAATGTTTTCCAGCGAAACATTTTGGTTATAATTTCCCTTGCCGACGCTTTCTATAAGCGAGAAACTAATGTTTCCATGCTGATTTTTTTTGTCCTGATACATCAGCGTAATGATTTCCTCATCACTGAAATTAGAAATATCCATAGGCGGGAAAAATCGCACAAGATTTTCTATAATATGTCGCGCTGTGTCCAGAGAAATCAGTTGCTGCAAATAGGAAATATAAGTTTCGCAAATCATCCCAAGTGCGACCGCTTCGCCGTGGAGCAGAGGAGTTCCCTCTCTCAGGAAAAGGCTTTCTACGGCATGTCCTACTGTATGCCCGAAGTTGAGAATTTTTCGGATATGTTTTTCGTGGAAGTCTTCCTGCACGATTTTTTGTTTAATCTCGGCACTTTGCAATAGGTATGGCGTGATTTTCTCTGCAGAAAGTTCATTTTCAATAGAAATCAGCTCTTGCCAATGTCCAGCATCAGCAATGAGGCCATGTTTCAGCATTTCCGCAAAGCCAGATTTCAGCTGCGGAAAGGGCAGTGTGCGGAGATAATCAGCAAAGAGGAAAATTTGCTTTGGTTCTGCAAAAGTTCCGATTAGATTTTTAAAAAACAAATGGTCTATGCCTGTTTTCCCGCCTACAGCGGCGTCTGCCATTGCCAGCAGAGTGGTAGGAAGGTAAATGAAAGGAATTCCTCTTTTGTAAGTGGAGGCCACAAAGCCGCCAATATCCGTGACAACACCTCCGCCAAGACAGATGAGTAGACTATGCCTATCAGCACTGAATTCCGTAAGGATTTCCCAAAGCTGTACAGCGGTGTTTATATTCTTGCTCTGTTCTCCTTCCTCTATCTCTATAATCTCAAAGGGTGCCGTGGTTTCTAAATTGCCCAAGAGGGTAGGGAGACAGTATTCGTGCGTATTTTCATCCACCAAGATGAAAATTTTGCTGGGATTTTGGTGCTGTATAAAAAGATTGAGTTCGGTGAAATCTTGGTCAAGGATTTTTATCATCTTCTGCTATCTGTATCCGAAATTCTTGAGATCTTTTTCGTTCTTTCTCCAGTCTTTTTTTACTTTTACAAAGAGATTGAGATGGATTTTCTTTGCAAAGAATTTCTCCAAATCAAGCCTTGCTTCTGTGCCGACTTTTTTAATCGCCTCACCTTTGTGACCTATCAAAATTCCCTTTTGGGTTTCTCGCTCCACATAGATGATACTGTCTATGAAGATGATACCTTCTTTTTCTTTGAAAAGTTCAGTAACCACTTCTACGGAGTAAGGGATTTCCTTTTCGTAGTTCAGTAAAATTTTCTCGCGCACCGTTTCATTGACAAAAAACCTTTCTGATTTGTCCGTGAATTGGTCTTTGTCATAGTAAGGCGGGTTCTCTGGAAGCAGAGATTTTAATTTTGGGAGGATATACTCCGTATTGTAAGCATTTAGCGCCGAAATCGGTAGGATTTCTGCTTTCGGAAGGAGATTGTGCCAGTGTTCCACAGCGGCCTCCATTTCCTTTTGGTTGCTTTTATCTATTTTGTTGATGAGCAGCAGCACAGGAATCGGAATTTTATTTAACTTCTCTATGAGAAACTCCGAAGGCTCGCTTTTGTCCGATATATCTACGATGAAAAGAAATACATCCGCATCTTGGAGGCTTTCTTTCACGAAGCCCATCATTTTCTCTTGTAGTTCGTATTTAGGGTCAAGAACACCAGGTGTGTCCGAAAAGACAATCTGTACATCTTCCTCGTTATAAATTCCGAAAATACGGTGTCTGGTAGTCTGTGCCTTTTGGGTAACGATGGCTAATTTCTCTCCCATGAGCTGATTCAGAAGGGTAGACTTCCCAGCATTGGGTTTTCCTACTATATTGACAAAACCTGCTTTGTGCATTGCTTTTTTTGTTTTTAAATTTCCGCAAAGATATGAATAATTTGGCTTCTATGGTGAGAAGTATAAATTTCTTTAAGCCAATTCTAAAGATACAATCTCTGCTTTTTCTCCATTTTCAGTTTCACAGATGATAG
>CAUPCB010000056.1:0-3189 GCA_963509715.1 uncultured Flavobacteriaceae bacterium | reverse complement strand
GGACTTTCTTTTTAGAATATTTTATGAATCCTTCTGGCTACGCATGGAATTTCCAACCCTTGAAGTTCTTTATGTTGTGCATTATGGCTCTGCTCCTGTTGCCTGTTCAAATAGGTTTTGAGGAGTATTTTTTCCGAGGATATTTTATGCAGTGGCTCGGGCTTTTGTCCAAAAACCGATGGGTTCCGCTTTTCCTTTCTTCCATTTTATTTGGACTAGCTCATTTCGCTAATCCAGAGGTTTCTAAAATGGGCTACAAAATCATGTTTTTCTACATCGGGATGGGATTTCTGCTCGGAATTGTCACTCTGATGGATGACGGGCTGGAACTTGCTCTTGGGATTCATTTTGCTAACAACTTTTTTGCGTGTATTCTCTCCACATCGGACTGGTCAGTATTCCAGACACCATCTCTTTTCAAAGAACTCTCCGCTCCCGGCATTGAATTTTATCATATTATTCTAATGTTTACATTATATCTTTTAATCATTTTTATCTTTGCTAAGAAATATAATTGGGCTTCTTGGAAAGAAAAATTATTCAGTAAAATAAGCGTTCCACAGACCGATAGCAATTAAAATTTAATTTTGGCACAGATATTGATAATATTCGGTGGAACTAAAAAACACATTCATATAAATCAAATAAAGCGAGATTCTTAATTAAGAATCTCGCTTTATTTAATACTATAACTAAATATTTATTTTCTAACGCTGATATTCAGTTCCTCCAGCTGTGCCTCATCTATCTGCGAAGGCGCATCTATCATCACATCTCTTCCGCTGTTGTTTTTTGGGAAGGCGATGTAGTCACGGATAACCTCGTTACCATCCAAAATAGCAACCAAACGGTCAAACCCAAATGCCAACCCGCCATGAGGAGGAGCGCCATATCTGAACGCATTCATCAGGAAGCCGAACTGAGCTTCCGCCTCTTCTGGACTAAATCCTAAAAGAGCAAACATCTTGGACTGCAAGTCTTTATCATAGATACGGATAGATCCGCCACCAATCTCGTTGCCGTTCAGCACGAGGTCATAAGCATTAGCTCTAACCTCTCCTGGTGAAGTTTCCAAAAGCGGAATATCCTTAGGCTTCGGTGAAGTAAATGGATGGTGCATCGCGTGGTATCTTCCGCTCTCCTCATCCCATTCCAAAAGCGGGAAATCTACAACCCAGAGCGGCGCAAATTCATCGCCTTTTCTTAGACCAAGTCTATTTCCTAACTCCATTCTCAGCGCAGAAAGCTGGGCTCTTACTTTATTAGCATCGCCGCTCATGATGAGCATCAAATCGCCTTTTTGAGCATTAAATTTCTCGGCTATGGCTTTCAAATCATCTTCGTTATAAAACTTATTCACCGAAGAAGTAAGCACGCCGTCTTCTTGGAATTTTACCCAAACCATTCCACTCGCACCGATTTGTGGCCGTTTCACCCAGTCGATAAGTTCATCTATCTGTTTTCTCGTGTAGTCTGCCTTCCCTTCTACATTGATTCCGACAATAAGTTCTGCTTCATCAAAGATTTTAAATTCTTTTCCTTTTACAAGTTCGTTCAGCTCCACGAACTCCATTCCAAAACGGATATCTGGCTTGTCGTTCCCATATTTTTTCATCGCCTCCACGAAAGTCATTCTCGGGAATTGACCGAATTTCTTTCCTGTCGTTTCCTCCAAAAGATTTTTTGCCAAACCTTCGAAAACATTCATCACATCTTCCTGCTCCACGAAAGCCATTTCGCAGTCTATTTGGGTAAATTCAGGCTGTCTGTCCGCACGGAGGTCTTCATCACGGAAACATTTTACAATTTGAAAATATTTGTCCATTCCGCCCACCATCAGAAGCTGTTTGAAAGTCTGCGGCGATTGCGGAAGTGCATAGAACTGCCCTTCGTTCATACGGCTCGGCACCACGAAATCCCTCGCTCCCTCTGGAGTAGATTTGATAAGAACAGGCGTTTCCACCTCTATAAAGCCCTGCTCAGAAAGATAGTTTCGGACTTTCTGAGCGATTTTATGTCTGAAAATAAGTTTATCCTTCACTGGATTTCTTCTAATGTCCAGATATCTGTATTTCATACGAAGCTCCTCGCCGCCGTCAGTTTCATCTTCGATAGTAAAAGGAGGCAGCACAGATTCATTCAAAACAGTGAGTTTTTCTACTAAAATCTCTATTTCTCCTGTTGGGATTTTTGGGTTTTTAGAAGCTCTTTCTATAACTTGCCCTTCCACTTGGATAACAAATTCACGCCCCAAGTTTTTAGCCTTTTCCAAAAGGTCTTTGGATGTTCTTTCTTCATCAAAAACCAGCTGAGTGATGCCGTATCGGTCACGCAGATCCACCCAAATCATAAATCCTTTGTCTCGGATAGTCTGCACCCAGCCCGCAAGAGTAACGGTTTCGTTAAGATTTTTCAGCGAAAGTTCGCCATTAGTATGTGTTCGAAACATATTTTTATTTGATTTTTTAAACTTAATTTTTTACAAAGATAATATTACTTGGCTAATGATGAATATGTTCGTGAAATAAATGCCCAGCCAAAGCCACACCCACGCCCAAAATCACCAAAAACATTTTTTCCCAGTTTATCTGGTGGCTTTTACTATTATTTTCAAAAATAATCACCGAAGAAATATGCAGGAAAATACCGCCCGACAACGCCAAGAAATACGCCTGCCATTCAGGTTTAAAGTATTTCCCCAGCATCATTCCCAACGGAGATGCCGCCGCAAAAAACGCAATGGTCACTCCAGCAATCAGCTTGTTTTTCTTCTCTCTCAGTAGAAAAGCCCCCAGCACAAATGAAATCGGCAGATTATGCACCAAAATTCCCAGCAAATACGGCGAGTCCAAATGCATACCAGCCAATGGAATTCCTTCTATAAACGCATGGATAAACATACCCACCAACAGCCCAACAGGGAGGATATTACATTTTTCATAATGAAAATGACCGTGCTCAAATCCCTTGGTCATCCCTTCCAAAACCATCTGCAAAACCACTCCGATGATGACCCAAAGCCCAATATTGTCATTCCCAGAGTTATAAATCTGCGGAAAAACCTCCACCAAACAGACCGCAATGAGAAACCCAGCACTGAGCACCAGCAGTCTTTTGGCTAAATTTTCATTATTCCCAAAAAAATTCCCTAACAAAACTCCCACTAAAACACTGAGAACAAGAAAAAAA
>CAUPCB010000055.1:0-4116 GCA_963509715.1 uncultured Flavobacteriaceae bacterium | reverse complement strand
ATGATTATGTGGATATAGAATTTGGGACAGGAGCTTTGAAAATTACTCCTGCTCACGATGTCAATGACTATGAAATCGGACAGAAATACAGCCTTCCGATGCTTGATATCTTGGATGATGATGCTAACCTGAACGAGCATGGTCTGCATTATGCAGGGAAAAATCGTTTTGAGGTAAGAAAAGCCATTGCCAAAGAATTAGAAGAAAAAAATCTTTTGTTAAAAGCCGAAGATTATGTAAATAAAGTAGGAACTTCCGAGAGAACAGGAGCTGTGATAGAGCCAAAAATATCACAGCAGTGGTTTTTGAAAATGTCTGAAATCGCAAAACCTGCTCTGGATGTGGTGATGAATGATGAAATAAAATTCCATCCTGAAAAGTTCAAAAACACCTATAAACACTGGATGGAAAACATCCGCGATTGGAATATTTCGCGACAGCTATGGTGGGGACAGCGCATTCCAGCATACTACTATGGCGATGGCGAAAATGATTTTGTAGTGGCTGAAAACATCGATGAAGCCCTAAAATTAGCTAAAACTAAAAATCCAAGTTTAGAAATAGCTGACCTTCGCCAGGATGAAGATGCTCTGGACACTTGGTTCTCTTCTTGGCTGTGGCCGATGTCTGTTTTTGATGGACTTTTAGACCCTGAAAATAAGGATATTAAGTATTATTACCCAACGGCAGATTTGGTTACGGGGCCAGATATTATTTTCTTCTGGGTGGCTCGTATGATCATGGCAGGGCTGGAATGGAGAGGAAAAGTTCCGTTTAAAAATGTATATTTCACAGGGATTGTAAGGGATAAACAAAGAAGAAAAATGTCCAAATCCTTAGGGAATTCACCAGACCCGTTGGAATTGATTGACAAATATGGTGCGGACAGCGTGAGAGTGGGGATTTTGCTCAGTTCAGCGGCTGGAAACGACCTTCTTTTTGATGAGGATTTGATGCTCCAAGGAAGAAACTTTGCAACGAAAATATACAATGCATTTAAGCTGACACAAAGCTGGACTAAAGAAGCAAAACCAGCAGGTGAGGCTGAAAAACAAACGATTGTTTGGTTTGAAAATCAGATGAATAAAACCATCAGCGAAATCAACGACCAGTTTGAGAAATTCCGAATTTCAGATGCTCTACATTTGCTTTACAAATTGATTTGGGATGACTTCTGCTCGTGGTATTTGGAAGCGGTGAAACCTAATTTCGGGGAAAGTATTTCTCAGGAAGTTTATGACCAAACTATCAAGTTCTTTGAGGAACTGATGAGACTTCTTCATCCGTTTATGCCGTTCCTTACGGAGGAGCTTTATCAGCATATTGCGGAGCGAAACACATCGGAAGCGCTTGTTATCGCCCAGCAGAAAAATGCAGAAAGTTTTAATGAAAATATCATCTCTGCGTTTGATACAGCGAAAGAAATCATCTCTGGAGTGAGAAATTACCGCCAGAGCAAAGGAATTTCGCCAAGAGAAGAAGTAGAATTATTCACCAGCGAAAGCTCTTTTGCGAATGAAAATGTAATTAGAAAACTGGCAAACATTTCTCAAATTCATTATTCCGAGAAAACGGATAAGCCGAGCTTCACTTTCCTAGTGGGAGCGGTGGAAATATCTGTTCCGCTGAGCAAAAACCTAGATTTAGGCGAAGAAAAAAAGAAAACCGAAGAAGAGTTGGCTTACCTGAAAGGATTTTTGGTTTCGGTGGAGAAAAAACTCAGCAATGAGAAATTCGTAGCCAACGCCAAGCCTGAAATTGTAGAAAACGAGCGTAAAAAACAAAAAGACACGCTGGAGAAAATCGCGATTTTGGAGGAGAAATTGAAAGGATTGTAAAATAAATTTATAAAGGCTGTTTCTATTGAGGCAGCCTTTTAGATTTTAAAAAATTCTCTAAAAAGAATTTAGTAACTTTGTATTTTGTAAATATCCAAATTATTATGGGAGATTTAAGTTTTGGAGAGATTTTCGTGATTTTTTTGGTCATTATGATATTTTTCGGACCGAAGAAAATTCCTCAGATAGCTCGTGAACTAGGGCAGGGGTTGAGAAAAATGCGTGGAGCAGTGGATGATATTAAGCAGGAAATCATGAAGGTAACAGAAGATAACCCTGTCTCTGAGATAAAAAATGAAATAGACAAAGTAAAGCAGGAGGCGGCCAATCTCATGCAGGAAGAAGATAAAAAAACGAAATAGATGATAGAGGTAATATCGCAGGATAAGGAGATTTTTTTGTATTTGAACAACTTGGGAAGTGCAGAATTTGATGCCTTTTGGAAGTTTGTTTCTGGAAAATGGTCTTGGATACCGCTTTATGCTGGGCTGCTATATCTTTTGTATCGCAATTATTCTCGTAAAGAGTTGATTTATATAGTTTTAGTGTTGGCTGTTTCGGTGGCTGTTTCAGACCAGATAGCCAATATTTTTAAATATGGTTTGGAAAGGCTGAGACCCTGCCATGATGCTGAATTACAGCCGTATATGAGAGTAGTAGAATGTGGAGGGCGCTATGGATTTTATTCCAGCCATGCATCTAATACTTTTCTTTTGGCGAGTTTTCTAAGTCCATTATTAGGGCATAGATATAGATTTTTGCCAATGTTTTTATTTGTTTGGGCTGGGGTGGTGAGCTATAGCAGAATTTACCTTGGGGTTCATTTTCCTTTGGATGTTTTGATGGGAACTTTTATGGGAATAGTCATTGGTAAGGCTGGTGTATATGCTTTTAGAAAAATTAGTCATAAAAAAAAGGAGATTTGAGGTCTCCTTTTATTTTTTGTATTTTTTTTCGGATACTTTATTTCCATTTCTGAAGGTAACTATCTTTTCGGGCGTTCCATCCTTGGAATAATATATCCAGTCACCTATTTTTTTGAAATTAGCATCCGTAGGGCCTTTTGCGTTTATATTTCCGTTTGGATAGTATATCTCAAAAGAATCGGTAGCATTGTTATTGAGTTTGGCTTTACTCTGTATCGTTCCATTTTCATAATAAGAATGATAGTCTCCATGCATTTTGCCATCTTTATAGTTTATTTTCATTTCAACATTTCCATTTGGGAAGTAGGTGATGTATTCTCCCTCCAAAACGCTCATATGGTCGCGATAGACATAGTTTTCCTTTCCGCTGATTTTCCCATTTTTAGAATAATAAGTCCAAGTTTTTACTTTAAACCCTTTTTTAAAATATCCTTCGGCGCTCTTTGTTCCGTTTTCATAATAGAAAATCGCCTGTCCGTCTAGTTTTCCTTTTTTCCAGTAGCAGGCTTCTTTGGTGTTTCCATTGTCATAAAACTGTTTACAAAGTCCCTCTTGCAGCCCATCTTTGAAGCCGCAGGGTTTTTGTGCAAATAATAAATTGGCTGAAAAAAACAACCCTATAAACAATAATCTTTTCATAATTTTAAAGTCAATTTTAGTTGTGTAAATAATATTTTTATTAATTTTGTTAAACCTCTTTGGAAGAGGTAATCAAAACATTGCAAATTTAATGAATTAAAAAATATGAAAAAGTGTTTAATTGTAATAATTTCTTTTTTATGTGCAGGGGAGATGTTTTCTCAGAAAGATAGTTATTTTCCTCAGGTTTTTTTTGACAAAAAACAAGCAGAAGCTCAGCTGGGCTACGGTAAATCCACTATAGAAGGGGTGGCTTTTACGAGAGAGAAAAGAAATGTTCCGCTTACATTGGGAATGGTAAAAGCAAAGATGGGGAAAAAACATGTTGCCAGACCAAATACAGTGATTATGCTTTTCCCTGTTACTGAGTATTTTACCGAGTTTTATAATCTTAGAAGAAAAATAGAAAGCAGTAAAAAGCAGGTTCTGATGTCCAAAGAAGCGTTTGCTGTCAGAAGAGAAGCCTATACAGATGACTATGGAAGATTTAAATTTGAAAATCTGAAAGTAGGAAAATATTATATAGAAACGATAGTGGATTTCACAGCAGTGGGTAGTTATAAAAAACAGACAGGGACATCCACAGCGTATAATGTATACGGGACTCCGCTCTATTCTACACCGATATATGAAACATTTTTCTACGATTATGAAGACTCCCACCGAGAAAGCAAATTCGTAGAAGTGAAAAAATATGGACAAGTGATAGAAAT
>CAUPCB010000054.1:0-4924 GCA_963509715.1 uncultured Flavobacteriaceae bacterium | reverse complement strand
TCCTTTGCAGGATTCGGATAGGCAATAAGTTCCTTATCATTCGCTGTTTGTGATGATTTTCCTGTTTGAAAACTCTGAGCCTCCATCTGCCCAAGACCTATAATACTGAAAAAAAACAAAAATAAAAATTTCCTCATACTTCCAAAATCAATTTTTTATTCCTACAAAAATAATCAAAAAATACTAAAAACAAAAAATAATTAAAAATAAATTTCAACTATAAATTTATAAAAACCATTCCAAAAAATAAGAGGTATTAAATTAAAAATATTACTTTTGTTTCATGATTTTACGAGGAGACAATTTGATAAAAGAATACGGCCCTAAAAAAGTAGTAAAAGGGGTAAGTTTAGAAGTTAAAAAAGGCGAAATAGTAGGGCTTCTAGGCCCGAATGGAGCTGGGAAAACCACTACTTTCTACATGATAGTAGGGCTGGTAAAACCTACTTTTGGTGAGATAACTCTGGATGGAAAGGATATCACGCAGGATGCGATGTATAAAAGGGCACAGAAAGGCGTGGGATATCTAGCACAGGAGGCTTCTATTTTTAGAAAATTGTCAGTAGAGGATAATATTTTATCGGTTTTACAATTGACCAATAAATCTGCAAGTGAGCAAAAAAACAGACTGAAAGAGCTTTTGGATGAGTTTTCCTTGCAGCATGTGCGCAGAAATAGGGGGGACCTGCTCTCGGGTGGGGAGAGAAGAAGAACGGAAATCGCCCGATGTCTAGCAACAGATCCAGATTTTATCCTTTTGGATGAGCCTTTTGCGGGGGTAGACCCTATCGCGGTGGAGGATATTCAGAAAATCATCCGTTCCCTTGTAAAGAAAGACATAGGGGTGCTTATTACCGACCACAATGTCCAGCAGACCCTTGCGATTACTAATAAAACATACATCATGTTTGAAGGAAAAATCTTGAAAGAGGGCATTCCAGAAGATTTAGCGAATGACCCGCAGGTAAGACAGGCTTATCTTGGAGAGAATTTCCGTTTTGAAAAAATCTAACGAAAAAATTAATATGAAAATAATTACTTCTCCAGCTAAATTGATGAAAGTTGGGGTTTCTTCGGAATTTATAAAGCCTACCGAGCCTCAGTTTATAGAGGATTCGGTTTTTATTCAGTCTTATTTAAAGGAAAAAACGCCTAATTTCTTGGCGGAACTTATGGAGCTTTCTCCAAAATTAGCTGATGAAAACTGGGAAAGAAACCAAAACTGGAAGAAAAATCCATCCGAAAATGAATCTGCACCAGCCATGTTGGCTTTTACAGGCGAGGTTTATCGTGGGTTGGATGCGCTGAGTTTGGATAAAAAGGCAATTGATTACTTGCAGGAGCATTACAGAATGCTTTCGGGGCTGTATGGACTGCTGAAGCCTTCTGACCGTATTATGCTGTATCGACTGGAAATGGGACGAAAATTTCAGTTTGATAAGTATAAAAATCTATACGAATTTTGGTCGGACAAGATTACAGAACAGCTTAATTCTGAGCTAAATGAAGGCGAACTTCTGCTCAATTTGGCAAGTAATGAATATTTTAAAGTAGTAAATCGTAAAAAACTCCACGCCCAAGTGGTTGATTTTGAGTTCTATGAAATGAAAACAGGGAAGCCCAAAACCATAGTAGTTTACACGAAACACGCCAGAGGGCTGGTGGTGCGCTTCTGTGCAGAAAACAATGTTCGTTCCTTGGAAGAGCTGAAAGCCTTTGGTGAAGAAGGATATCTCCTAAATGATGAACTTTCCACGGAGAATAAACTCGTTTTTATGAGGTAAGATTTTGTAAATGCTTATTTATTAATATATTAAAGAGGCAAAAAACACACATTTTTGTCTCTGTTTTTTTATACTCAATTGAGGAAGCTATTCTCCAATACAGCTGTCAATCGCTTTATCTACGCGTTCATCCAAATCTTTGGGAGGATTATCCATAGATATATCAACAATTTCATCATTGCTGAGGCTCTCATTAAGCTTGTTCATCGCACATTCGCAATATTCTCTCGCCTCACTTTCTTTTAATCCAGAATTTTTGATACAAGATTTTACGCCTTCTTCTATAAAGGTTTTGCGGAGGCCGTCGCTGTATGCATTTTTTATTTTTTCTGTTGCTTTTTGAGCTGAATCACTGCTGCATGCTCCCAAAATAAACATCGCAGATAAGATGAAGATAGAATTTTTCATAATGATATAATTTAGAAACAAATTTAATGAAATATTTTTAATGCTGATAATCAGTGGTTTAATTTATTTTACTTTAAAATTTAACTACTTTGTATTGCATAATACTTGATTGTTCGTATATTTGTAGTGTAAAATAAGATGAACACCAATCATTAACTATATAAAGAACAAAGGATGAATATCGAAAACACTAAAGCGCAGATGAGAAAAGGAATACTAGAATTTTGTATTCTGAGCCTCATCAAGAGAAGAGAGATGTATGTTTTGGATCTGATGGAAGAGCTGAAAAAAGTAGATATGGAAGTAGTAGAAGGAACGCTCTATCCACTGCTGACAAGGCTGAAAAATGCAGAAATCCTCTCTTACCGCTGGGAAGAATCCACAGGAGGCCCCCCCAGAAAGTATTATAAACTCACAGAGAAAGGGGAACTTTTCATAGCGGAGTTAGACAAAACATGGAACCAATTAATAGAATCAGTAACTCAAATCACAAAAAATCAATAACATGAATAAGACAATATCTATCTCATTAGCAGGGTTTTCCTTCATCATAGAAGAGCAAGCCTACGAGAAACTAAACGCTTATTTACAAGCGCTTCGGAATTCTTTGGAAAAAGATGAAGCCGATGAAGTGATGTATGATATAGAAATCAGGATTGCAGAAATTTTCAGAGAAAATCTTGATAAAAGAGAAGTGGTGAATAGTGATGATGTAGAAAAAGTCATCGCACAGCTAGGAACTCCAGAGGCTATAGAAGGACAGAGTGAAGAAAATGCAGAGCAGGAAATCCCTCAAGAAAAGACAAAAAAAGAACTTTTCCGAGATATGAAAAGGGGCAAGATAGCGGGTGTCTGCGCGGGGCTAGCTCAGTATTTCGGGATGGACATTTCGCTGATGAGGATTATTTGGATTTTGGTATTTATTTTCTCTGTGGGCTTTGTTTCTGTGGTGGCTTATGTCATTCTGTGGGTAGTAGTTCCAGAGGCGGAAACGGCATCAGATTTTCTGAAAATGCAAGGAAAACCCATCAATTTTGATAGCCTTAAAGAAGCAGGGCAGAGGGTAAGTTCTTTTTACAATGAAAATAAATCAGAAATAGCCAAAACAGGAGCTGGTATCTGGAAAGTTATCCGAATTATTTTAGGAGGTATAATGGCTCTTATTACGATTAATGTTTTGGTTTCCTTGGTTAGTTTTATATTAGTATTTTTTGGAGCTTGGGATTTTCAGTTATTTGGGAAATATCAGGATTTGGAACAGTTTAATTTCTTTTTTAGTACAGATGAGAATACAAGATATGCCTTTATGGCAATCGTAATCATCGGAATTTTAATTCCTGCAATTGTGTTTATGGCATTGAGTATCAAATTGTTTTCGCCTAAAACAAAAATAAGATATGCGGGCTTTTTAGTAGGAACTCTTTTTGCTTTGTTGATGATTTTTGGAGTTTATTTTGGTCTTTCAGTACAAAAGAAACAACTGATTTACAGTGGAAACAATGTTCAGGAAGAGCGAGTTTCTATCAATACCCAGTCAAATGTCCTTACCCTTGATTTGAAGCGGGTAGAGATTCCGCAGAACTTTAGAGCCTATGGAGATGATATTTTTTCGGATAAGAAAAAAATCTATAAAGAAGATGAGCCAGATGTCTATATTACAAGAAGAAATGATGTAAAACAGCCATATATCATGATTAGAAAAAAAGCCGATGGCTATAATATCCCTATCGGTCTGAGTGTTCCTGTTGAAGTTTCTGGTAATGCGGTATTGCTGCCGAACTATATAAGTTATTCCTATGACCAAAGATTTCGGGATTATGATGTGGACTATGAACTGGTCATTCCTGAAACGATGGAAATCAGGGATTTAAGCGATGGCAGAGTGGATATCCACGGAGATGAACACGGATTTTATAGAGAAGAAAGAGAATATCAGCCAGAGCCGCAGGTGGAATCAGATACCATATCAACAGGTAGAAAATATTAACTAAACTAAATCACAAAGTATTTTTAAATAATGTTTTGCAGAGTTGCAGAACATTATTTTTTAACATCAAATATAAAGTGTGCATAATGCTTTTTGAAAAAAATAATGTAGATTTGCTCCTTTAACTTTTAATCATGAGAAAAATAATAGGATCATTACTGCTGAAGCTTCTGGGCTGGAAGGTAGTGCTGGAAGGGGATTTGGAGAATCTGAACCGCTGTGTGCTTATCGTGGCGCCGCATACAGACAACATTGAATACCTTTTGGGGAATTTAGTTTATTGGAAATACAAAAAACCGCTAAGGGTTATCATAAAAGATGCTCATACTAAGGCTTGGTACGGCTTCATTGTCAAGGCGTTAGGAGGGATAGGAATCAATCGTTCCCAGCGGAATAATCTTGTGCAATTCGTTACAGATTTGTTTAAAAAGGAGGATTTCAGTTTGGTAATTTGCCCAGAAGGAACGCGCTCCCGAGTGGAAAAATGGAAACTTGGTTTTTACCATATGGCTCTGAGTGCGAGGGTTCCGATAGTTTTTGGGGGAGCAGATTTTAAAACTAAAAAAATCCACATTGGGAGAAAAATCAGCGTGGAAGACTTGGAAAGTCGCTCTTTTGAAAGCATAATGGACGAAATTCAGGACTATTACAAGGATTTTACACCAAAATATCCAGAAAAGTGGAATCCAAAAATTTATTAAAAATTCTTGAAAAATTTTGCAGATAATTAAATTTTTGTATATTT
>CAUPCB010000053.1:0-5566 GCA_963509715.1 uncultured Flavobacteriaceae bacterium | reverse complement strand
GCAGTGGTAGTTTATCTATGTTGTGATAAAAACTTTTTCTTTCATTTTTAAATCTAACCTCAGCATACTCACACTCATTCAGTGGAGATTTTATATTGGCAAGCCAATCAAAAACACTTAATTTATAACTATATTCACAAGTATCTATTATATCACAACTAAACTCTCCTTTGCTGTTAGTAGAGCAACCGTGGGAAGAATCGCCAGAATTTTTACATCCTCCACAACTCATATTTATCTTTTGTTTATTCTTGCAAATGTAGTTATTTTTTAGCGAAAAACAATACTAAACCTAAATCACCATCGATAGAGCTATCCGTTTTCTCTCTGTGTCTATTTCTATTATTTTCACTTTTACCTGCTGGTGGAGTTTTACCACTTCGCTAGGGTCGCTCACGAAGCCATCTTTCAGCTGGGAAATATGCACCAGCCCATTTTCTTTTATCCCAATGTCCACAAAACACCCGAAAGCCGTAATATTGCTCACTATACCAGGAAGCACCATTCCCGATTTCAAATCTTCAAAGGTTTTTATATTTGGGTCAAATTCAAAAACTTTGCTCATTTTTCTTGGGTCAAGCCCTGGCTTTAGAAGCTCTTTCAGAATATCCTTTATCCCTAAAATTCCGATGTCCTCCGTGGTGTATTTTTCTGGAGCGATTTGTTTTATTTTTTCCTCATTAGCGATAAGGTCTATCGTTTTGATACCGAGGTCTTTCGCCATTTTTTCTACGATTTTGTAAGCTTCTGGATGCACAGAGGAGTTGTCCAAAGGATTTTTGCCGTCTTTTATTCGGATAAATGCCGCCGCCTGCTGGAATGCCTTTTCGCCCAGACGAGGAACTTTTTTAATCTGATTTCTATCCACAAAAGCGCCATTTTCGGTTCGGTAAGTCACGATATTTTCTGCAAGTTTTTCGCCAATACCAGAGACATAGCTCAGCAGGGATTTACTCGCTGTATTGATGTTAATTCCTACCGAATTCACGCATTTTACGACCGTGCTGTCCAGCTCTTCTTTTAATAAAGTCTGATCTACATCGTGCTGATACTGCCCTACACCGATGCTCTTTGGGTCTATTTTTACCAACTCAGCAAGCGGGTCAGACAGCCTCCTTCCGATAGAAACAGCGCCTCTCACGGTGATGTCATAATCAGGAAATTCATCTCGGGCAATTTTACTTGCGGAATAGATGGACGCTCCAGCTTCGGACACCACGAAAATCTGCAAAGGTCTGTCAAACGCGATTTTCTTAATGAAAAACTCCGTTTCACGAGAGGCCGTTCCGTTTCCGATAGAAACCGCCTCAATATGGTAAGCCTCCACCATAGAACGGATTTTTTTCATCGCGATGGCAGTTTCTTTCTGTGGAGCGTGTGGATAAATAGTCTCATTATGAAGCAAATCGCCTTTTTCATCAAGACAAACCACCTTACATCCCGTTCTATACCCTGGGTCTATAGCTAAAATCCGCTTTTCGCCGAGAGGCGGAGCCAAAAGCAGCTGTGTCAAATTTTCAGAAAAGATAGAAATCGCCTTTTCATCGGCTTTAATTTTGGCTTCCTGCAAAATTTCATTTGAAATAGATGGCTCCAAAAGTCTTTTGTAAGCATCTTGAGCCGCAAGGATGATTTGCTCTGCACACGAAGGCGAAGCTGTTTTCACCAAACTTCCCTCCATGAAAGCAAGAATTTCTTCTTTATCAATATCCATACTCACTTTTATAAAACCTTCTTTTTCAGCACGAAGCATCGCCAGAAGTCTGTGAGAAGGAGTTTTATTCAGCGGTTCACTCCAGTCAAAATATTGAGCATATTTCTGCGCCTCTTCTTCCTCTTTTTTAGTTTTAACTACTTTACTGAAAATCACAGCTTTTCGCTGAAAAATTCTTCTAAGATTTTTTCTAATGAATATATTTTCGTTTATCCATTCTGCAATGATGTCCCTCGCACCTTGAAGCGCCTCCTCCACGCTGGAAACTTCTCTATTCAGATAATTCTGCGCCGTTTGCTCTATATCGCTGCTGTTTTTCTGCGCCATGATGATTTTTGCCAAAGGTTCCAGCCCTTTTTCTTTTGCGGTATCGGCTTTGGTTTTTCTTCGTTTTTTAAAGGGAAGATACAGATCTTCTATCTCCTGTAAATCAAAACTTTGCTCTATTTTTGCACGAAGTTCGGGCGTGAGTTTTTCCTGCTCTTCTATGGATTTCAGAACGCTTTCTTTTCTCTTTTGGATTTCATCAAAATTTTTGCTAAGTTTCTGAATTTGTTCTATTTCCACCTCGCCAAGGTTTCCTGTTTTATCTTTTCTATATCGCGCAATAAAGGGAATCGTGCAGTCCTCCGAAAGCAGCTGCAAAACGGCGTTTATCTGTTTTTCTTGAATTGAGATATTCTGCTGAATGAATTGTATCTTGTCCATTGTTCTTTTGATAAATAATCCACAAAATAAACAAACTTTAATTTAAAATGTCTAATGTTTTTTAATTATCTTTGTCAGTCTTAATAAAACATAATATGAGTTATCAACTAAAAATATTCAATTCCTTAAAAGGAGAAAAAGAAGTTTTTGTGCCTTTGCACGAGAATAATGTAGGAATGTATGTCTGCGGGCCTACAGTGTACAGCAATGTGCATTTGGGAAATGTGCGTACCTTTATGTCATTTGATTTTGTGTATCGTACGCTGAAGTTTTTGGGCTACAAAGTGCGCTATGTCCGTAACATTACCGATGCGGGACACCTTACCGATGACGGCGATGTGAACAACGACCGTTTCGTAAAACAATCTCGCCTAGAAAAGCTGGAACCTATGGAAATCGTACAAAAATACACGGTTGATTTCCATAAAGTTTTGGATATATTCAATCTTCTTCCGCCAACAATAGAACCTACTGCGACAGGACATATATTGGAACAAATCCAGCTTACAGAAAAACTCTTGAATGATGGTTTTGCCTACGAGAGTAATGGTTCTGTGTATTTCGATGTGCTGGAATACAATAAACGCGGACTCAACTATGGCGAACTTTCCAATAGAAATATAGAAGAGCTTTTTGCGAACACCCGCGACCTCGATGGACAGGGCGAAAAACGCAATCCTCAGGACTTCGCACTGTGGAAAAAAGCTTCACCAGCTCACATTATGCGCTGGGCTTCTCCTTGGGGCGATGGTTTCCCTGGGTGGCACCTTGAATGTACAGTAATGAGCACCAAATACCTTGGTAATCAGTTTGATATCCACGGGGGAGGTATGGATTTAAAATTCCCTCATCACGAATGCGAAATCGCACAAGGAAAAGCAGGACACGGCGAAAGCCCAGTTCGCTACTGGATGCACGCTAATATGCTGACAATGAACGGACAGCGAATGAGCAAATCGACAGGAAACTACATTTTGCCGATGCAACTTATCAATGGTGATAATACTTTCTTTGAGAAAGCTTTTGCGCCTGCTGTGATTCGTTTCTGCTTTATGCAAGCCCACTACCGCAGTGTACTTGACATCTCTAATGAAGCAATGCTTGCTGCCGAAAAAGGCTTTAACAGGCTTATGGAAGCGTTGAAAGTTTTAAACGAAATCAATACCGAAATAGAGCATCCTACCGCGCTCCCTATATCTGAATGGAGAGAAAAATGCTACAATGCGCTATTGGATGATTTTAATTCGCCTATACTTATCGCTCATCTTTTCGAAGCGGTGAAATGGATTTTCCAAGTGAAAAACGGAGAAGAAAAAATATCCATCGATGAACTTCACGAATTGAAAACACTGATGAACACCTTTGTTTTCGATGTTTTGGGCTTACGAAACGAAGAGCAGGCAGCAGGAAATAATGACAAACTAGATGGTGTGGTTCAGCTCCTTATCAATATGAGAATGGAGGCTCGTGCCAACAAAGACTGGGCGCTTTCGGACAAAATCCGAGATGAATTATCCGCAATCGGCATCCAGCTAAAAGACGGCAAGGAAGGAACGAGTTATAATTTACTCTAAAAACATACCATGAAAAATTTATATAACGAAGCAGATAAGAATGAAATACTTAATCGGTTAGAAAATCTGAAAGTAGATGCTGTGCGTGAGTGGGGAAAGATGAACATTGTACAAATGTTAGCTCACTTGAATGTTTCCATAGAGACTCCTTTAGGGAAAAATTTTCCAAAAAGAATGTTCATTGGTAGGCTCATAGGAAAGTTGATGAAGAAAAAATTTCTGAATGACCAGCCTATGGCAAAAAATTCGCCTACTGATAAAATGTATATTATTACAGACATCTCTATTGAGGATTTTGAGAAAGAAAAGCAACGAGCTAAAGAGCTTATCATCCTTTTTTATAACAATGGAAAGGAAAAATGCAGTCAGCACCCCCATTCTTTCTTTGGAGAGCTTACACCTGATGAATGGGGAATCCTGCAATGGAAACATTTTGACCATCATCTGCGACAATTCGGGGCGTAATAAGATATTTCAAAGGGCAAATTTTGCCCTTTGATTTGTATTTTGGAAAATTAAAACATTACAAATATGTCCATAGAGCAAAAAGACAAAGAGCAATTGGAACAGTTAATTGCTTCTGAAAAGTATCAGCAGATATTAGATAAGCTTCGTGATATTATAGATATGGTATTCGAGGAAGAAATGCCAAGCTTTACCGTGCTGAATTACACACATAAAGCACTAAAAGATGCAGGTGTTACCTTGGAGGAAATCGCCCCAGTGGCGTTGGCGGACGATCATTTCTTGAACTTTAGCATTCTCAAGATGGATTATATCAAGAGTGGGAAAACGATGCACTTTAGCAAGGACTTTCTCATTCGCAATATGATAGAATTTTATTTTCTAAAAACAAATCCCAAAGCACTACCTGATTATTTGAAGAAAGCAGGATTAAAAAACTATATGACTCCTCTAAAAAAATGGTTCACAGAGGCTACTGATACAGAGCTTGTCACAGCTGTTTCCACTTCTCTTAAAGAACTCAAGGAGAAAAGGAAAGGCGCAGAGCAGACAAGCTCACAAACAGCTACCCCTGAAGATTGGGAGCGACTCTCGGCGGTATATCCCAAGCTTACCAAGCAGGTACTGAAGGATTTTGATGAATATAATGTGGTTACCGCAGGCATTCCCTTAGTCGAGATTACCCAAAAGAGCCAAGAATTGGGAGTTGCTTTCTCTGAGGAACTTAATTTGTTCTTCCAGCATATAGGGGAACTCAGACTGGAGGGGGTAGAAATCCGCTTTACTGACTTATATACCGATGCATTCAATGGCAAAGACTATTTAGTGCTTGGAGAGTTTTGGAAATACGGTGATGGCGATAAGTTGCTCTATGCTCCTGACACCCAGCAGATATTTTGCTTTGCCCACGAATACGCTAAACCCAAGGTCATCAAACAAGCTGATACTATGACCGAATTTGTAGAAAAGAAATTAGTAGCTTATTTAAAAAATTATTAGATCGTTATGAATATAGAAATTTTAGCACCTTATTGCACTACTGCAAAACAGCAAAAACTCCTTGAAAAGCTCCGCAAAAAGTTTTCACTCAAAAGTAGTAAAGACC
>CAUPCB010000052.1:0-5574 GCA_963509715.1 uncultured Flavobacteriaceae bacterium | reverse complement strand
GAGAAAAAATAAAGATCTATACCAGAAAACTCAAACTAATTAAAAAATAAACCCTATGAACAAGAGAACTCTTCACGCCCTGGCTTTCCTTGCATCTTTGCAAGGTTTTTGTCAAGAAAACACAGCGAAAGACAGCATTTCTAATGCCAAAGAAATCCAAGAAGTCATCATAAAATCTCAGAAAAGAAAAGTATTTTCTGACCATGTTTCTTATTCTTTTGATGAAAAAGCAATAGAGTCTGCACGGTACGCAAAAGACTTGGTGGTGAGTGTTCCTCAGCTACAATTAGACCCTGTTTCTAATAATGTGAGCAGTATCCGTGGCGGGAAAATCCTTATCCTTATCAATGGAAGAGAATCCTCTAATCTACAGCTTCAAGGAATAAAACCCGAAACCGTTGTCAGAATTGATTATTACGATGTTCCGCCTACAAGATGGGCAAACAAGGCTGATTTGGTGGTTAATGTAATTACAAGAAATCCAGAAAATGGCTACACAGGAGGAGCCAGCATACAAAATGCCACTCTTACAGGATTCGTGAATGGTTCGGCGTATTTCACCTACACGAGAGGCAGAAATACTTTTGGGCTGGATTACAATCTGGGTTTTAGAGACTATGATAACCGAAACTATCACAGCACTTACGAATATCTTTTGAATGGTCAAAAATATCGTTCTGATGAATTTCAAACGGATCATTTCGGATACACAATCCAAGAAATTTCTACAACATATTCAAATTCAAAGGAAAACAGCTATGCATTTCAAGCTAAATTAAACTTGAATATGAACCATTATTTTTCGAGAGCAAATGGAGAGAGTGAATTTATCCAAGGAGCAGTCACTACACAAAACTCAACTATAAACTCTGATAATGAGAAATATATCAATCCTGTTTTAGACCTTTACTTTAATAAAAATATTGGTAAAAAAGATGAATTGGCCCTAAATGTAATTGGTTCTTTTTTCCGAACCCAAAAATCCAAACTGGCCAAAGAATGGGTAACGAACACTGGCGCGAGTGTCTTTGAAAACGATATGAATCTCAGCAACAGGCAATTTAACTCCGTTGTAGAACTTGCTCATATTCATAAGTTTAAGATAGGTAAATTAAACTCTGGGTATAGATTTAGCAATGAGAATATTTTCAATAATCTGACCAACCTTGCAGGGCATTCTGAATATCAAGTAAATTATTTCGAGCAATATTTCTACACCGAATTTTCTGGAAAAAAGAAAAATCTGATGTATCGTCTGGGAGCTGGGTTTACCAATATCAATAATAAATCCCAATACGAAAGAACAAACGAATGGTCTTTCACTCCCAATCTGATTTTAGGATATCAATTATCAAAAAACCAGTCTTTGCAATTGATAAGCTCTTATAAGCCCAACACTCCCAGCGGCGAGCAGCTGAGCAGCAATATCGTGCAGCTCGTTCCCAACATAGTAAAGCAGGGAAATCCGTATCTAAAACCAGAATACCTGTGGAAAAACCAGCTGAAATACTCATTCAACAATAAGTATTTTGACTTTAATATCATTGCTTTTTATAATAACACAAAAAGCGCAATCACAGAGTATTACTCATTTGACCTCCCTGCAAATCGATATGTCCTAAGCTATGAAAATGCTGATAACTACACCAAAGGAGGCGCCCAGTTTGTAGGCGTTATCAAACCTTTTGGGAATAATTACCTGAGAATAACCACTCAGCTGGCTCCTATTTGGGAAAAAATCAAAATAAAAGACATAGAAATTAATAATTCGTACCTGAGCAACAGACTTACGCTGGTTTCTCAGTACAAAAATTTCACGCTTCAATATCAGTTTAATATTCCTGTGTTTTCACTGGATGGTGCATTTTTATACACCAATGAAAATCAGAACCATTTGTTTTTACAATACAAAAAGAATGGTTGGACTTTCACATCGGGAATGTATTGGATAGGTGTCCCTTCTGAATACAAATCAAAAAGTTATAGTAAAAGTTTAGTTGAATTTACAAATCACACTAAAATTCAGAACAATAAGAACATGCTCGTTTTTGGAGTTGCTTACGATTTCTCCAAAGGAAAAAATAATGAAATTGATAAAAAATTAGAGAATAGCGGAGGCAGTGCTGTTAATTTTTAAATCTCATCAATAAAAAAAAGACACCGAAAATGGTGTCTTTTTTATTTTTGTTTTAAACTATATTTTTGATTTTACTCTTCCGATGAGGGAGTCTTTATTTTCATTCACCTCCAAAATCACCATATCGCCTTCCTGCATTTCTTTACTCACCAGCATTTCGGCAAGGATATCCTCTATGTATTTTTGGATAGCTCTTTTCAGTGGTCTCGCTCCGAAATCTTTATCCCAGCCTTTCTCTACGATGAATTCTTTGGCTTCATCTGTCAGCTCTACTTTATAGTTGAGTTTTTCTAAACGAGAATATAGTTTGCCAAGCTCCAAATCTATTATTCTGTGAATATCTTCTTTTTGTAAAGCATTAAAGAAAATAATATCATCTATTCTATTAAGAAACTCTGGCGCAAAGGCTCTTTTCAGAGCGTTTTCTATCGTGCTTCTTGCTCTGGCATCAGAAGTGGATTTTTTCGCTGCTGTTCCAAAACCTACTCCATCTCCGAAATCCTTCAAATCTCTTGAACCAATATTAGAAGTTAAGATAATGACTGTATTTCGGAAATCTACTTTTCTACCCAAAGAATCCGTCACGAAACCTTCATCCAAAATTTGCAATAAAATATTGAATACATCTGGGTGTGCTTTTTCTATCTCATCCAAAAGAACCACTGCATAAGGCTTTCTTCTTACGGCCTCTGTAAGCTGTCCGCCTTCTTCATAGCCTACATACCCTGGAGGCGCACCCACCAGCCTAGACACCGCGAATTTCTCCATATATTCGCTCATATCTATTCGGATAAGGGCATCATCAGAGTCAAACAGTTCACGAGCCATCACTTTTGCAAGTTCGGTTTTTCCTACTCCTGTGCTTCCCAAGAAAATAAATGTTCCTATTGGTTTTTTAGGGTCTTTCAGACCTGCTCTGTTTCTTTGGATAGCACGGACAACTTTTTTAACGGCTTCTTCCTGCCCGATAACTTTTCCATTGAGCACATTGTCCATTTGTGCCAATTTGTCCAGTTCGTTTTTGCCCACTTTCGTCACAGGAACTCCACTCATCATAGAAACCACTTCGGCTACATTTTCTTCCGTAACGATTTGTTTTCGCTCCTTGATTTCGTTATCCCATTCCTGCTGCGCAAGGTTTAGCTCTATCATCAGGCGTTCTTCCTCTTCTTTGTATTTTCTTGCTTCCAAGTAATCTTGGGCCTTCACGGCTTTTTGTTTAAGTTCCTTAACTTCCTCTATTTGTTGTTCATACGAGGTAATTACCGTAGGAACTTTCATATTTTTGATATAAACACGAGAGCCCGCCTCATCCATCGCATCGAGGGCTTTGTCAGGAAGGAATCTATCTGTGATATACCTTGTAGTAAGGTTTACACAAGCTCTGATCGCCTCATCCGTATAAGTCACATTATGATGCTCTTCGTATTTTTCTTTTACTTGATTTAGTATTTGGATGGTCTCTTCCACGCTGGTAGGCTCTACCATCACTTTTTGGAAACGACGCTCCAAAGCCCCATCTTTCTCTATATACTGGCGGTATTCATCCAAAGTAGTTGCTCCAATGCATTGGATTTCTCCTCGTGCCAAAGCAGGTTTGAAAATATTAGAAGCATCCAGACTTCCTGTGGAACTCCCTGCCCCTACAATGGTGTGCAATTCATCTATAAATAAAATGACATCTCTGTTTTTTTCCAGCTCGGTCATTATGGCTTTCATTCGCTCCTCAAACTGACCACGATATTTAGTTCCAGCCACCAAACTCGCCAAATCAAGTGTTACCACTCGTTTGTTATAAAGAACTCGCGAAACTTTTTTCTGATGAATTCTCAGCGCCAAGCCTTCTGCGATTGCTGACTTCCCTACCCCTGGCTCACCGATGAGTAGTGGATTATTTTTCTTTCTTCGGCTAAGAATTTGGGAAACTCTTTCAATTTCGTTTTCACGACCAATCACAGGGTCTAACTTCCCTTCTTTAGCCATCGTTGTCAAATCCCTTCCGAAATTATCCAGCGTAGGTGTTTTGCTTTTTCCTGTGCCGATATTTCCTGTTGGTTTATTGGTTTGTGGAAATGCAGCATCCTCAGCATCATCTTCCTCATCATCAAAAGAAGCTTTTGGCAGCTGTCCGCTGTTTTTGAGCATTGCTCTATATTCAGCAGCTACGCTTTCATAATCAATATCATACGCCTCCAAAATATGCGTAGTAGGGTCGTCTATTTTATATAAAATACCCAGCAGAAGATGAATCGTATTCACCTCATCAGAACGATACTGCTTGCTTTCTAACGATGCTCTTTTCAAAGAATATTCTGCCATTTTAGTAGGCATAATGCTTCTATCAGGATTTGAGCTAAAATTATTATTGATGCTGATATTTTCTATCTTTCTACGAATTTGAACCAAATCTGCTTTCAATGCTTCCAAAATATTTTTTGCAGAATTCTCCGTGCCGATGATTCCCAACAAAAAATGTTCTGTATTCAGAAACTCGCTTTTCAGTCTATTTGCTTCTAGTCTACTCTGGCGAAGCACTCTGTCCATTCCCTCCGAAAACTTATTTTCCATAATCATCATAAATTATATTACTAAATTAGTAATTATTCAACAAACAATATCAAATATTTTACCATTTTTTTTGTCTGACTTTATGTCATATTTTTATTTTTAATGTTGTTTAGAAATTTTCTGCCTTGAAATCTGTTATATTTTTTATTTTTGCAAAAATCATACGATGAGTATCAAGGAAAAACAACAGGAACTAATAGATGATTTCGCCTTTCTTTCGGACTGGGAGCAGAAGTATGAGTATATCATAGATTTGGGCAAAGAACTAAAAGGTCTTCCAGAGGAAAAAAAGAAAGAAGATATTTTAATAAAAGGCTGTCAGTCTCAGGTTTGGCTGGATGCCGAACTGCGCGATGGCAAGATTTTTTTCCTTGCAGATTCTGACGGAATTTTACCAAAAGGAATTATTTCTCTTTTAGTGGGAGTGTACAGCGGACATACTGCCGAAGAAATTCTGGCGGCTGATTTTGATTTTATTTCCAAAATCGGACTGCAGGAATTCCTCTCTCCTTCCAGAGCAAATGGACTTGCCTCTATGATAAAACAAATAAAATTCTACGCTGTAGCTTATCAACTAAAATCGTGACCAAAATACTCGCTTACCGTTTTTCTGCATTTGGCGACATCGCTATGCTGGTGCCCGTTCTCAAAGAGTTTCTTGATGAAAATCCTGATACAGAAATCTTGATGATTTCCAGAAAAAATTTCAAAGATTTATTTGATGGAATTCCAAGACTCAAATTTAAAGGAGTGGATTTAAAGGAATATGAAGGTTTTTTTGGACTAAAAAAATTGTCCAATGAAATCTTGTCTGAATTTCAGCCAGATATGGTTGCGGACTTTCATAATGTCCTCAGATCCAATATTCT
>CAUPCB010000051.1:0-6094 GCA_963509715.1 uncultured Flavobacteriaceae bacterium | reverse complement strand
ATCTGGGACTGAGCAACAGTAACTATTCGGGAGTTTATGGGTCACAGTACAACCCTGCTAAACTTACTGATGAGAAAGTAAAAGTGGCTGTGAATCTTGTGTCTTTTAATGGGCTGGTTAATAACGACTATTACAAGTTTAAAAATTTGAACTCTTTCGGAGGTTTCACACTAGATGAGTTAGGAAATGGAGCTTCTCACAATGGAGGAAATGGAGCTTTGATAAACTTGGGAATTGTAGGTGAAGTTTTAGGCCCATCTTTCCAGTTTACAGTGAATAACAAATTAGGCTTCGGATTTTCTTCAAGAGCGAGAATTTTCGGTCAAGGAAAAAATATAAATTCTGCTTTCCTTAATGCCTTAAACGGGAATTTAGGAACTGACAACCCAGGCCTTGCTACTATTCCATTGGTTGATAATACAGGATTTGGTATCAATACTACTGCACTTACTGATTTAGGAGTAAAAGGTGCTTATGCTGTGATTGATAACAACGACCTAAAACTATCATTAGGTGCGAGTGTAAAACTATACAAAGGAGCTGGACTAAACAGATTCGAAAGTAATGGGCACAACTTAATCTATAACAATAACCCATCTAACCCTACAATCTCAGCTGCTAACATTAACTGGGATCTTTATACTAACTTAAATCCTGAAAAATCATTAAACGACTATGGTTTTGGGGACTTCTTCGGTGGAGCGACAGGATTTGGTGGAGATTTCGGTGCTGAATTGACTTTAAAAGAAGCATCTGGAGACAAACCTTACTTCTTAAAATTCGGTGCATCCGTTAATGACATCGGTGCTATCAAATACAATGATATTCGTAAACTGAGCATCAGAGGTGCTGGTTCTGCTATAGACCCTGCAAAAATAGATATTTTTGACCTTAATGCTACTGCTGACTACCTTAGATCTAGAGGTTACAACACTACTCTGACTACATCATCTGTAAGCCAAGGTCTTCCTACTAACCTAAATCTATATGCAGACTATGCTATCACAAAAAGATTTTTCGTTAGTGCTAATGGTTTGATCAATTTAGCAAATACTAACTCTACTAACCCTTATTACCATAGTTTCGTAGGGCTTGTTCCTAGATTCGAAAGCAAGTGGGTAGATGTATCTGTTCCTCTGACTTATAACTTTATGAGCCAAGATTTCAAACCAGGACTTGCTCTTAGATTAGGACCATTGTCTATAGGTTCTGATGATTTGAAAATCTTATTCACTGAATCAAAAGGTGCTAACATCTATGCTGGACTTGGTTTCATACTATACAAAGGTAAAAAAGCTGAAGCTGTAGTTGCTGAAACTGACAAAGATACAGACGGAGACGGAGTTCTAGACAGACATGATGAATGTCCTACAGTTCCTGGACCAATAGAAAACAGAGGATGCCCTTGGGGAGATACTGATAATGACGGCGTTCTAGACAAAGATGACAAATGTCCTGAAGTTCCTGGTCCAGTAGAAAATGAAGGATGTCCTTGGAAAGATACAGACGGAGATGGAGTTCCAGATAAAGATGACAAATGTCCTACTGAAGCAGGATTACCAGAAAAACAAGGATGCCCTAAAACTCATGCTGATATCGCAGGTGAAGTTACTTCGGCTCTTAAAAACATTCTATTCAACCTAGGTAAAGCTACTCTAAGACCAGAGGCTGCTCCTAAACTAGATGACGCTGCTAAGATTATCAAATCTTCTAACGGAGGAACATTCTTAGTAATCGGACACACAGACAGAAAAGGAAATGCTGCCCTTAACCTTAGACTTTCTAGAGAAAGAGCTGCTGCAGTAGTTAAAGCCCTTGAAGAAAGAGGTGTAGACCACAGCCAGTTAAAATCAAAAGGTGTAGGCTTTGAATTCGCTGAAGTGCCTGTAACTGCTTCTGATGCAGAAAGAGAAAAAGACAGAAAAGTAGAAGTAAAATATGTAACAGGAAGCGAGTGGGATGCATTGACAAAATCTGATGTACATGTTGCAACTCCTAAAAAAGCTACTGCAAAAAAATCCGTAGGAGCTAAAAAAGGAAAAACTGCCCACAGAAAGCCAGTTGCTAGAAAGAAGAAATAATCTAAATATTTCTATAAAAAAGGAACTCTAAAATAGAGTTCCTTTTTTTTATTCCATCATTTTTAAAAATTCCTGCTCATCCAGAATGGTAATCGTGCCTATCTCCTGCGCCTTCTTGAGTTTGCTTCCTGCTTTCTCTCCCACTACTAAATAATTCAAGTTTTTGGACACTGCAGAGATATTTCTTCCGCCATGTTTTTCTACCATTTCTTCCGCCTGTTCACGAGTAAAAAGAGATAATTTCCCTGTAAACAAAAATATTTTCCCCGCTAAATTATCTGACAATACCTCCGTGAATACTTCGCCTCTTTCCAGCTGGATTCCATACTCTTTTAGCCTTTCTATCAGCTTTCTGTTTTCTTCATTAGAAAAGAATGCCGCGATGCTTTCGGCTATTTTATCGCCTATATCTTCCACTTGGATGAGTTCCTCCACAGTTGCCCTGCTGAGTTCTTCTATTGAACCAAAATTCTTAACCAATTTCTTGGCGATGGTTTCGCCAATGTGTTTTATCCCAATGCCGTAAAGCACCCTTTCAAAAGGAATTTGCTTTGATTTTTCTATCCCATCGATGATGTTCTGTGCAGATTTTTCCGCCATTCTTTCCAGTGGCAAGAGTTGTTCTTTTTTCAAGGTATAAAAATCCGCCACCGTTTTTATCAAACCTTCACGATAGAGCTGTTCTATAGTCTCCGAACCCAAATTTTCTATATTCAAAGCCTTTCTGGAAACGAAATGTATCATTTTACCGACCACCTGCGGAGGGCAGTGGATTTCATTTGGGCAGAAATGAAGCGCTTGGCTTTCTTCCTTTATCAGCTCCGTATCACACTCTGGACAGCGTGTTATATAGTTAATCTGCGAAGACATTGCTTCCCTTTTTTCGATATTTACGCCTACTATTTTAGGGATGATTTCGCCACCTTTTTCTACATATACAAAATCATTTTCGTGCAAATCCAATTTCTTGATAATATCCTCATTATGAAGAGATGCCCGTTTCACAATAGTTCCTGCCAAAAGCACTGGTGACAGATTGGCAACTGGCGTGATTACTCCCGTTCTACCAACCTGATAATCAATAGACAAAAGCTGAGTTTCTACTTTTTCAGCCTTGAATTTATGAGCCGTCGCCCAGCGTGGTGACTTGGCGGTATATCCCAAAATCTGCTGTTGTTTCAGGTCATTGACTTTGATTACAATTCCATCAATATCAAAACCTAAATTCTGCCTCTCTTTATCCCAAAAATTGATAAAATCTTTCACTTCCTGTAATGATTTGCAGAGTTTGCTATACTGCGAAACCTTGAAGCCCACAGAACTCATCTTTTGGAGCAGCTCCCAGTGTGTTTTTTCTGTAACATCCTGTGCTACAAACTGATACAACACCGCAGAAAGTCCTCTCCTACTCACCTCCGTGCTGTCCTGCATTTTCAGACTTCCAGAGGCTGTGTTCCTAGGGTTCATGAAGATATCCAACCCTTCCTGTTCCCTTTCCTGATTGATTTTATCAAAGGCTTTTCGTGTCAGATATATCTCACCGCGCATATAGAACTTTTCTGGAAAATCGCCATACAACTGCAGCGGAATGTCCTTTATCGTTTTCACATTGGAGGTAATTTCATCGCCCTGAAACCCATCACCACGAGTAACCGCCTGAACGAATTTTCCCTGTTCATAAAGTATCGAAATAGAAGCACCGTCGTATTTCAGCTCGGTCACAAATTCTATTTCATCCGTTTCTAATATTTTTTTGGTTCGGTTATACCACTCCTCCAAATCCTCAAAGTTATAAGAATTATCCAGCGAGTACATTCTAAACTCGTGAGAAACTGTAGGAAAAACCTTGGTCACCTCTCCACCCACACGCACCGTGGGAGAATTTGGGTCATAGAATTCTGGATTTGCCGCCTCCAAGGTCTGCAATTCTCTCAGTTTTTCATCAAACTCAAAATCTGAAATCATAGGATTATCAAGAACATAATAATTATAATTGTGCTGATGAAGTTCCTTTCGGAGGTTTTCTATTTTTTCTTTTACAGACATTTTCTGTTTTTTTAGTCTATTTTACTTCCTATTTCTATTTCGTAAGGCTCTTTTCCCTGCTCAAAAATCCGTGTGAGCTGACTGCCCTGCACTGTGATTTCATCGCCTATTCTTCTAATCCAGTTTCCTTCACGAAGACCTACCACTTTGATATTATTCTGTGTCAAAAATTCTTTGATTCTGGTCTCTCTCGTTTCGCCATTGTGCTTCAAATCTGGATTTGGGTCAAGATAATGAGGGTTGATATTAAACGGCACCAGTCCCATTGCCTCAAAACTCGGCGGATAGACTATCGGCATGTCGTTGGTTGTCTGGATGTTAAGCCCGCCTATATTACTCCCTGCACTGCATCCTAAATATGGTTTTCCTTTTTCTACATTTTCTTTCAGAGTTTTCATCAGATTTTTTTCATGAAGAGTTTTGACCAAAAGAAAAGTATTCCCACCACCTGTAAAATACGCCTTTGCTGAGGCAATAGCCTCTTGTGGGTTTTCAAATTCGTGGATTCCTTTTATTTTTATGCCAATAGTTCCGAAAAACTCACGCGCCTTGTCCGTGTATTCTTCGTGAGAAATTCCGCTGGGTCTGGCGTAAGGAATAAACAAAACCTCATCTATTCCGTGATAAAGTTTCACAAGTTCTTCTCGTAAATATTCTAAATATTTTCCACCAAAAAGTGTAGAAGTGGATGCTAAAATAATGTTCATAATTGTTCTTTTTAAGCGTGTCCCAAAAGTAGTGTTTTTTATGATTAAAAGTCAAAAAATGTAAATAAAACGATTCACAAAAATTGACCTCTATCTACCGTAAAAGTTTCCCATCATAATCAATGAAATAACTTTCATAATTGAAATCCACTAGCTCTATTCCCTTTGGCGTAAGGGTAAAAGAAGGCGTACGCTCTATGGGCGCCACAAAAATATCCTTGCCACTGAACTGCCAGAGGATTTCGCCCTGCCTATTAAGGCGTGATATCTCCACCTCGCCATGGGTAATGTAATCATCCTGATAAGGCGCTATCTCAAAGCAAGTCGCCATATCTACCTGCGTATGCCAAAGGAGCTCTAAGGAGGGTAAGAGAACACAAAATACAATGTTACCAGAAGCTACGAGTAATCTGTCATCATCCAAAAGAACATTTTCTTTTCCTATCCCACAAGTACACCCTTCTCCCTCAAGGAGAACACTAATAATTTTTTCTTCTGATTGATAAAGATAAACTGCGACTTGTGGGGTATGGAAAGTGCGCTCTTCCTCCGTTTCAGTGGCAAAATAATGCCTTTCAAAGAAAGTATTATCGTTTTTATCTTCTATCGCTTTTATTTCTATCTGATAAGAATCTTTATAAAGCCAAAGGGTGTTTTTCATAGTTTTGATTTTTTTATGTATTACTAGATATTATCAACAGAGATAAATCATTGATTGTGATTTCCTCTAACTTGTTGTCCTGCGCAAAAGAATAAGGGTTTTCAAAGAAAAAAGCCATATTCTCATACATAGAATTAGGAATATAAAAGAAATTCTCATCATCATCGTATTGAGCCGTAGGATATGTATCCATAAATGTACCTAAAGTACTCCCTATTCCTATATCATTGAATTTGCCCAAGAACTTATTATAGAAAGATATCTGAGCCACTTTATTATACAACAAATTAACTTTTACGATGATGCTATCCATAAAAACGATTATTAGAAAATGGGCATCTAATTGAAAACCCACATTCCCTCTTTGATATTCATCTCTTAATAACTTCTCAAATGCTCCTATAGAATTTCCTAAGATGACCTCTTTCAGTCCGTTAGGTTGAATAGATGATTTAAGTATACTCATTTTTATTATTTTAATGTGAGTTCAATGTGAAAAATGTAATTGTATTTGTATGGATTCCAAGCTCGCGCCAGCTGGGGTTTTTAAGGTCGTATAATTGTTTCTTCTACTTTGCCTTTGATCATATTCTCAATAG
>CAUPCB010000050.1:0-6501 GCA_963509715.1 uncultured Flavobacteriaceae bacterium | reverse complement strand
TTTTTGATACAACAAGGGCGTATAGCGGATGGAATGTGCAGACCGAAGCATCCGAAGTTTAAATTACTTAAAACACCATTTAAAGAAACGGATAAATTGACTTATAATAAAGTTTATATTAACCAATATTTGGTGGGATTTGGTATAGGTTTTTACCCTGATGGGAGATTAATGTATTTTTATTCTAGAGATGGATACGCGCTGAAAGAGTCCGATATTGAAAATAAAAAATGGGAAAATGCAAGGAACATTGGCTATTGGAGGACAGAGGGCGGAAAGATAAAAATAGAGTATTTTGTATGCTCCCAGCAGGGAACTTATTTTAGAGAGCAGGGAGAAATAAAAGGTGATAGTATAGTTTTTTATCAGACTTTATTTTCTCCCATTAAGGGAAAGGTTGTTCGTGAGACATATTATGTTTTGTCTGATATGTCATTTGAGTAAATGTGCCGTAACTATTGTAAAAGTGTTGCTGAAGTTTCTCTGAATATTCTTAAATCGATACTTTAGAGAAAGGCAAATTTATTTTTAATCCAAAAGTGAATTTAAATATGAAAAAATTAGCATTATTATTTCTTGGGGCGTTATTGTGTAATTCTTGTTTTTTTATGCATAAAGGAACATGGGGAAACGGAATGTGCAGACCGAAGCGTCCGAATTTTAAACTGCTCAAAACTCCATTCAAAGAAACGGATAAACTTGTGTATTTGATAAGACTTATTTGGGAAAGTCAATTACTTCTTTTGCTCTTAAGTTTTACTCAGATGGAAGACTAATCTTCTTTACCTCTCAAGATGGTTTTACAATAAAGCCGAGCGATACCTATAATAAAAATTGGGAAAATGCTCCTAACATTGGCTACTGGCGAGTAGAAGACAATAAAATAAAGGTAGAATATTTTTTATGTGGTGATAGTTGTTTTTATAAAAGAGAGCAGGGGGAGATAAAAGGCGACACTATTGTTTTTTACCAAAATTTTTATCATCCTTTTTATAAGGAAGTTCGTGAAAGATATTATGTTTTGTCTGATATGTCATTTGAGTAGGATATTTTCATAACAGATAGTAGCTGTTATTTATGAAGATAAATTTAAAATCTGGTCTAAATTTTATTCGATTCTTGATAGAAAAATATTTATCTTTGAAAATAAGTTTTATGTAATGGATTTTGAGATTGATAATTTGGATGGCTGGAAAGAAGTTATAAAAAGCATTCTTCCACATTTGAAGCACAATATTTTGTTGTTAAAAGGCAATTTGGGTGCAGGGAAAACCACTTTTACCAAATATCTGCTGGAGGAAATGGGAAGTGCAGACGGTGTGGATTCTCCCACTTATTCCATTGTGAATGAATATAATACGCCGAAAGGAAAGGTTTTTCACTTTGACCTTTATAGAATGAAAAGCGTGGAAGAAATCCAAGACATTGGGATAGAGGAGTATATAGACAACGGATTTTTGTCCATTATAGAGTGGCCAGAGATTTATGAAGAGGAACTCTATGACATCCCATACCACGAGATGAAAATAGAAAATACAGGAAGCACAAGGAAGATTTCTTTTTCATCAAAAAATGATTGACAGCAATAAATAGTTTTAAAAATATCCCATGAACAGTAGTGTTTTTACTCCTTTTACTGAAAAAGAACTGGTGCCGCAAGAGGAAAGACTGGAAGTGATAAAGAAAGGCGGAATCATGACCATAGGCGTTCCGAAAGAGTCCTCTCTGAATGAAAATAGAGTGCCGATAACTCCTGATGCTGTGCAGGTTTTGACGCAATGTGGGTATAAACTCATGATAGAGTCTGATGCGGGCAAAAAGGCATTTTTCAGTGATTTGGAGTATTCTGAAGCAGGAGCTTTTATCGTGGATAAAGCTAAGGCTTTTGAGCAGGATTTGGTGCTGAAAGTAAGCGCTCCTTCTTTAGAGGAAATAGAATTGTTAAAACCTAATTCATATATAATCAGTGCATTACAGATTAACCTTAGAGAAAAAGAGTATTTCAAAAAACTTTCTGAAAAGAAAATCAATGCCATAGCCTACGAGTTCATAGAGGATGAAAATAAAGAGCAGATGCTGGTAAAGCTGATAGGCGAGATAGCAGGCGGAATGTCAGTGCTTTGCGCATCGGAGATGCTAGCCGTTTCGAAAGGGCTTATGCTGGGCGGAATTACAGGAGTGCGCCCTGTGGAAGTGGTGGTTTTGGGAGCGGATATCGTGGGAGAATACGCAGTAAGAGCAGCGATAGGGCTGGGTGCCACAGTGAGGGTTTTTGATAATTCTCTATCCAAACTTAGAAATATCCAAAATTCCATAGGCAGCCGAATATCCACTTCGATGATAGACCCAAAGGAACTGACCAAAAGCCTCCGAAGAGCCGATGTACTGATAGGAGCCATTCCGAGAATAAATATGCCGCCTATCGTGACAGAAAAAATGGTGATGCTGATGAAACAGGGAAGTGTCATTGTAGATTTGACCATAGATACTGGGAAATGTGTGGAAACTACGGAAGTTACTGATTTTGAGAAGCCTTATGTGGAAAAACACGGAATCCTGCATTCTGGACTACCGAATTTGACTTCCAAAATTCCAAGAACCACCAGCAAAGCCATTAGTAATTTCTTTTTGAGTTATCTTCTGAAAATCAATGAAGAAGGTGGTTTAGAAAATATATTAAAATTAGGGAACGACTGCAGACAGGGATTTTATATGTACAAAGGTCGCCATACCAAACAGCAGGTTTGTGATAAATTTGGACTTAAATTTAATGATATCAATCTACTCTTGTTATAAAATAAAAATCGGTCTTTTTGGAGACCGATTTTGCATTATATTTTCATAATATCTGCTTCTTTTACTTTCAAGTGTTCATCAGAACTTTTGACATATTTATCAGTCAATTCCTGAATTTTACTTTCCGTATCTTTGATAACATCCTCAGAAACTCCTTCTAATTTTTTAAGGTCTTTCATCGCTTCTTGTCTTGCGTTACGGATGGTTACTTTTGTCTGTTCAGCTTCTGCTTTGGCTTGTTTTGCTAATTCTTTTCTTCTTTCTTCTGTTAGAGGCGGTACATTTAGAATGATATTTTCGCCGTTATTAGAAGGTGCAAAACCAAGGTTGGAAACGATAATCGCTTTTTCTATCGCTCCTATGGCGTTTTTGTCCCAAGGCTGGATAGAGATGGTCATGGCATCAGGAATAGAGACATTGGCAACCTGCGAAAGCGGTGTCATTGCTCCGTAATATTCCACCATTACATCTTGTACCATAGCTGTAGAAGCTCTCCCAGCTCTGATTTTTTGGAAAGCGTGATCCAAATGTTTTATCGCTGCATCCATTTCTTGTTTAGCAGATGCTATGATAAGTTCTAATTCTTCCATTGTATATTGAAAATTTGATAAATTACACATTTAGTTTACGATAGTTCCTATATCTTCTCCTTCTACTATTTTCAGGAGATTATTCTCTTTATTCATATCAAAGACAATGATAGGGAGATTGTTCTCTTGGCTTAGAGTAAAGGCAGTCATATCCATTACTTTAAGGTTTTTCTCAATCACTTCATTGAACGATAAGCTATTGAATTTCATAGCATTGTTGTTTTTCTCTGGGTCGCTGTCGTAGATGCCGTCTACACGGGTTCCTTTTAGGATTACATCAGCACCTATTTCTATGGCTCTGAGCGTAGCAGCTGTATCCGTAGTGAAATAAGGGTTTCCTGTTCCCGCTCCGAAGATGACAACTCTTCCTTTTTCTAAGTGTCTTACGGCTCTTCTCTTGATGAAAGGCTCTGCTATTTTGTCCATTTCTATGGCTGTCTGAAGTCTGGTTTTCAGACCGATATCCTCCAAAGCGCCTTGTAAAGCCATTCCATTGATTATCGTAGCGAGCATTCCCATGTAGTCGCCCTGAACTCTATCCATTCCCTTAGCCGCTCCAGAAACTCCTCGGAAGATGTTTCCGCCGCCGATTACTATGGCAACTTCGCAGCCTTTGTCCACTACTTTTTTGATTTCTTGGGAATATTCATTAAGCTTCTCAGTATCAATACCGTATTGTTTGTCTCCCATAAGGGCTTCTCCGCTTAATTTTAGTAGAATTCGTTTATATTTCATTGTCTTATAATGTTTTAATTTTTATGGTTGATAAAGTTTTAGTCTTTAAAGCATCCAAAAATTCATGCAAATATAAACAAATCAGAAAGAAAATAATAGAATATTTTGGATTATGAGATAATAAAATTTAATTTTGGCTTTATGAATAAGAAAGGTTTGGTTATAGCCATTGATGGATTTTCATCCACAGGAAAAAGTTCTATTTCTAAGGTAGTAGCAGATACTCTAGGACTTATCCATATCGATACAGGAGCGATGTATAGAGCGATTACGCTTTTTGGGCTGAGAAATTTCAAGAACGAAAAACAAGAGATAGATTTGTGTAAACTGCTTCAGAATCTGAATGAAATTTCATTAGAATTTAGAGAAAATAGCGGGAAATTAGAAATCTATCTAAATGGAGAAAATGTAAGCAAGGAAATCCGCACTACGGAAGTCTCTGATAATGTTAGTTTTATAGCAAAACAGCCCGAAGTAAGGGAGCGTTTGGTTGTTTTACAAAGGAATATTGCAGAAAAACAAGGCGTGATTATGGATGGCAGGGATATAGGAACGGTGGTTCTGCCCAATGCTGACTATAAATTTTTCCTTACTGCAAGTGCAGATGAACGCGCAAGGAGAAGATTTTTGGAGTTACAAAGCCTTGGTATAGAGACTACTATAGAAGAAGTGAAACAAAATCTCATAGAAAGAGACCGAATAGACAGCGAAAGAGAAATTTCCCCACTGAAACAGGCTGAGGATGCGATACTTATAGATAATACAAACCTAAATAAAGAAGAAACTATAGATTTGATTTTATCATACATTAAGAAATAATTAACAGAAAAAAATTGTTTGTTTGGTATATTTATTGTACTTTTATCGAAGTAATAGCAAGGGGCTATTCAGAGATAAATATTAACATTTAAAAAATTTACTAAAATGTCAAGAGAAAGAAATTCAGGTATTGTGCTAGGTATATTAGCAGGTGCTGCAATAGGTTCATTACTAGGTGTATTATTCGCTCCAGAAAAAGGAGTAGAAACTAGAAGAAAATTAAGAAGAAAAGCTGAAGATTTGAGAGACGAGGCTTTGGATCATTATGAACACCTTAGAGATGAGGCTCTAGAGCGCTATGAGAACATTTCTGGAAAAGTAAAACAAGGAGCAGAGAAAGTAGTAGCTGATGTGAAAGAAAGCTATGAAAACTATAAAAAAAATAGTTAGTCTCCAAAAGACACAGAAATTTAATAGTAAGATGATTTAAAAGAGGGGATTTATAAAAAGTCCCCTTTTAGTTTTCAAAAGAGAAAGGAAGATGATAGGCTTGTTTAAAAATTATATAGAAAAAAGAATCAGTCTCTTAAAACTAGAAACGACAGAAACTTCTGTCAAGGTGCTAAGTATGGCGGTGTATATCCTGCTGATGGTCACTTTGGGGATTTGTTTCTTTGCGTTTTTCTGTCTGGGGCTGGGACTTGTGATTGGTAGTTTACTGGGAAATTATGCTTATGGGATGCTTATCATGGCGAGCATATTTTTGGTAGGTTTGTTGGTGGTTTTTTCTCAGAAGAAAAATATCATAGAAAATATGAAAGAGCGTTTGGTGAACATTATTTACAATGAAGAATAAGATGGGAAAAATAAAGAATTTTCAAGATTTAAAAAATCAAAAAGAAGAACTCAAAACAGAAATCAAAGAAATAGAATCTGTGTTGAGTTTTGAAAACCCAAGAAAAACCTTAGGGGTGATTACTAATGGAGTTACAGAGAAATATTTAGGCGGAATGATGGATTCTGGGTTAGCCCAAAATGCTTCTTTTTTGGCGAATAAATTTTTGCTTCCTTCTTTGGAAGCGGGTTCTGCTAAACTACTTACCAATGCACTCTTAAAAAGAGTAAGGCCTTCCATGAAAAAAACATTGATAGGACTAGGGGTAGCTGTCCTGACTCCCATCATCATTATGCAGATTAAAAAAAGATTGGATAATTTCCAGCAAAGAGAAACAGCAAAAAGTTTAAGTAAATTGATATAAAATAAAAACTTCTCTTTAAAAGGAGAAGTTTTTGTTTTATTGTTTAATTACTTGAATGATTTTCTGTGTGTTGTTACTCAGTACATACCTCATTAGATATTTTCCTTGTTTCAGTCTGTCTACTCTTATTTCAGAATAGTTTGCGTTGATTTGGACATCTGCAACTACATTTCCCAAAATGGAATAAAATGTAGCAGATTTTATCTTTACATTAGGGTCAGAAGTTTTTAGGTATAAAAAATCCTTTGCAGGATTCGGATAGGCAATAAGTTCCTTATCATTCGCTGTTTGTGATAATTTTCCTGTTAGAAAACTCTGAGCCTCCATCCGCCCAAGACCTATAATACCGAAAAAAAACAAAA
>CAUPCB010000049.1:0-6966 GCA_963509715.1 uncultured Flavobacteriaceae bacterium | reverse complement strand
TTAGAAGTAATCATGTAGGTTACATTCATTCGGGCAAACTCTCGCTGTTTGTTTCTGATAGTTCCTTCTGTATAGACTTGGTCAAGATACCAGTCGTAAAGAGGTCTGTGGTTCTCAAACTCCAATGAACAAAGGGAGTGCGAAATCTGCTCTATGTAGTCACTCTCTCCATGAGCCCAGTCGTACATAGGATAAATTTTCCAAGTGGTGCCAGTTCTGTGGTGTGGTCTTTTTAGGATTCTATACATCACAGGGTCACGCATGTTCATATTAGGCGAAGTCATATCTATTTTGGCACGAAGAGACATTGTTCCTTCTTCAAACTCGCCATTTTTCATTCGCTCGAATAGATTTAGTGATTCCTCCACAGGTCTGTTTCGGAATGGAGATTCTATCCCAGGTTCTGCAGGATTTTTTCTTTGTTCCGTGATGACTTCCGAAGACTGCTCATCTATGTATGCCTTGCCGTCTTTTATCATCTGCACAGCCCAGTCATAGAGCTGCTGAAAATAGTCTGATGCATAGAGTTCTTTGTCCCATTGGAAGCCGAGCCAAGCCACATCTTTCTTGATGGAATCTACGAATTCCTGTTCTTCTTTCTCTGGATTGGTATCATCGAAACGAAGGTTCACAGGAGCGTTATATTTTTCGCCCAAACCGAAGTTGATGCATATCGCTTTGGTATGTCCTATGTGCAGATAGCCATTAGGCTCTGGCGGAAAACGAAAACGAATTTTGTCTCTACTGAGTCCGTTAGCCAAATCTTCTTCTATAATTTGCTCAATGAAATTGAGTGGTTTTTTTTCTTCTTCCATATTCTTGTTAAATAATTGGCAAAGATAATGTTTTTCTTAAAAAATATCGGCAGATTCTAATCTTCATCTACTGACAAAATAGAGGTCAGAATAGATAAACAAACACTGAAAGCCAGAGTCCACCCAAATCCATCGATTACCATTCCATCCACGAAATAATCTGCGACAGAAACTACGATAGCATTCACAACCAGTGAAAAAAGCCCAAAAGTAATCAGTGATACAGGAAAGCTAATGATATTCAGGATAGGTTTTAGGAAAATATTCAGTAATCCCAAAACCACTGCAAAAATCACAGCCGAACTGAAATCTAAAAAATGCACTCCGCTAAGCACCTTTGGTAGAAAATAGGCAACCGCCGCGGTGATAATCAAATTGACAATAATTCTCATTTTTAATAAATTTTGGTAAATATACATATATCTTAGCCCTTAGACAACAAAAACCTTTCCAACAGGAAAGGTTTTACAAAATTTATTCTGAAATTACATTCTCTTCGAAAAGTCCATCCACAGACCAGTATCTTTCTCCTGTGTCATAGTTGATGGTCAGAACCGTAGCATTTTGTGGGATTTCTCCTAATTTTTTAGCAATGGCAGCCAGTGAAGCTCCTGTGGAAATTCCACCTAAAATTCCTTCTTCTTTTGCTAATCTTTGTGCGAAACTAAACGCTTCATCTTTCCCAACTAGGACAGCACCCTCTAAAATTTCTGTATTCAAAACAGCAGGGATGAAACCAGCACCGATTCCTTGGATAGCGTGAGGGCCGGGTGCACCACCGCTGATGACAGGAGACTGCTCTGGTTCAACTGCAAAGGCTTTGAGCTGAGGGAATTTTTGTTTTAAAATTTCTGAAATCCCTGTAATGTGTCCTCCTGTCCCAACTCCCGAGATGAAGTAATCTACTCCTTCTGAGAAGTCATTTAGAATTTCCTGAGCCGTAGTATTACGGTGGATTTCTGGATTGGCAGCATTTTCGAACTGCTGAGGAATCCAAGTGTTATTTCCTTTTTTAGCCAATTCCTGAGCTTTTGCTATCGCTCCTTTCATTCCTAATTCTCTTGGCGTAAGGACGATTTTTGCGCCATAAGCAGACATTAGTTTTCTTCTCTCTACACTCATGCTCTCTGGCATTACCAAAGTCAAATCATATCCTTTCACAGCACTTACCATAGCAAGACCTACTCCTGTGTTTCCTGATGTAGGCTCTATGATTTTGGTGTCTTTATTGATTTTTCCTTCTTTTTCAGCAGCTTCTATCATGGCTAGAGCGATTCTGTCCTTCACACTTCCCCCTGGGTTGGTTCTTTCTAGTTTTATCCAAACATTATGGTTTGGGAATAATTTACTTAGCCTTACTACTGGCGTTTTACCGATGGTTTCTAATACATTGTTGAATTTCATAATATGATTGATTTAAAAAATTATTAAAAATAAAAAAGAGGGCGTGAAATCTTTCAGCCCTCTATATACGAATAACAATACAGCATTGCTACGCTATCAGAAAAACTGAAGTCGTTAGAATATAGCAACACATCATATTGTTTTTTACTATTGTCATCTCTTTTTGGAATAATATGAATGCAAATCTAATAATAATTTTTAAAAATGCAAATTTTTAAATAGAAAAATTAATAGGTTCGTTTGGTTTTTCTTTGCTTCGGATGATTGTTTTGTTTTTATAATATACTAAACTATATGGCTCTATACTCTCTGTAAGCCAGACATTTCCGCCGATGGTAGAACCTTCCCGAATGATAGTATTCCCGCCTAAAATAGTAGTGTTGGCATACACAGTTACATTATTTTCTATCGTAGGGTGGCGTTTTGTGTTGGCGATATCTTTGGAAACTGCTAAGGCTCCCAGAGTTACATTCTGATAGATTTTAACGAAATTACCAATCACGGTCGTTTCTCCAATTACTATCCCTGTTCCGTGATCTATGAAAAAACATTCTCCGATGGTAGCACCAGGGTGGATGTCTATCCCTGTTTTGCTGTGTGCCAGCTCTGTCCAGATTCTTGGGATGAGCGGCACCCCTTGTAGATGCAGCTGGTGGGCAAATCTATAAATAGAAATAGCATAAAACCCTGGGTAAGAAACCATTACTTCCTCTATGTGAGTGGCAGCAGGGTCATTGTCTAGGATGAACTGAGCGTCTTTTTCCAGCAGGTTGTAAACATGTGGAACAGCATCGAAAAAGCAGCTTGCTGCTTTTGCTTTCATGTCAGGGTCTTCTATTACAGAATTGATAATCTGCTGAAATTCAAGTTTAAAACTTTCTAATCTGAGGTGAATTTCTGCTTCGGAATTACATCTTTGATATTCTAAAAAGAAGACAAAACGAAAAAAAGAATCGATGAATTTTTCTATTTTTCGTTTATCCAAGTCGTATTTTCGGTTTTTGTAACCACTGCTGAGATGGTTTAAAAATTCTTTTTGCATAATTTGTAAAAACTAAAATCATGCAATGATAAGAAATTCTCTTCAAAAAACTTAGGAAATTTATCTTAAAAATAGATTTTCTCAATGGTTAATGTAAATTATAGGAGAGTAATGAATAATTATTAACTTTGTGAGTTTAAATTTAATATTAAAAATGAAAGTAACAGTAATAGGAGCGGGAGCAGTGGGAGCGAGCTGCACGGAATATATAGCAATGCGAAATTTTGCGAGTGAGGTGGTATTATTAGACATAAAAGAAGGTTTCGCTGAAGGGAAAGCCATGGATCTTATGCAGATGTCTGCTGTGGAAGGCTTTGAAACTCGTATCATAGGCGTAACGAATAATTATGCTAAAACAGAAAATTCTAATGTAGTGGTCATCACCTCAGGGATGCCTAGAAGACCAGGGATGAGCAGAGAGGAACTGATAGGTGTGAATGTGGATATCGTGTCAGGAGTTACAGAAAATGTACTGAAACATTCGCCTAATACCATTATCATCATGGTAACCAATCCTGTGGATACGATGTCTTACCTTATTCACAAGAAATTCCAGCTGCCTAAAAATAGAATCATAGGTATGGGAGGAGCGCTGGATACAGCGAGATTTAGATATCGTCTGGCGGAGGCTCTGGGATGTCCAGTTTCGGATGTGGATGGTATGGTGATCGCTGCTCATACGGACACAGGGATGCTTCCTCTCATCAGTAAAGCTACTAGAAATGGTATCTGTGTAGCAGAATTTTTGAATAAAGAAAAACTAAACAGCATAGTGGAAGAAACCAAACTAGGCGGGGCTACTTTGGTGAAGCTTTTGGGGACTTCTGCGTGGTATGCTCCTGGGGCAGGTGTGGCTGCGCTGGTGCATTCTATCCTGTCTGATCAAAAGAAAATGATACCTTGTTCTGCCCTTTTGGAGGGGGAATATGGCGAGCAGGATGTCAGCATAGGCGTGCCGTGTATCATTGGTAGAAATGGAATAGAAAAAATAATGGAACTGTCTCTAAATGAAGATGAAAAAGAGAAATTCCATGCCTCTGCTGATGCTGTAAGAAAAGTAAATGCAGAACTAAAATTTTAATATTTTTTAAATTAAACACAATGACAACAAGAGAAGAAATTCAAGAATTGAACGACCATTTGCAGGCGTTCCCTAAAGCAGAAGATGTTTTTGTAAAAGAACAACAATGGCTCAAAAATCATTTTTTGCCCCTGATGCGTATCGATTTAGCCGAAATCAATCCCGATTGGGCAGGGCAAAAGGTCTATATGCTCGCTCCATTTGAGCCTTACGAGGGGTATATAGGCGATAATACCACCGAATATCACAACGAATATACCTCCCCTAACTGGCTGGCTTTCCGTCTAACCGATGATAACAAGTTCGAGTTCCTCGGTAAGGAAGGATATTTTGAGCGAACTGCTATTCACCACTGGGATTTTAATTCCGAAGAGGAGGAACTCTTTCGCGAAATGGCTGATAACTATGAAAAGAGTAAGGAAAATGTAGCCAAATATGGTACATTGGTGGATTTACATTACCCTGAATATAATGGCAAACTGAATAGGAAAACATTTTTGGAGATATTGGGGGGAGAGCCTCAGTATGGCAACTGGTGTTCCACTATTGAAGAGGAGGAATATCCAAAGGCTTTTAAGATGAACATAGAAGATGGTGAAGAAGATGATGAGGTAGTGTTTGACATTTCATACAAAGGAAATCCTTTTTATCTTATCTCAGAGGCAACAGCTTTCCATTGGGTAGGTGCTGGTGGCTATATCATTATGCTTTACGAGCCCGTAAGTCGTATCGTACTATATACTTTTGATTATTAGTAAATGTAAAACTATTCTACCTATTAATAAAATAATATAAGAAAAAATGAAAATTCCAGAAAAGTATTTTGCATTAGTTAAAAAGTATAGCAACTCTGATGATAGTTGGGTAGCTGACAAAGATCAGTTTGGAAATCCAATAGAAACTGAACTAAACATATTCTACAAAACTGAAAAACAAATAATAAAACACAGTAAAGAACTTGTGGAAGACTTCCCCGCTGAAGAGGCTGAAGAATATGCCGACACAGAGCGTATTAATGAATACGATTTAGGGTATATTACCGATTTTTCTAAGATATTCATATTTGGCGTAGATGGTGCAGACTGTCAGTTTTGTATGGATTTTAGTGTAGGAGAGGAACCTCGTATTATCTTCTGGGATGATGCAGAGCTTACTTGGCGGGTGATTGCCAATACTATTGAAGATTTCTTTGTTCTTTTTCATAAAGAATAATTTCTTAAATTAGAAAATGCCCTCCCAAAGGGAATGCAAATCCCCGAGGAACTCCGCCAACTCTATCAGTGGATAGAGGATAATGGATATTATGATAGAATTAGAAGTAGCAATCCCTCATAGTATGGCTGAAAACCCTATTACAGACCCTTTTTTGAAGTGGTTTTTTGAAATGACAGAATAATCATAAAAAGAAAATGAACATTTATTTATCAGAAATAGCTCCTTTTTGTACCACCGATGCAGAAAAAGTATTGTGGCTACGGCTTAAAAAGATACAGAAGTTCCGTATCAAGCGCCATAGTGATAGTTTTCTGTTGGAATCATTGTTGGAAAGCTTCCATATAGAAGAGAAATACGAACCCATAATGTATTATTATGAGGAGATCATCAAGTTACCATTAGACGAAGAGTTTCCGCTATGGGATACTTTTTGGGATATTTTATCCGTTTTCTATAACAATCCGCTGTGTACAGAGGCGCAAAAAGAGGCTATTTTTGCACGCTATAAAGAGGTTACCCAATATACTTCTTCTTTTGAGGGGGCACAACACCTTTTCACTAACTTTTTTGCTAATATTCTTTCGTTGGAAGCGATAAAAGAACGCGAACAAGTACTAAAAAAAGCTGTAAAAGAGAATGATTTACTACTTGAGTTTTCAATGCGTAATGGCCTGATACTCTATGCTACAAGGGTAATTATTGTCAATAATGGTAAAGATGTAGCCCTACAAGAGCAGATGCAAAACCTTGTAGCGGAGCAAACGCAAGCCTTGCGGTCAGGAAAATTTGAAGAATATATATAACTAAATATAACAAACCTATGAACAACGAAGTATTACCTACAACATATTTAGGGAGAGAGCTCCCAAAAGAGTATGTAAACAGTATTGAAAAGGGAGAGTCCTTCCCCGAATGGCTCACAATGTTCCCTCATACAGAATATGAACACAGTACCGGGATTGAAGTATGGAGCAAAGAGGATCTCTTGTCGCCCAGTTATAGCGAATCTTTCTGCAGTTACGCTTTCTTTACTCGTGATGATCTTGATTTCTCGAGGCTAGAAACTCGTGATGAAGACACTTTAACTCCTGAAGAACTCCAATCAGCCTTTGCTATAGGTTCTGTAAACGAAGGAATTGTGTTTATCAATCTCCACGATGGTTCGCTTTGGATTTGGTATCACGATATGTTTTGTGAGAAGATAGCTGAAAACTTTTCTGATTTCCAAAATCTTCTTACTAAAGAATCTATAAACACAGAAGAGGAGGAATAATTTATTATATGGATATAGAAATTATCAAAAACAGAAAAGGGGCTCAAAAGGCAGTAGATATACCTTTCGAAGTGCTTTCGCTATTAAATGCGGGGCGTATAGAAACGGTAAACCTTACCGAGTGGCTGGCTGTAGA
>CAUPCB010000048.1:0-8360 GCA_963509715.1 uncultured Flavobacteriaceae bacterium | reverse complement strand
ATGTCTTTAGAAGAGCCATCAGCGAAATGCTCGGTGTACTTCTGATAAGGGGATATATAGTTTGTTAATTATTATAAATAATTTGAATGTAAACTGCATAAAAAAAGGACTTTACAATGATTGTAAGTCCTTTTTTAGTTTCTTATTTCTGTAAGATATTATAAATCAATATCTTACCTATGCAGAAAGGAAGGGATTCGAACCCTCGATACGGTTACCCGTATACCACCTTTCCAGGGTGGCCTCTTCAACCACTCGAGCACCTTTCTATTAATTTTGCAAATGTATAAAATAATTTTTAATTACAAGACATCTCCCCCCTCAAATTTTTAGAAAACTGCTGGGAAAAACTTCCTGCATATTTAGGATTGTCTATCAGATGCATCGCCTTTGTCAAAGCACTTTCTATGGTGATATCTCCTCCGCTGATAGCATTGATTTTAGAAAAAACATTGCTGTTTTCATACTTTCCTAAACTCACGCCACCCGATGGACACTGGCTTATGACCACGATATCTATATTTTTGTTGCGTATTTTCTGCAAAATTTCCAGCGTTCCAGCATCTCCGAAAATCGTCCCTGACCCAAAAACTTGGATAATCAAAACCTTTACAGCATCTATTTTTAGTAAATATTCCAAATTCATCCCTGGAAAAATCCTGCACAAATGCACACTGGTACTCAGATGATAATCCACAGAAAACTTTTCATCCTGCTGAGGGCGGAAGAGATAACTTTCTTTAATGTTTAAAAACACGCCAGACTTGCCCAAAATAGGATAATTAGGGCTTTGGAAGGCATCAAAATTTTCCGAACTGTATTTTATACTTCTATTTCCGCGCAGGAGCTGATGCTCAAAATACAAAGCCACTTCCTGAATAACTGCCTCATTTTCTTTGTACAAACTTGCATAGTAAAGGCTCGTCAGTAGGTTTTCTTTGGCATCTGTACGCAGGTCGCCTATTGGCAACTGAGATCCTGTCAAAATCACTGGTTTACGCAGTCCTTTCAGCATAAAACTCAGCGCCGAAGAGGTGTAAGCCATCGTATCTGTGCCGTGCAGAATGAGAAAACCATCGTATTTTTCATACTCAGCCTCTATCACTTCTGCTATCGCTCTCCATTTTTCAGGGCCTATATCCGAGCTGTCCAATGGCGGCGAAAACGAATGAATGTAAGTATCGCAGTCCAGCAACTTGATTTCGGGTAATTTATCAAAAATCAAATCAAAATCAAAGGGCTTGAGACTTCCTGTGTTGTAGTCTTTTTCCATCCCGATGGTGCCGCCTGTGTAGATAATCAGAACTTTTCTTTTCATGGGCTAAATTTTGTCAAAAATAACGGAATTTAAATTCAAAACAAATTCCTCCAAATTCTTTTTCCACATTTTAGGATTATTTTTAGAAAAATATAGCGATACAGAGGGCTTTTCGGACAAGAAACAAGCATAACTCTTTTCCATTGGTAAAACTTTCAAATCATCCATTCCTTCAAAACCCAAAGTAAGCGATTTATTCGGTTCATACAGCTGATTGATTACCCAATATCCCGATATATCCAGCTCGTTTCCTTCCAGCTCCTCTGAAACTTCCCAATTATGCTCGTTCAGTTTCTTTCTTAAATCTTCTATATGGTTGTTCATTATCTTTTTAGCAGACTCATTATCTCTTTGGATTTATTCTTATCGTGATATTCTTCTGTGGCATAGTGTTTTGCATCATACCCAAAGTCATTTTTCACACTTATTTCAGCGCCATTTTCTAAAAGAATTTCAATAATATCAAGATTCCCATGAATACAGGCGTTTTGGATAGGAGTAAAATTCAGTTCTCCCTGCTGATTTACATTTGCTCCGTTTTTTATCAGCAAAATAACATCTTCCTTAGACTGAGAATTAACCGCCAAGTTTAACAGCGTTTCCCCCATCGTGCCTAAATCATGGACAGAAGTAACGGGACTACAATCCAAAAAACTAGGAAAATCCTGATATTTCGAAAAAAGTTTTGTCAAAAATTCATCCATTTGCTCCAAATATCTTTACTTATAAAAACAGCTTTGATTTCATGAGTTTTTAGCCTAATTTAAAAGCAGACCATTTATATTTTCTGGTTTTCGCGACCACTCCACATTATACACAAAATCAGCATCTTCCATAGTTTCTACTACTTCCAAAGACTGGGCTTTTGCTTTTATTTTTAATATTTCTCCTACGGAAATTTTTGCTGAAAGTTTTTTGAGTAAAGTCTCTACATCCTCGAAACAAAGGCTCCATATCGTCTGCCCTACAAATGGCTGTTCCAGCCAGATAATTTTCTGTTCCGATACATCCAAAACTCCGAAAACCAAGCCTTTTTGTAAAGGCTGAGAAATTCGTATCTGGTGAATCACACACGATGGGTCATAGGCCACTCCGCTTCGTTCAGAGACTTTCATTTTATGTTTTGAATCCATCCAGCCCACCACCAAATTAGGCGTGATACTTCCCAAACTATACGCATTACAAGTGAACACCACATATTTCCCTCCTGCTTTTTGTAAAGCATTGATATCCACATCTATATATTCTGCCGTTCCGATTTTATTAGGAATAGAACGAATGTCTCCACTGTGTTTACAGCCTAATAGACTGAGATTAGAATAGTTACACACATCTCGCTCATTCTCATAAATAATACTGCACGACAAATCCATATCCATATGCTGGGCTGGAAGATCTTTTCCCCATTGCATAAAAAGCCTTATTTTATTGCCTTCCAATGAAAATGTTTCTCCCATCAAAGTCGGATTAAAATCCTGCAAATTTTGGCTTCTGTCTCCTATGGGAAGCGGAATTTCATACAATTTTGGGTCAATATATATATTTTTAAATCCTGCTTTGGACTGAGAAAATCTCCTCTCTATCTCTTTCAAAGTAAAATCCTTTATACAAGATTGAAAATCAGCCAATTCCTCATCCGAATACAAACTCAAAAATTTATTCGCTGGAATGCTTTTTCTCGTTCCCATTGCTGTTTTTACACTGCGCTGCGCTTCCCTGTCAAAATAAATTTCCACAAAAGAATTCAGGGTAAGCAAAAACTTCATAGGAACTTCCGAGGAAACCTTTTCAAAAGCCAGTAAAGTTTCTTCTGCACCAAACCAAAGCATATTGGAAAACAATGACCTCGCAAACAAACTCGGTTTCTGCTGTAAAAGCGCAAAAGTCCTTTCTGCATCGGTTTTTGAACGGAAATAATCTACTTTTCCTTGCCAGACTTCATAAGCTTGATTATAAAAAACATCAAGAACGGCTTTCAACTTATCAAAGCCTTTCTTTCTGCTGTATTCAGCCAAACGAAGCGCTCGGATAAAACGAACCCACATCTGGCGGTTAGGATGCATCTGTTCAGCTATTTTTTCGACCGAAAGAGGCAATTGGTTCAGCCAAACAGCTACCATTTTGGCTTCTTTTCGGGAATATTTCAGTTTTAATTGTTCTTTACCGACAATTTTTGCAAAAACACTCAAATCATTCTGTCTTTGGATATGTTTGTGATTTTGCTCTATGTTTTTAACGATTATTTTGGGTTTGATAATTTGTAAAAATCCTGTTTTCTTGTACCATAAATACCGCAAAATATCGGTCGGACTTCGGAAATACACGCCTGCATCCTGCTCTCTTCCCTGCGAAATAAGTTCATCCACTACAAGAATCAGCGTTTCTTTAATTCCTACAACTACTTCATTTTCAGATTTATAATATTTTAAAAGCAATTTAAGTGAATCTGTCTGCGTGGCATCCAGCGGAACTTTAGAAACGAGCAGACTCTCCAAAAGAGCCTTCATTTCTTTTTCTGTCCAAAGGTCAATGACTTTGAGCTTACTTCCTTGATTTTCAAGCTTTAATTTATCAAAAATAAAAGGCGTTCCGCAGAATGGACAGCCGTTATAGCGGTTCATAGGAAAAGTCCCATCAGGAATGATATGTCCGCAGTCCAGTTTTACAGCAGCATACCCATAATCATAATAAACTTGATCGTAATAGTGTCTTATGGTTTCTTTATTAGGAAGTTCTCCTATTTCTTCATTAAACCAAGCCGTTATCCAGTGGTCATAAACTGTTTCTCCTGTGGGAATTTCCCAGTTTTTCACCAAAGGAGTCCAGTTTAGTTTTGTTCCTAAAATTTCCTCAAAATGTGATTTTATCCCTTCTTTAAAGGCAGAAGTGGTGTGATTGATGGCGTGTAATAATGGCTCTGTGACCACAAATCCATGCTTACGAAGCGTATCAATGAGGCGAAGCGTTTCTCCTGTCAGTTTAGAAAAACTGGTATCCGCATTGGGAATATAGACTGCGTTCTGACGAAGTGCTATTTTTTGTAAATCACTGATAATATGAGCATTATTAACATCCATTTTCTTACATTTATTTTAAATTTCCCAAATCTGAAAAAAATAAAAGCAAGGTAATTGCATAAGTAAATCAACCTAAATGAAAAGAAGTAACTCATGCTTGACCTTGCTTATTCTTTATGAAAAATCCCACTACGAAGATAGTAATTTTTTCTATTTATGAAGAATATTTTATTTACAATTATTTTCTAATGAAATTATAAAACTGGTCACACAATTCAAGGTTATTTTTTATTCTGTATAAATTACATAACAGATAACAAATATCGCTATCCTGCCCACTATTACTACAAATAGTTAGAATAATTTTTAGAAATTTCTATTTTCAAAAAATCTAAAAAATTTTCTGCGTATAAATCATGTTCTCCTGTAGATAAATCAAAGCAATAAACCTCTTCAGCTGCCTTATTATCTATGATTTTAAAATAAAAAAATCCTATATCATTAGCTTCTAAGAAGAAAAGTTTGTCATGATTATTTTTATCATAATTAACATTCCAGCTATAAGTATAGAAAATATCCTGATCTGCATCATCTCTATACTCAGGCGGAAATACTGTTTTAGTGGATTCTCCCCATAATGTTATAAAATCGTAATTTTTAATAAACCATCGATAGTATTCTGGTAGTTTCAGATTAAATTCTGACTCTCCAGCTTCAATCCAGCTTTCATCGATCGAAGTATTCCGATTACATATTGAATTTGGTAACTTATCGAGCATTTCTGTTATCTGCTCAATTAATTTAGTCTCCATAAATTTCCAGTTTTTAATTACAATGTTTTACATTAATTTAAAAGCGGGAATTCGGTTATGTTTGCTTATTCAGCTTGTCAATTTCTACTATTTTAACCAAAGTCGATTCCATACTTTTTCAAGGCATCCAAATAAACATCTGCGCCCTTATCTCGTTTAATATAAAGAAGTCGTAACAAAGCAGAAATAAAATCTTCCCGTTTATCATCTTCCTGCTCTTCAAGCAGAATTTTTTCATAGATTTTTTCAAATTCACTTGAATTTAGTTCAAAAAATATAAGATTTTGCGCTATGTGAGACAATACCATTTCATCCAGCTCATTGTTTAGCAACATTTTATCAAGAAAAAACTCTTTTATTTCATTAGATTTCTGTCTATGCATTGCTATAAATTTAATTATTTCTACTTGAAGAAATTCATCTTCCTTATTATCAAATTCATTCAATAGGAATTTAATGAATTCATCACTTGGATTATTATCATAATCAGACAAAAAATCCATCTTTTTATCTTCATTTTCGCATTTTTTATACGAGATAATATCTTTTTCTAACATAATTCATTACATTTTTTGAGTTTTCCAATAGTTTTGTTTCCAATTTATGAGCTAAACCACATTTCCTTATTTTCCTATTTATACTCCAAAACCTAACTTCCCAGCTCGTTGTAAACTTTCATCAAGTCCCTGAATATCTGGTCATCGGTGAATTTTTGAGCAAAAGCAAGTCCTTTTTCTGCTCGGAATCTGCATTCTTCAGGATTATCCCATAACTGTTTGATTTTAACCCGAATATCCTCCACATCCAGCGGATTGACATACAGAGAATACTCTCCTCCTGCCTCTGGAAGACAGCTCGTATTGCTCGTAATGACAGGCGTTTCCGAAAACAAAGCCTCTATCACAGGAATACCAAAGCCCTCAAATAAACTTGGATAAATAAAAATCTCCGCCAAACAATAAATTCCCGCAAGCTCCTCCATAGAAACATTCTCCAAAAACAAGGCTTTTACTTTATTTCCTGCAAGTTCCTGCTCTATTTTTTGGAAATATTTTGTTTTCTTTCCTACCACAACCAGCGGAATATCAGTCCCTTGCAGAGCCTTCACCACCGAAAGCAAATTTTTCCTCTCCTCTATAGTTCCTACATTTAGAAGAAATCTATCTGGAAGACCGAATTTTTGTTCTATTTCTTTCAGCTGTTCTTCGGAATATTTTTCCTTAAAAGCCTGATGACAGCCCTGATAAACCACCCTGATTTTTTCTTCTGGAATTTTCAGAAATTCTACGATGTCCCTTTTGGTCTGCTCGGATATTGCGATGACTAAATCTGCCATTTCTGCCGCTTTTTTAAACTTCCAAAAATGGATTTTCCTGTCAAAAAACGAATACAACTCTGGATAGCGTACAAAAATCAAATCATGTATGGTTACGATTTTTTTTATCGGTTTTTCGTTCCATTTTAGAGGAAGTTCTCCCGAAAGTCCATGGAAAATATTTGCTCCCGAATTCTGCGCATCCACACCCATTTTAAGCTGTCTTGCGAGCATTCCCTTTGATATGGAAGCGTAGGAAACATTAGGAAATGACAAAATCTCCTTCCCTCTTTGGCTTTGTTTTTCGGCTAAAAGAACAAACTCATCTTCTGGCGAATATTTCGCTAAAATCCTTACCAAATCACGAGAATAATTCCCAAGCCCTGAAGTATTGTGAAAAAACCTTTTGGCATCAAATGCTATTTTCATTATTTTTTGCTTTCGTTTTGTATTAAATCTCTATAAAGACCTGTTTTCCAACCTTTTTTGTTAATAAATTTCAATAATTCATCAAAGCGCTGTATCATTTCTTTTCCTGAATTTCGCATCACATAAGCTGGAAAATTAAATTCCTTTTGGTGCAAATCGGTAAATTCCCACGGATGAAAATACAAGGCAGCGTATCTCGTTGATTTCATGCACTTTGCTAATAAAAATTTATAAATCCATAATGGAAAATTATGAAACGAAAGCCAAAAAAGCGGAATTCTAAACCAGCTCACTGCGGTTGGTATCTGCCACAAGCCGTTTTCATTGAAAAATCGTTTGGAAACATGCAGTTTATTGTATCTTCCAGGTAAAAGAGTGGGATTTACAGAAGAATTGTACTCAAAACCAGCTTTTTTCACTTCCTCAGAATCCACTTCTCGCATTCTGGGCATTCGCAGGCCTTTTATTTCTACATTAAACTGATTTTCAAGCGCTTCCTTGGACATTTTTAGATGTTCGTTCTCAAATTCAGAGTGATAATAAGTATGAGAAGCCAGCTCGTGTCCCTCTGAAATGAGCCTTTCTATAAGGTCTGGAACCTGCTGAGCAAAAACAACCGTCGAGAAAAAAGTTGCCTTTACATTATGCTTTTTCAAAACATCCAAAATGGAAATCAATCCTTGCCGAGAAATCGCTATTTGCCTTTGGAAATCAATATCATAGCCATATTCCTTCGGCATATCAAATTCTTCTATATCAAAACTTAGGTAAATCATTTTTGTAATTATTAGTTTCCTCTGTAAGTAGAATAGCCATACGGAGACAATGTAATCGGAATATGGTAATGCTGAGTATCCTTTATCTCAAAAACAACTTCTATAAAAGGGTAAAAAGTTTTTTGTTTCAATCGTTCAAAATAAGGAACAATATGAAAAGTAAGTTTATAGATTCCGTTATTATTTTTACCTGATTCTTCTTTCAAAAATTCTTTAATTCTCCCGTTATTATCCGTGTATTTTTCATCTATCACTATCCAATTTTGATTTTTATCTTGCTTGGATAAGCTTATTTTTACATTTGGAGCGGGTTTCCCTTGTGAAATATCCAAAATATGACTTGACAATTGATATTTTTCTTGCGCTTGAATAAATGAGCTGAAAAGCATTATCGACATTAAAATTATATTTCTCATTTTTTATATTTTTTATTTACAAATTTTCTTCTTGAATGATATAACTTGGTCTTTCTTTGGTTTGTTTAAAGATTTTTCCGATATAAATTCTGATAATTCCTAAAATAATCAACTGCAAACCTCCAAAAAACAGGATGGTCATTATCAAAGATGCCCAGCCCGATATTTCAGAGCCATTGATAAAAGCAAAAATCACATAAGGAATGTACAAAACAGATAAACATGAAAAGAAAAAGCCCAAAAGCACTGCAAAATACAAGAATTTCACACTAAAAGC
>CAUPCB010000047.1:0-8386 GCA_963509715.1 uncultured Flavobacteriaceae bacterium | reverse complement strand
CAAGGGGCAGGAAAAGTACTTACCAGTGATGCTAATGGTGTAGGAACTTGGAAAGTCCCTGCTATTGCCATGGCACAAGGACACTTAGGAAATCCTGGAAGACATATCCCTGCTAATACAGGTAATTATCTTTACACAGGTTCTTATATTGATGTTCCTGCTAATACTAAATATCTAGTAACAGTAAGTGCCTTAATGGCTATGTATGGTAAGCGAAGCACTTGTCATTTTTGGTTAAGAACAATGTTTACTGATAACCCTGCAAGCCAAACACCACATGGAGCGAATGGAAAAACTTTAATAAGTGGACTATTACCACAAGGGGCGCCATTTGCTATACTCCAAGGATCAATAATCTTGGACAATAGTAATAATCCTAATATTAAAACTTACTACTATATGGCAGGATCTGTAAGTGCATATGGTTGTGCAGCAGGTGATCAATTACATAGCTATGGAGGAACATCATGGGGAGAAGGTGCTATATATGGTATGCCTATTCAATAATATAATTTACAATTATATATTATATTGCCAGAGTCAAAGACTCTGGCAATTTTTTATTACTATATTCATTGCTATTTTTACTACGAAACCTTAACTTTGTCCTCCATGAAACCAAAGTGGATTTTTAAAGATAAACCAAGCGAAAGCATTCTACATCAGCTAAAATCTGAACTCAACTGCGAGGATTTAGAAGCTCTAATTCTTGCCCTGAGAAATCTGACTGATTTAGAAAAAATCAAAATATTTTTCAGGCTAAAAGAAGAAGACATTCATGATCCTTTCTTGATGAAAAACATGGACAAAGCTGTAGAACGGATAGCCACTGCTGTGGAAAACGGTGAGAAAATCCTAATCTATGGCGACTATGATGTAGATGGCACCACTTCGGTTTCGCTGATGTATCGGTATTTAGCGGAGATTTATGATGAAAAATATCTGGATTTCTACATTCCAGACCGCTACACAGAGGGATATGGAATTTCTTTTCAAGGGATAGATTTTGCTAAAGAAAATGGAATTTCGCTTGTCATTGCTTTAGACTGCGGCATCAAATCGATAAAAGAAATCGATTACGCCAGTTCGCTCGGGATAGATTTTATCATCTGCGACCACCACCTCCCAAGCGATGAAATCCCAAAGGCAACGGCCGTTTTAGACCCAAAACAAAAAGACTGTCTCTATCCATACAAGGAACTGAGTGGCTGTGGAGTCGGGTTCAAACTCTGCCAAGCTCTAAATTTCATCTACAAAATTCCATCCGAAAAAATTTATGACCTGACTGATTTACTGGCTATCAGCATCGCTTCGGATATTGTCCCTATCACGGGTGAAAATAGAACTTTAGCGAAATTAGGTCTAAAAAAACTCCACAATACACAAAAAATGGGATTAAAATTTTTAATCCCAGAAGAACGCCGAAAAAACTTTACGATTTCTAATATTGTCTTTGAAATTGGGCCAAAAATAAACGCCGCAGGTAGAATTTCTCACGGAAAAAACGCCGTAAAACTCATGATTTCCAATGATGAAAACGAAGCTGAAAAAATCGTAAAAGAAATCTGTGAACTGAACAACCAGCGGAGAGAAATGGACAGCCAGACCACTACCGAAGCTGTACAACAAATAAGTGATACAGAGCAAGATAAGAAATCCTCTATCATCGTTTATAACCCAAACTGGAACAAAGGAATCGTGGGCATCACTGCATCACGAATTACGGATTTATACTACAAACCTACCCTAGTTTTCACAGATGGTGGCGAGGGAGAAATGGTAGCCTCTGCCCGCTCTGTGTCGGACTTTGACCTTTATAAAGCTTTGGAAAAATGTAGCCACCTTTTAGAAAAATTCGGAGGACATCAGGCTGCAGCTGGACTCACTTTAAAGAAAGAAAACTTTGAAGAGTTTAAAACTTTATTTGAAAAAGTGGTATCGGAGCAAATCCAAGAACACCAGAAAACACCGATAATAGAGATAGATTCTGAAATAAAACTCAGTCAGCTCAATGAAAAATTTTTCAATTTTCATCAAAAATTAGCTCCATTCGGCCCGCAAAATATGCGACTTGTTTTCGTTCTAAAAAATATTTCAAATCCTAAATTTGTCCAGCTAATCGGCAAAGACAAAAGCCACCTAAAATTCTATCTTCCCTCGGAAAATGGGAATATAGAATGTACTGGTTTTAAGCTTGGCAACTACTATGAAGATTTACAAAAGAAAAATTTTGATATGGTTTTTTCCATCGAAGAAAACCACTGGAAAGGCCAGACCAGCCACATACTTTACATCAAAGATATTCAGTTTAACTCCTAAACATTTCGCATGAAAATAGCCTTGTTTTTTGGGTCTTTTAATCCCATTCATATCGGACACTTGATTTTAGCAAATTATATCGTGGAACATACTGATTTAGATGAACTTTGGTTCGTTGTAAGTCCACAGAATCCTTTGAAATCAAAAAAAAGCCTGCTCCACGACCACGACCGCTATGATATGGTAGAAATGGCGATAAAAAACTATCCTAAAATGCGCGTTTCGGATATAGAATTTTCTATGCCGAAACCTTCCTACACCATAGATTCTCTTACTTATCTTCGTGAAAGATACCCTGAATATACTTTTGGGCTAATTATGGGCGAGGACAATTTGGTCAGCCTTCCAAAATGGAAAAACTACGAAACTTTGATAAAAAATTACCAAATCATCGTTTATCCGCGTGTTTTAGCACAAGACACTGACAAAGAAGCGATTACACACGAGAATATCTGCAAAATAAATGCGCCGATAATAGAACTTTCTGCGACCGAAATCAGAAAAATGATTAGAGAAAAAAAGAATGTCCGCCCTATGCTTCCGCCCGAAGTTTTTGAATATATAGACACGAAAGGATTTTACCAAAATTCTGATTTCTAATAGTATTTCTCAATCATAAAAATCGCATTTATAGACAAAATAGATAACATCTAATTCTTTTTTGAGGATATATTTCTGATTGTTTGTATCTTTGTCAATTAGTTTTATATATAAATCAATGATAAAAGTTTCTGATACTGCAAAAGAAAAAGCAATACAACTAATGAAAGAAGACGGCTACGACCCTGACACAGACTACATCCGTGTAGGAGTGAAAAGTGGCGGCTGCTCTGGGCTGGAATATGTCCTGAAATTCGATAAAGAAAGATTAGAAAACGACCAAGTTTTCGAGGACAACGGCATTAAAATCATCGTGGATAAAAAATCTTTCCTATACCTCGTAGGCACCACTTTGGAGTTTTCGGGCGGGCTGAACGGAAAGGGATTTGTCTTCAATAATCCAAACGCCAAGAGAACCTGCGGCTGCGGAGAATCTTTTTCTTTGTAAATTATTTCTCATTAGTTGATTCTAACCCAAATTTTAGTAAAGTTTGGAAAGAGGAATTTTGTGTCAAATTAAATAATATTTTAAATCGAAAAGAATAATTATGTCAAAATATACAGAAGATGACCTTAGGGTTGATTTAGAAAACAAGGAATACGAATACGGATTTTATACGGATATAGAGTACGAGGAGTTTCCTACGGGACTGAATGAAGATATTGTTCGTGAAATTTCTAAAAGAAAAAATGAGCCAGAATGGATGACGGAATGGCGTCTGGAGGCTTTCCGCATATGGCAGACTATGGAAGAGCCTGACTGGGCAAACATAAAGTACGAAAAACCTGATTTTCAGGCTATAAAATACTACGCTGCGCCAAAGAAAAAACCAGAATTAGAAAGCCTAGACCAAGTGGATCCAGAGCTGCTAAAAACCTTTGAAAAACTTGGGATTTCGCTGGAAGAACAAAAAAGGCTGACTGGCGTGGCGGTGGATGTGGTGATGGATTCGGTATCTGTGGCAACCACTTTCCAAGAAACTTTGGCTGAAAAAGGAATTATCTTCTGCCCTATTTCCGAGGCGATACAAAAACACCCTGATTTGGTTAAAAAATACCTCGGAACAGTGGTGAAACAAAATGATAATTTCTACGCAGCGCTGAACTCTGCTGTATTTTCGGATGGTTCGTTCTGCTACATTCCAAAAGGCGTGAGATGTCCTATGGAACTTTCTACCTATTTCAGAATCAATCAGGGAGGAAGCGGCCAGTTCGAAAGAACTCTGCTCATCGCTGATGAGGGTGCGTATGTATCTTATTTAGAAGGATGTACAGCGCCTCAAAGAGATGAAAACCAGCTGCATGCGGCTGTGGTAGAGCTGATCGCTTTAGACCATGCGGAAATCAAATATTCCACCGTGCAAAACTGGTATCCAGGCGATGAAGAAGGAAAAGGAGGTGTGTTTAACTTCGTGACGAAGAGAGGACTTGCCGAAACGGGAGCAAAAATCTCTTGGACACAAGTAGAGACAGGCTCTGCGGTTACTTGGAAATATCCTTCTTGCGTTCTGAAAGGGGACAATTCTGTGGGTGAGTTCTACTCCATCGCGGTTACCAATAAATTCCAATATGCAGACACAGGAACGAAAATGATCCATATCGGTAAAAATACCAAATCTACTATCATTTCTAAAGGAATTTCGGCTGGGAAATCCAATAACTCTTACAGAGGTCTGGTAAAAGTTCTCCCAACCGCCAAAGGAGCGAGAAACTTCTCCCAGTGTGATTCCCTATTGATGGGCAACGAGTGTGGGGCACATACTTTCCCTTACATCGAGATTAAAGACCCTTCTGCACAGCTGGAACACGAGGCTACAACCTCTAAAATCGGTGAAGACCAAATCTTCTACTGCAACCAGAGAGGTATAGACACCGAAAAAGCTATCGCACTGATTGTGAATGGTTTCAGTAAAGAGGTTCTGAACAAATTACCAATGGAATTTGCCATAGAAGCACAGAAACTATTGGAAATCAGTTTAGAGGGAAGCGTAGGATAAACATTACTGAGGATTATTTTTCACATTGTAAAAACAAGATTTTTCTTTCAGTAGTTAAAGTAAAAATGACAGAAACAATAGTAAAAAACATCAAAAATCTATTCCATCTAGCGCCTAAAGACTGCAAGGGTTTTTCGGAGGAACAATTATTAGAAGCCGAAAAGCAATTGGCAGTTAAGTTTCCTCAGGTATTCCGAGAGTATTACTTACAATTAGGCGCTACTGAAAGCGTAAACCAATCATTCAACAGTTTGGCTACGCCTGAACAGCTATACTTTGATGGTGATTTTCTTTGTTTCTATGAAGAAAATCAAGGCGTGGTGATGTGGGCTATCCGCAAAGAAGATTTAGCAAACCCTAACCCGTCCATTTGGGGAAATTACGGCTCCGAAACCGACTCTGACTGGGTATTAGAGAACCCAAAATTATCGGATTTTTGGCTGTATATGGCTATTTACAATGGTACTTTGGGCGGACTGTCCTACAATGCCAATGCAATGGGTGGCTGGGGTATGGAAGACTTTGAAGTGCCTGAACAGGCAGTTTCTTATATAGAAAAACAATATGACTCGCTTACCGAACTCTGCTGGGAAGGACAGCGCATCTTTACTGACAAGGATTTTAAAATAGTGATAGTTCTCTCCATACACCGAGAAACAAAGCGAACAACGGCTATTTTCATAGGGAGTGCTCAACAAGAGTTATTTGATACTCTTTTAGATGATATGGAAAACTTTGGCTTGCAATGGAATTACACTTCCTACGATGATGATGACGATGATTTTCAAGAGGTCTCAGAAGCTGAATTAAATGAACTAAAAGCCAAAGGTTTATGGACATTAAGTTAGAAGTTTTTGCATTATAAAAAGACTATCTATTTAAATTATCAATATGACAGAAGCAGTAGAAAAACAGATTAAAAAACTTCATCGATTGGAGAAAAAAGGTGATTTGGAGGTAGAACACCTTCTAAAAATCCTCAAAACTCCGAGCAAGGAATACATTGTCCCTTTGCAAGAAATGGTGGTGCAATACGATTGGCAACCGATGAATGACAAACTTATCATACCCTTTGCTGGATGGGTAGAGGCGATTTGTATTTACTTGGAAAAAGGGACACAGGGACTTGTAAAGGCTATTGATAAACCAAAAGAGTTTTTCCATATTGTTTTTGGAGTATTAGAAGAAATACCTATCAGTGAGGCTTTTACTGCCTTTTTAGAAATTGCTAAAACTTTTTCTGCTGGAATTACTGATGAACAGGAGTTTTTTGTACAAAAATATTCCTATTCGCTTTGTAATATATCACATCGGCTCAAAGGCGAGAAAATGAGCAAAGACCTTCACGAGGCTTTTGTGCCTATTTTAAAGCAAATCATCAGCTTTGCACAAACAAAAAACAACGAAGCGCTAATGTGCAATGCTACCGTGTGCTTTCAGGCGTTTGGTGACAAGAGCGATATAGAATATCTTAAAAGTCTGACTTTTACGGAGGACTACTATAAAAATACAGGAAAAACCATCACTAAAAGAATAGAGAAGAAATATGTTAATTAGCAATTATGCAATGAAAACCATAGAAGCAACATACAAGGATTTATTTGATACGGAAGAGGACTACAATCGCTATATAGAGCGATTGGAGAAGAAAATAAGCACCTTTGATGTTTCATATATGAGCAATGCCAAGTGGCGTAAGCTCTTTACTGCCATAATTGCTCACAAAGACCTTATCAAACAATGTGAAATTTATGATTTCTTTGGCTTTTGTGTAAACGAAATTGCTTGGCATAAAATAGCTGATGACAGTTCTTTGTATATCCAAGAAGATTATATTTCGGAAAAGATAACCACTAATGAACACCCTACTTATTACCGTGAAATAGAATATATAGAGTTCAAAGCACGCTGGCAAGGAGCGTATATTGGCGAGTTGCTACCTCCAAACTACGAAACCCAAGACCTCAATGCTATTGAAGAAATGCTCAATAGTTTAGGGAAATTTCAAATTATAAAAACTGATGAAAGTCTGAAAATAATGGGATATCAATAATTTGCCAATTAACCAATTATTTTTTTTTAATTAAATTTAAAATCAAATGAACACTATAAGGAAAGAACTTCGCCCTGATTTTGCTACAGCCGAAAAGCTGTATCCACTTGTACTAAAACGCTTAGAGGACTACGAAGCTTTTCATGATGCCCAAAGTGAAGATACTCCCGAGGAAGTATTTGATAAAGAATACAAGGCGATGGAGCAATACCTCAGTGAGCTCACTGGCAAAGACCTTTCCGACACTTGGCTGTGGGAATGGTGGGAAGGTAATGGTATTGAAACTTTTGCCTTTGATTTGGCAATGCCCTACCCTGTAAAGCACAACAACCTCACCCGTGAAGACATCGCTGCTTTTGTGCGTATTGTCATAGACAATGAATTTGAGTGCGAAAACGACTTTCAAAGGATGTTTATGCCTTATATATTTTACAGCGATGGTTACTTCTTTGAGTTTTTAGAAATCAACTGTCCGCGTTTCGACCCTTCTGCATTCAATACCATCAAAGATAAAAATGGTAAGTATCACCAACCTACTGTGGAGGAGGTAATGAAGAAGATATGGAAATAAAAAATCACTAAAAACCAATATGTTTAAAGACTTAGAACAACAATATAACTTCGCTTACCCAAAGCTTTACCACCAGCTCTATGCCGACCAAATGCTCGACATAGGTGAATACTCTTCCCTTTGGAGTAAAGAAGTATATCCACGCCTGAAAAACCGCCCACCACTATTTTTATACAGTGGCGAGTTTGAGCTGATACCACCTGCTAACATTGCCGAAACTATTGAAGAACTCAATGACGAGGACAGCTGGTTCAGTATCAACCCTGATTATCTTTTTATTCCATTCGGACAAACAGGCGGAGGAGATTATTATTGTTTCTTCTATGACAAAAACAATCCTAAATCAGAACCTCCCATTGCTCTACTGCACCACGATTCTGACGAGGCAGAAATACTGGCTGATACCTTAGAAGACTTCTTTTTCTATGAAATGCTCAGCTCTGTGAACGATATATACGAGGGTTCATTGGTGCGCAGTGAAGGTGATTTTCAGGAAAATATCACAAATCTTCTCCGCTCTCACCTGCCCTATGTTACCAAAAAAGAGCAATGCGAAATATTAGAAGAGGTTTACAGCCGAAAACTCACTGATTTCACGCGTGTTTTTCCAAATTCTACTCAAAGCTACCAAGGCTTATTGTCTGATGAGGAATTAGAGCAATTAGTTCAGCAGCACATTTCCATAGATGGCGAAAAGACCTTTGTATACATGATTGAAAATGAAGCAGATAGCACACCTCCGCGATACATTGATGGAACGCTCTATGTGCGGGTAAGCCCTATTCCTGCCAAAAACGACAAAGTGTATGATGCCCTCAAAGCGCTGAATTGGCGACAAAACAAAGC
>CAUPCB010000046.1:0-8454 GCA_963509715.1 uncultured Flavobacteriaceae bacterium | reverse complement strand
TGAGCAGGAGTAATTTTCAAAGCTCCTGTCCCAAATTCTATATCCACATAATCATCCTCAATAATCGGAACGGCACGATTTACAATCGGAACAATGGCTTTTTTCCCTTTCAGATGAGTGTATCTCTCATCATTAGGATTGATACAAATCGCCACATCACCAAAAATAGTTTCTGGACGAGTGGTAGCCACGGTAAGAAACTCCTCTGAACCTTCTATTTGGTATTTTAAGAAATATAATTTTCCGTTTTGCTCTTTGAAAATCACTTCCTCATCAGAAATGTTGGTTTTCGCCTCTGGATCCCAGTTTACCATTCTGTAACCACGGTAAATCAGCCCTTTGTTATACAAATCAACAAAAGATTTTATCACCTGCTGAGAGAGTTTGTCCTCCAATGTGAAACGAGTTCTGTCCCAGTCGCAAGAACAACCCAGTTTTTTAAGCTGTTCAAGGATAGTTCCACCATACTGATTTGTCCAGTCCCAAGCGTGTTTTAGGAACTCCTCTCGGGTAATATCAGATTTGCTAACGCCCTGTTCTTTCAGCTTAGCCACTACTTTCGCCTCTGTAGCGATGGACGCATGGTCTGTCCCTGGCACCCAGCAGGCATTAAAGCCTTTCATTCTGGCTCTTCTCACCAAAACATCCTGAATCGTGTTATTCAGCATGTGTCCCATGTGCAGAATCCCTGTAACATTGGGCGGTGGAATGACAATGGTGTAAGGCGGTTTGTCATTAGGTTCAGAGTGGAAATATTTGTTTTCCAGCCAGTAGCTGTACCATTTTTGTTCCGTTTCTTGTGGATTGTATTTATCTGGAATTGCCATTTTATTATTTTTTAGATTTGCAAAAATAGGATAAAGCAACAAAATTATTGCAATTTTTATTCAAAATTAACCAAAATAAAAAAAGCCATTTGGTGTGAATGGCTTTTTAGGTTTATAAATTAGGATTTTTGAGTCTTGCTTCTCTTGGGAAAGGCAGCGTATAGCGGGCATCTCCTGCACCGAGAGTGTAGGTAGTTCCATTATAAATATGGATAATGGAAGGCTGGGTAGTTCTTCTTAAATCAAACCAACGAAGCCCTTCGAATGAAGTCTCTCTCGCTCTTTCGTTTAATAACTCTGTGTAATATGCATCACCAGAAAGCCCATTAATAGTCGTTGTAAAATTCGCTAATCCTGTTGAATTATACCTCTTCGCTGCTAAAGCTAGTAGCGTATTTTTAGAATCTGTTTCTCTTCCTAATTTTGCTAAAGCTTCAGCTTTTATCAGCATAATCTCTCCTACTCGGAAAGAAACTTTGAATTCATTGGAACTGCTGAATTTTTTCGTTCTATAATTCGTGCCATCGGAATCGAAATATTTAGCAAAACGCAAATCATTCGTTTGGTCAAAAAGAGCAAGATGCTCATTGCTCACCATAGCAAAACGACTGGTCTCGCTGGTAACTCCCGCATCCAAATTCATGATAGATTCCACTGATTTATAGCTGCTTGGAAGAAATGTAAAAGCATTGAAATCTACCAATGTAGACTTCGCCGCAAGGACAGTTTCTGCTTCTGCCAGAGCATTAGCCCATTCTCCACGATACTGATGAATACGAGCTTTTAGGGCGTGAGCAGCCACAGTAGTAAAGCGGTAATTGTATCCTTCATCAAATTGGCTTTTGTTTAACAATGTCAAAGCCTTATCAAGGTCAGAAAGAATCTGTCCATACACTTCATCCAATGTCGCACGAGGAAAATCTCCCTCCAGCTGAGGACTTGTTACCAATGGAACTGCTTTTGCGGAACCATTACTTCCCTTATAAGCTGGAGCATAGAGGTTTATCAGCTCAAAATAAGTATAAGCTCTCAATGCATAGGCCTCACCCAAAATCTGATTGATTTCCGAAGTGGAAGCATTGTATTTCAGCGTGTTATCTATAATATAATTAGAATAGAAAATCGTCTGATAAAAAGTAATGTACGGAAAATCCTTAGAACCTGGGAATGGAGAAGCCTCACTCCAAGTGAAAATCGTTTGCAGACTTTCGTTGGTCGTTCCTGCTTTTACTTCATCAGTTTTCAGGTTTGCTAATGCTTTATGCTGAGGATAAAGATTATAGGCACGAGTAAGAAGTGCACGAAAATCTTCCTCCGTCTGTGGAATAACTTTTCCCGTAGGAGTAATGTCCAAAAATCTGTCACAAGAAGTAAGTCCTGTGGACAAAACAGCTCCGATGAACAAGGCTTTTATGATATATTTTTTCATTATTATATAATTTATTGATTATTAAAAACTTACATTTAAACCAAAAACAATAGATTTCTGAATAGGCTGGGCGTATAGATTCCCATAGGTTTCAGGGTCAAAATATCCTTTATAATTAGTCCCGAAAACCAGCATATTCCTACCCTCTACATAGAATCTCAAGGAGTTAATCCCTGTATTATGAAGCAGAGAAGACGGCAGAGAATATCCTAAACGAATGTTGTTTATTCTGATATAGCTCATTTTCTTCATCCAGCTATCAAAATGGTTATAAGACCCTGAAGAATCAAAGTTGTTATACCATAAATAAACTATTTCCTGCCCTGGAACAGTATTTTCTCCTATAATTCTCGGAAGAGTGGTATTGGTATTATTAGGTGTCCAAGCATTGAGGATATCCGTAGAATTATTTTGTCCTTTATCCACTGTTGTAAAGTTATAAGGAGGATTTGCTACCACCCATTTATTTATATTAAATGCGGCAGAAATCGTAAGGTCCCAGTTTCCTATATCAAAGGTATTGGTAATCCCTCCATAGAATTTAGGGTCTCTATCTCCGATATAAGTATACAAATCTCTGAAATTTCCATTAGCAAGATACTCACTCTCTATATATCCCACGCCCCATGGGTCGGAAATTTTGTAAAAATCTATCGTAGAAACTATATTTCCGTTTCTGTCATAGAACTGAGGAAGTCCATTGGCATCCAGCCCTGCTGACCTTAGACCGAAAACAGCATTGATAGGATAGCCTTTTCCTGATGGATAAAAATTGCTAAGCCCATCATGAATTTGGTCTATATTGCTTCGGTTGGCTGCAATGTTGAAAGTCGTACTCCATCTGAATTTTTCTCTATCGATATTTATCGTAGAAAGGGAGAACTCAAAACCTTTATTGGTAACTTCCGCCCAGTTTACATTCACTTGGTTAAATCCTGTTTCCAGTGGAAGCTGTTTTACTCCCATCAAATCCGTTCCTTTTCTGTGATAGAAGTCAAGATTAAAATTAATTCTGTTATTAAACAATCCAAAATCTAATCCCACATCTACAGTTCTGGTTTTTTCCCATCTTAGCAATGAATTCGGCGCACCTTCATCATTGATAGTATTTTCTGTCTGATTAAGGATTTTAGCTGTGCTGTATCTTCCTGTGAAGAAAGGCGAAGTATTTCGGTCTATATTCCCCTGAAGTCCGTAGGAACTACGAATTTTGAACATACTGATGGTTTTATTATCCTTCAAGAAGTTCTCATTTTTCACATTCCATGCTACAGATGCTGCCCAGATAGGGTTCCATCTCTTATTGGTTTCCGCTCCGAAGAAGTTTGTCCCGTCATATCTCACACTTCCAAAGAATGTATATCTATTAGCAAAAGTATAAGATGCTGTCCCAAAGAAAGATGCATAAGCATTAGAAACATCAGTATCTACCACAGGAAGATAGTTTGCGTTTCTTATCTCACTATTTGGGATATTTAGAGGAATAGATGTTTTCTGTCTTGGGTTGTAGCCATACATTTGGCTGTTTACCGATGTATATTTAGTTTCTCTAATTTCCGAACCTACAAGAAGATTGACATCATGTCGGTTTATCTTTTTGCTAAATTCTAAAATATTTTTAAAATTATATTCAAAACTATTCCCGTTAGAAATGTTGTAATAATCGCCTTTTGGGATGATATAAGTCGTAGTCCCTCCAGAAGTTATCTTAGAAGCATCTCTTCTTTTTCTAAGGAAATAAGTCTGCTCTGTGGCATATTTTTCCGTTTTTTGGTTTTCGTACTGAACGCCCAGCTGAGAACGGAACTCCAAGAATTTGAATATTTTATAATCCAAATTCAAAATACCACGAAGCGATTTCGTGTTCAGATCATATCTCGTATTATCCTTCTCCTCCATGTAGTTATACGGAATTCTAGCATCTCCGTCCATGTAGTTCACATTTGGGTCATAGACATAGTTGCCATTTTCATCCTTTGGTCTTAGATAAGGATTAGCACTTCTAGAGTAGTAAGTCGGCGTGATATTCCCTGAAGCATCAGACAAGAAAGAAGACTGCTTAGTATTTGTTCCAAATATGGACAAACCTACTTTTATTTTGTTATTGATTTTAAAATCATTCTTAAAAGTAAGGTTAAGTCTCTCAAAACCAGAACCTATCACCGTAGATTGCTCATCGTAGTATCCTAACGAAGCGTAATAAGCATAATTATCCAATCCACCCGAAAGGCTCACGGAATACTGCTTGTTTATCGCAGTTCTGTAGAGCAGATTTCCCCAGTTGGTATTTACATTTCTCAGTGCATTGATTTCTCTTTGAGAAGCCGCACTAATCGCCGAAAAACCACCACTGCGGAACAAATTCCAGTCGTTATTTGCTAATAATATTCTCGCAACCTCACCATTATCTTTTCTGTAATTATCTAAATCCGAGCGAGATGCCATCATCAGTTCCCAATCTACTTTTTGATTGGAATTCATCAAATTAAGTTTAGAAAAATTTGGTCTTAAATTGACAAATGTACTCGCTGAGAAATTAACATTCATTCGCCCTTTTTTCCCGCTTTTGGTCGTCACCAAAATCACTCCGTTCGCTGCTCTCGCTCCATAAATTGCCGTAGCCGAAGCATCTTTCAGCACGGTGATGGACTCTATATCTTCTGGGTTAAACCCTGCAATGGAGTAATTTTTAAGGTCGTTGATATCCTTTCCTGCATCGTATTTAGGCGCATCGCCCATTTCCAGCGGCATTCCATCTATTACCCAAAGCGGATCAGTAGGCCCCGAAAGTGAAGCCGTTCCCCTAAGTCTGATAGGTGCAATCTGCCCTGGCGTTCCTGATGCTGGCGTAACGAGCAAACCTGGCACTCTCCCCTGCAGCATCTGGTCTATGGATGCTACCGCCTTTTGCTCTATATCCTTCATTTTCACCACATCCACAGAAGATGTGATTTTACTTTTTTCTATCTTTTGGAAACCTGTGATGATGACCTCATCTATCTCCTTGGTCTTAGTTTTAGTGGTGTCAACAGGCGTATTCTGCGCCCAAAGAACACTCGGTAAAAGACCCAACAAAAATTTCGCTCTTCTCATTTTTAGTTTGTAAATTTTATTATTTTTCTCCTAATGCTCTATTTAGTCTTATCAACATATCTTCGTAATGATTTTTTGTCGCTTCATCTCCTGTATTTTTCGCAACGAGGATGATTTTCTTTACTTTTATCAGCTCTGCTCTCTTTGCAGAACCCACCTCCGAAAGGCGCTTCATTCCACTGAAATACAAAGTCAGTTTCTGCTCATCTATGCTGTGCTTGTCCTCCAAATTATGGTGCGCATAGTCACAAATCATAGGCATCTTGCTGAAAATCCCTTTTTCTGTTTTTTCATAAATACGCCCCACATCTATGATAAGCGCATCTACATAGTTCTTCTGTGTCATCCTTTCAGCGATAGTCAAGCTCTTGTTTTTCAAAGATTTATCAAAGACAAATTTCCTCAAATCATCGAAAAGCTCCGCTACGGTCATTATCTTTTCGTTTCCTTCTGTCTGCAAAAATTCTGCTTCCAAAATTCTCAAAAGCCTTTCATCATGCAGCAGATTATACAAAATAGCAGCTTGTCTCTCTCTGAAAATATTATACGGCGACTGCTCTACTGCTCCTGCTGGTGTATTTTTGGTAGGTTTCAACACATCTTTTAACGGATTGATAAACAACCATTTCGGCAGGGTGAGAATATTCTTTTTAAGGAAGTTCAGTGCTTCTTTTTGCGTTTGATAAGGAACAGGTATGTAGGATTTCATTTTATTACCTTTCACCAAAGGCGTGAGATAAAACCCACCGATGTTCGCCAAAGTATGCGTATTATAGACATACCACTGGTTAATCATCTGATTATAAAACGCTTTCGCCTCTTCATAGGTTTCGCCGTCCTTCGTGCTCCATTCTATGATATTTGGAATTGTTTTTTTAAGGTTGATAATTCCGTACTCTCCTGCTTTCATGGCATTATTCCCTAAATCCTCTGATTGTGAACGAGGGTCTATGGTTTCGGACTGCTGCTCTCCGTAGAAATACTTCGGATCGCCATCGTGTTTGTCTATCCAAGATTTAGTAATGCTTAATTCCTCCTCAGGACTGGATTTCCCTGTCCATCTATATCCGAAATTAATCGCAAATTCATCATAAACGCCTATTTTAGGAGTGATTTGTTTCACGCCATCGCCTTCCTGTGCGACATAGTTAAACCTCGCATAATCCATAATAGAAGGCGCAGTACCGCCCATTTTTTCGGTAAAATCTGGCTTTCTCAAATCCTCTACGGAATATGCAAAAGATGAGCCCATATTATGTTTTAGCCCAAATGTATGTCCCACTTCATGAGATGAAACGAAACGGATAGCATTCGCCATTTTAGCATCTGGGAAAACATTTCCTCTCGCCTCTGGGTCTATGATTCCTGTCTGCACGCGCATCCACGAGTGAAGCAGTGTCATCACATTATGCCACCAGATAATATCCGATTCCAGAATTTCTCCCGTACGAGGATCTACCACAGAAGGTCCCATGGCATTTGCCATAGAAGAGGCAGCGTAGGTAATTACCGAATACCGCACATCATCTACATCAAATTCTTTATCTTCTGGGTCTGGAAGTCTTGCGCTGATTACATTTTTAAAACCTGCCTTTTCAAAGGCTTTGTTCCAGTCATGCACGCCATCTATTATCGCCTGCTGCCACTGTTTGGGTGTTGCTGGGTCTATGTAATAGACTATCGGCTTTTTGGGTTCTACCAGCTGTCCTGACAAATATTTTCCTACTTCCTGCTCTTTGGGTTCTAGGCGCCAGCGTGTGATGAGTTCCTTGTTATCTACTCTCTGCTGTTTGTCAGAAAAATATATCTTCGGAGTGGTAAAGTATCCTACTCTATCATCCGAAAAACGCCCTACCATAGGCTCTGGAAGGAGAACGATATTTGTGGTCGTTCCTACCGTAAGGTCAGCTTTTTCCGCCGTGGTTTTACCTTCTGAAACTTGGGTCGTAAGCTGGGATTTTATGACAACATTCTGCGGGAAGCTCTTTACTTCTTCTATATAAGAATCTTTGGTTCTCACCGAACCGCCCATACCGATGTTATCAAAAAGATTGTTAAAACTCTTGGAAGTCCCGTTGAATACATTATTCACCTGCACCACTACAGCAGAGTCTTTTCCGTAGGTTTTTATCTCAAAACCTTCTATGATGGACTCTACATAGTTATCCCGCACGGAGAGGGCGATATTGTCTTCCTTATTTACACTGATTTTCGGGTCAAAGGTCTTCGTCCACACCTTATTATTTTTCACATCCTTGTAGAAACGGATGAGTTTGCTTTCGTAGTTCATTCCCTTATTAATCCCTGCATTGTTTATCTGAGCGGGAACGGAGGAAATTTTATTGACAATCAACAGGTCTTTTCCCAGCACTTCATTGGGAATCTCGAAATAGATTTTCTCCTTTATGGTATGGATTTTAAAAAGTCCGTCCTTCGTGACTGCACCTTTTATAAAATCATTATAAGCCGTGATATCGCTTTTGCTTGCTGTACTGTCTTTTTTTGCCTCGTTTTCCGTCTTTGCGGCATCTTTTTTCTTCATTTTTTTATCTTGAGAAAAAGCCACCATAGACTGAAGCATCATCGCAACCAATAATATTTTCTTCATTGTATTTAAATTTTATTAAAAAAATAAAAAACGGAGGGCAAAAATACTAAGTTTTTTCTAAAAATTTATAAATTTTTATGATTTTATAAAAAACCACCCTATAAAAACTCCTCTCTATTAAAACAAAATAAAAATTTATAACTATTTTTGAACAAAATACATTTAATATCAAATATCTAAATCATATGAAACAAGAAATTCTTGACAGAATCCAAGCCCTTGGAGGTGACATCAGCCAAGTGAAAGGCACTTCCCTTGCTGATGACCTATTAGCAATTACCTTTAATACTGTACTCTATGAAAAGCCCAAAGACACTCCATGGGCAAGAGCCGATGAAAAAGAGCCTATCTATGGTTTGGGCGAGTGGGTAGATGCCCATAGGAAGCTTTACCAAACCAATAAAAAGGCTTTCTATGACCAAATGATTGCTCAGTTCTATCAACTTACAGAAGAACCTTATGGGCAACACTTTTGGACAGTCAGCCTCTTTACCCCC
>CAUPCB010000045.1:0-9878 GCA_963509715.1 uncultured Flavobacteriaceae bacterium | reverse complement strand
ATTTTAAAGTTTAAATAATTTTAAGAAAATTTTAAGATTTTAAATTTTTGTTTAACTTGTTCAAAATGTGGCTTTTATGTTGTTTTGTGTATTGATTTTTGATTTGTATACACAATAAAAACAAAAAATATTTGTTAAAAAGTCGTAAAGAAATTTTGATAAAAGAAATAATTTAGCGTTATTTGCACTTTGAAATTTAAAGTTTATAAGAATACATATTATGAAAAAAATGAAATTGTTTTCATTATCTGCTTTAGGAGCTTTAGCTCTACTTACTAGTTGTGGTGGAGGAGGTTCTGCTAAAAGTGGTGGAGGAACAAAAAAATTCACAAGTAAAACTGGTTGGAAACCAAATGACCAAAAAGGTTGGTTTTTCACAAGAAAAGAACAGAAACAGAAAGGATGGCCAGGAATGGTATATGTAGGAGGTGGAACTTTTACTATGGGATTGGTAAAAGATGATGTAATGAGAGATTGGAACAACACACCTAGAAGAATGCAGGTGAGTTCTTTCTTTATTGGAGAAACAGAAATTACGAACTACGAATACCGTGAATATGTAACATGGTTGAAATTTGTATTTCCAGCTTCTGACCCAAGTTTCAAAAACATTTATTCAGGGGCGCTTCCAGATACATTGGTTTGGAATAACAAATTGTCTCGTAATGACTATTCAGAGTCTTATTTCCGTGCACCTGAGTATGATTACTATCCTGTTGTAGGGGTTTCTTGGACTCAAGCAACAAGATATTGTGACTGGTTGACAGACAGAGCTAATGAGAAAGCTTTGATGGATCAAGGAGTTATCAAAAAAGATTTCTACACTAGTGATGCTAACAACCAAGGAGCAAATACATTTAACTTAGATAAGTTCAAGGCTAATGATCCAGAACTTCAAAGTTATGTAGATGCTAAAAGAATGGAGCAAAAACAAGGTATAAAAACTAAAAATGCTAGAATTCAGGCGGCTAACAGAAATGCTGCGGCTAGTTTAGTAACCAAGTTTAGACTTCCAACTGAGGTTGAGTGGGAATATGCTGCTCTAGGTCTTCAGAAAAACAGAAGTTACAATACTTATTTAGGAAAAACTCCTAAAGAAAATGTATTGAGAGGTACAAGAGGAAGAAACAGAGGTCTTTATCTTGAAAACTTCAAACAAGGTAAAGGAGACTACTCTGGTGTAGGAGGATGGAATAATGATGGTTCACCTTCAACATCTGATGTGAAAAGATATCCTTCTAATGACCTAGGTATCTATGGAATGCTAGGAAATGTAGCTGAATGGACATCAGATATCTATAGACCTATAATAGATGAAGAAGCTAATGACTTCAACTATCATAGAGGTAATATGATTAAAGATATTGTAAAAAATTCAGATGGTACATTTAAGAAGATAGAAGGAAATACTATAGCATATGATACCCTTTCTGATGGTAGATTGGTTTATAAAGGATTACCTGGACAATATGAAAGAGTTGTAAGACAAGATAATAGTAACTTCATGGATGGCGACTACATGTCTTCTATGGAATCTGGATATGGTAGAGCTCTTGAAGATAGTGCTGCAGCTAAGTTCAGTATGTATAACTCTGTAAAAAGAAGATTTATCGTAGATGGACAAGGAAGAGTAGTTCTACAAAAAGATACAAAAGACAGATCTACGAACATGTCTAACTCTATTAGAGTAGTAAAAGGAGGATCTTGGGTAGATACAGCTTATTGGTTAGATCCAGGACAAAGAAGATTTAAGGATGAAAACAAAGCTTATGGTTGGATTGGTTTCCGTGTAGCACAAGATGCTAAGGATAACTCAAGTGTAAGATCAAAAAGATAAAATATATCCTTAAATATTAAAAAAGCCTTTCCTAATTGGAAAGGTTTTTTTATTTTTGAACTATGGATGTTAAAGATTTTTACTTGAGTTATTTTCAAGCTGGAAAGATAAGTATAGATAGTAGAAAAATAGAGAAAGGAACAGTTTTCTTTGCTTTTTCAGGGGATAATTTTGATGCTGCTACAAAAGCGGAAGATGTTATACAGAACGGAGCAGCTGCTGTGATAGTTGAGAAAAAAGAATATGAAAATATAGATAAAAAGATATTCTATGTTCCTTCTACACTAGATTTTCTACAACAGTTGGCTTTATTTCATCGTAGACAATTACAAATTTCTATTATAGGGCTGACAGGAAGTAATGGAAAAACCACTACAAAAGAGTTAATTTCTTCTGTATTGGCTAGAAAATATAAAACTCAATATACTTTTGGGAATTTGAATAATCATATAGGAGTTCCTCTTACCTTGCTTTCCATAACGAAAGAGCATGAAATTGCTGTGATAGAAATGGGAGCAAACCACCAAAAAGAAATAGAAATTCTCTGTTCGCTAGCAGAGCCAAATATAGGCTACATTACTAATTTTGGTAAGGCTCATTTAGAAGGTTTTGGTGGTTTTGAAGGTGTAATAAAAGGAAAATCAGAACTTTATGAATATTTAAAACAGAACGACCAAACAATATTAGTAAATGAAGCTGATGAAATTCAGCGAGAAAAAACTAAAAATTATTCGAAAAAAATCACTTTTGGTGTAGATGATTCTCAGTATTATTTTGAGAAGTTTGTAGAATATAATTTGGTTGGAATCACTTATAAAGGTCAAAAAATTCAGTCCAACCTTACGGGAGATTATAACTTTACGAATATTTGTGCAGCGGTAAGTTTAGGTTTGCATTTTAATATTGATTTTGAGGAAATTAAATCAGCAATAGAAAATTATAAGCCTACTAATATGCGCTCACAAGTTGTAGAGAAAAACGGGAAAACATTAGTTTTAGATACTTATAATGCTAATCCCAGTAGTATGGCCTTGTCATTAAATAATTTTAGCCAATTCACTGGTTCTAAGACTATTATCATAGGAGATATGCTGGAGCTAGGTGAGGAGAGTGTTACGGAGCATCAGAAAATATGGGAACAAGCGAAATCCCTAAATTTAGATGAAATCATAACAGTGGGAAGTATTTTTAAGCAGGTGAATCCTTCTGAAAAATCATTTAAAAACACTGATGAGCTTATAGAATATTTAAAACAAAACCCGATTAAAAATAAAAATATTCTATTAAAAGGTTCCAGAGGAATCGCATTAGAAAAAGCAATAGAGTTTTTATAAAAATAAAGGTTATTCTTTTTGAATAACCTTTATTTTTTATTTTCTAAACCAATTTCATCAGTAAATTAGTTTCTGTTTTTTCTACTTTTACGATGTTGCTTTTCGTAAGATTTTTGGTTGCTTTGTCCCATTTTTTACCAGAAAGTTGAGATTTTTCTTTAACCTCAGAAAGCGGCATGGCTTCACCAGATTTTAAGATTTCTAAAATCAGTTTTTCATCATCTCCCAGTTCTATGGCAGGCATTTTTTTCTCTGGTCTCATCTGAGGGAAAAACAGCACTTCTTGGATAGATGCATTATTAGTAAGGAACATCATCAGTCTGTCCATACCTATCCCTAAACCAGCTGTTGGAGGCATTCCGTATTCCAAAGCACGCAGGAAATCTTGGTCTATGAACATCGCTTCATCATCTCCTTTTTCGGAAAGTTTCATTTGTTCTTCGAATCTTTCGCGCTGGTCTATTGGGTCATTTAGCTCAGAATAAGAATTTGCAATTTCCTTACCACAAACCATCAGCTCAAATCTTTCAGTCAAGCCTTCTTTATCTCTGTGTTTTTTAGTCAAAGGCGACATTTCCACTGGATAATCCGTGATGAAAGTAGGCTGAATAAAGTTACCCTCACATTTTTCTCCAAATATTTCATCGATTAATTTTCCCTTACCCATGGTATCATTTACCTCTATACCAATGGATTTCGCAAATGTTCTAAGCTCTTCTTCGCTCTTACCAGTGATATCATATCCTGTAAATTTCTTGATGGCATCTGTCATAGAAATCCTTTCATAAGGAGCTTTCCAGTCTATTTCATGTTCTCCAAAAACTGCTTTGGTTGTTCCATTTACTGCTTTGGCACAATGTTCCAAAAGTCTTTCGGTGAAGTCCATCATCCAATTGTAATCTTTGTATGCCACATAGATTTCCATTGCCGTAAATTCAGGGTTATGGGTTCTGTCCATTCCTTCGTTACGGAAATTTTTAGAAAATTCATATACACCATCAAAACCACCTACAATTAGCCTTTTTAGATACAATTCATTAGCAATTCTAAGGTATAATGGAATATCCAAAGCATTATGGTGAGTGATAAATGGTCGCGCCGCAGCTCCCCCTGGGATAGACTGTAAAATAGGCGTTTCTACCTCGAAATATCCAGCATCATTAAAGAACTGGCGCATCGCATTGAAAAGCTTGGTTCTCTTTACGAAAACATCTTTTACCTCTGGATTTACTACTAAATCCACATATCTCTGGCGGTAGCGGAGTTCAGGGTCGTTGAAAGCATCATGAACAACGCCGTTTTCATCTATTTTAGCAAAAGGCAGCGGTCGGAGAGTTTTAGTCAAAAGAGTGAAATTTTTCACCATTACTGTCATTTCTCCTACCTGAGTTTTGAACAATTCTCCCTCTACACCAATGATGTCTCCGATGTCCAAAAGGTGTTTGTACACTTCATTATAAAGCTCTTTATCATCAGTAGGGCAGATTTCATCTCTGTTGAAATAAACCTGAATACGCCCAGAAGAGTCCTGTAATTCGGCAAAAGAGGCCTTTCCCTGTATTCTTCTAGAAATAAGTCTTCCTGCTATTTTTACCTTTTTTCCTTCTTCAAAACCTTCTTTTATAGACTGCGTAGAGTCCGTGATAGTATATTCATCTGCTGGGAATGCATTGATTCCCATTTGGGTAAGTTTTTCTAACTTCTCTCGGCGTATGATTTCTTGTTCTGATAATGACATTTTCAATCTTATTTAATTAGACTGCAAAAGTAAATAAATTTTACTTAAGAATGATATTTAATCTTAGCTATAATAACAAAAAACCTCTTCATCAAATGAAGAGGGTGCGATCCGGACGGGACTCGAACCCGCGACCTCCGCCGTGACAGGGCGGCATTCTAACCAACTGAACTACCGGATCTACTTTCTTTATTATGAACTTCTATTCTCGATTTTGTGAGTGCAAATATATGTATATTTATTTTCATTAGCAAATAAATAATAAAAAAAATGCTTTCCGATTACGAAAAGCATTCATTATCAAATAAATATTTTTTTTATAAATGTGCAGAAAGCTTCTCTGCGATAACTTCTTTTGGAGAAAGTCCTACTATTTTATCAACCACTTCTCCATTTTTGAAAATAAGAAGAGTAGGGATGCTTCTGATACCATATTCCAAAGATACTTGCTGATTGTTATCAACATCTACTTTTGCAACTACGGCCTTACCTTCAAACTCGTTATGAAGCTGCTCGATAACTGGAGAAAGCATTCTACAAGGTCCACACCAAGTAGCCCAAAAGTCTACTAATACTGGTTTATCTGATTGTAATACGGATTCTTTAAATGTTCCGTCTGTAACTGTTAGTGCCATGATAAATATATTTTATATTAAACTTGATGCAAAAATACAACAATCTTTTTATTGTAAAATCTATACTAATTATTATTGATTTCTATTTTATTCTCTTGAACAATTTCATTTAGAGCAGATATCAATTTATCGATATCTTCTTTGGTAGTCTTGCTGCTAAACGAAACTCTAAGCGGAGTCGTAGTATCCATTTCTTCATCTGTCTGGATGGACATCAGCACCATAGAAGGCTTGCTAGCGCCAGAGCTACACGCACTCCCTTGGGAAACAGCAATTCCCTTCATATCCAGCTGTAGGCCTATCAAAGGATTTTTGAACGGCAGGGCAAGACTTAGCACTGTGTAAAGGCTTTTCTCTGAATTGGAGGATTGTCCGTTGAATTTAATGTTAGGGAATGCTTTTTTTAGTTCTGAAATAGCATAATCTTTAATCCCTTGAATATGAGTAGAATATTTTTCTAAATTATCAATCGATAATTCTAATGCTTTCCCTAAACCGACGATTCCAACCACATTTTCCGTTCCTGCTCTCAGGCTTCTTTCCTGTGTTCCTCCCACGATAAGACCCTTCAAACCAGAGGATTTTCTGACAAATGCAAAGCCTACACCTTTCGGGCCGTGGAATTTATGCGCACTGCACGAAGCGAAATCAATAGGAATTTTTGAAAAATCTAAATCCAAATGTCCCACAGTCTGCACGGTGTCAGAATGGAAGAGAGCATGATTTTGCTTACAGATTTCAGCAACTTTTTCTATATCTAATAAATTTCCGATTTCGTTATTGGCGTGCATTAAGCTTACCAAAGTCTTTTTGTCAGAAGATTTTAGGATTTTTTCAAGCTCGGCTAAATCAAAATTACCATTTTTGTCAGGGCGAAGATAGACAAGCTCCACGCCTTTGTGGTTTTTCATTTCAAGGCAGGATTCTGACACACATTTATGCTCAAGGGCAGAAGAAATAATTCTTTTTATTCCGAGATGCTCCACGCAGGATTTGATAATCAGGTTGTTAGACTCCGTTCCACAAGAAGTGAAAATAATTTCACCAGGAGTTACTCGCAGGTATTCTGCGATTTTTCTTCGGACATTTTCTATCAAGGTTTTAGCCTCTTGCCCGATGCTGTGTGTAGAGGAAGGATTTCCATAATGATTTCTCATCACGGACAGCATTTCATCTATAACCTGCTCGTTAAGAGGAGTAGTAGCTGCGTTGTCTAAATATATTTTATTCATAGATTATTATGATTTTTTTGAATTCTAGTTTTTTTGGAACCGAAAAAATAATGTAAGGTCTGGTAACGACCTGAATACTAAACTCTAAATCTGTTTCGTGTTCTTTTTCAAATTTTCCTTTTTTGATGAACAGTTCCAAAGTTTCTCCATTCACTCTATAAGCATCAAGCTTCTCAGGTGTATGGCTCCCAGACCGAAATTCGCCCAAATTGTACTTTATTACTTTTCTGTTTTTAGGGAATGTTATCTTTTGATTGTCAGTGTTTACGTTGTCTATTATAAATGTTTCTTCGCCCAGTAATACTTTATCCAATTCTTCTTGGTTTTTAATCAAAGAAAAACTCGGATATAGTGCACCACCATTTTGGTTGGAATAGAAAATATCTTTTTCTGTGGAAAAAGATGTTTTGGCGTCATTTTTTACATTTTTCTGAGAAAAACAAGATGTGAAAATGCTGATAAATCCTATTAAAATAAAATGTTTCATATCAATATTTTGACAAATTTAATGAAAAAAACGATAAAAACCCTCATCTGCCCAAGAAAGCATTTCTCGGTCTCCTGATGTATCGCCAAAAGCGATGATTTTATCAAAAGTTTCCTTTTCAATAAGCTTTTTTATTCTGTTTACTTTTTCCTGTCCGTTGCAGTTTTTGGTGCTGAATTTTCCTGTAAAAATATCATTTTCAAAGTGCGCCTGTGTGGCTACCAAACCCATTTTCCATTTTTCTGCAAAAGGTTTTGCCCAGATATCCAGAGATGCTGTCACCAAGAGACATTTGATCGTAGTTCGGTCAATTTGATTGATAAAATCTATGGCGCTTTCTCGGATAATGCTCGGGTAGTTTTCATTAAAAAACTGTAGCGCTTTGGTTTCTATTTCCTGTCGTGTTTTTCCTTTTAGACTAGAATTGACAAAACTTTTTTTGACCTCTCCAGCATTGGCTAATTTTAGTTTTAGCATGATGAAAAGCGGAATATGTTTGATGAAACTAATATAGAATTTTTTAGGTTCATAAAATTTAAGAAAAGCGAACATGGTGTCCTTCTTTGTCAAAGTGCCATCAAAGTCAAAACAATATAATTTTTTTTGCATAATCTTACTTAAAGTAAATCATTAATATGAAAGATATAATCCAAAGTAAAACAGTTACTTGTATATATTTATCTCTATAAAAGGTTTTAGTAGGGGATTCCGTTTTGTTATACACCAAAGTCTGCTGTAAATATCTTAAAAAAACAAAAATAACAAAAAATGTGGTGTAAAAAATATTTTGATTAAATCTGGACTGAACATCAGGAGAGAGGGTAAACATCACATAGCAAATGATTGCTAATGAACAGCTTACGGCCAAGACAATATCTGCAAACTGAATATTATATCCATCCAGCGCTTTTCTCGTTTTTCCGTTTATTTGTGAGTTTATAAGTTCGCCTCGTCTCTTTCCAATTGCTAAAACTAAAGCCAGCACAAATGTCAGTAAAATAGCCCACTGAGAAATCCAAATTCCTGTAATATATCCACCTGCCAAAACCCTAAAAACAAAGCCTAAGGCAATGATAGAAATATCAACTATCGCGATGTGTTTCAGCCTAAAAGTATAGGCGATATTCATAATAAAATAGGCGCTAATGACAAGAGAGAAATAGAGTAGGTCTATTGAAAAAAGAAATCCTGCAAGGCTTGTCAAAGAAACAACTAGAAAAACTAAACCTGCAAAAACCAATTTTGCTGCCGACTTACTGATTTCTCCCGAAGCCAGAGGTCTTTTGCACTTTTCAGGGTGTTTTTTGTCTGCTTCTATATCTGTATAATCATTGATTATGTAAATACAACTTGCCGTAAAAGAGAAAATAAAAAATGCAAATAAACTTACACTAAATAGTTCCAAATGAAGAAAAGACCCCGAAAAAAATAAGGGCAGAAAGACAAAAATATTTTTAATCCATTGTTCTATTCTAAGGAGTTTTATATATTTTTTCATAAAATATAATTAAATTGTAAAGCTTCTAAAACATTAAGCTCTGAAATGGCTTTATTTCACTGATTAGTAATTTGTTGTGATTTTAATAATACGACTGATACATTACCTAATATATTCCTGTAACATCATCATATTTTTCCAAACAAACTTCATCAGCAATACCATAAAGATCTTGCATAGAATTATCTCCTAAAGAAAAAGGTATCTCTTGAGGATTATTTACAATATGATTATAGAACTCTTGTCCTCTACTCACTACCCAATGAGAAATATCTTCAATACCATCTTCGGACTCTTCCATATATTGTGTGTATGGAAAAACTTGCAAAACTGATGAGAAATCAACAAATATTTCCTGAAAATTGATAAGTTCATCTTTATCAAATTCTGTAAGAATATTTTTCAATATCTCTCTATTAGTATCTGATTCCTCTATAATATTCCAAAACCATTGTTCTTTATTCATGCTATATTTTTTAATGTAATTTTTCAACTTTAATTCTCCTGCTGATATGAGTGTATCGCTCATGTCTCATTAGGCTTTATCTCTTTTGTATTCTATTGATTGGTAGACTGTTGAGATTTTACAATATATCTGAAATATTACCCATTACCATAAACTTGTTTTATATTTTTCTTTATAAAAAGTATTGAATAAGACAAAAAACTCATCCAAAGCCTTTTCTTCCGTTTCAAATTTATAAAAAAGGATATTAGCCCATCCCATAGAATCATTAATATTGTATCTTTTTCTTAGCCATTCATAAAATTCGGTATATAGTACATCAGACTTTACATCTTCTTTCTCATCACGATGATACCACCCATTAACAAAGGCTTCAAAACAAAATATACTATGTTTCCTAATATATAGTTCAGGAATAGGTTTAATAAGTTTTATAAGTTCCATAATAGTCATATTGAAAATATTAAAATTTAGTTTTTGTATCTGTATTTGTTATATTAACATCATCTGAAACATTACCAATACTGCTGACTTCTATTAAATCCTTTTTTATTATTAGTCTGTGCTCAATTAGTTTATCTGTTATTTCTTGAGAGGCAAACAAACTATAACCCTGTTCAAAATCATATCTGAACTCTAAATTACTTCTAT
>CAUPCB010000044.1:0-10265 GCA_963509715.1 uncultured Flavobacteriaceae bacterium | reverse complement strand
AATTTCAGCCAGATATGGTTGCGGACTTTCATAATGTCCTCAGATCCAATATTCTAAATTTTTTCTTTTGGCTGAAAAGACTTCCTATTCATAAAATAGACAAAGGCCGAAAAGAGAAAAAACAACTAATCAACACCAAAAACCTTAATAAAACTCAACTCAAAAAAAACACCGAAAGATATGCCGATGTTCTAAGAAAAATGGGATTTTCATTAACGCTTTCACATCAGCTCAGACCTCACGAAGGAATAAAAAATGGCGTAGGATTTGCGCCTTTTGCACAGCATTTTGGGAAAATGCTTCCTTTGGAAAAATCTTTTGAATTAGCGAAAGAAATCGCCAAAGAAAAACCGCTGTTCTTCTTCGGTGGCGGGAAAAAGGAAGTAGAAATCCTCAATGAATGGGAAAAACAAATTCCTAATTCAGAATCCCTCGCAGGGAAACTTTCTTTGAAACAAGAATTAGAAAAAATCTCACAATTAGAACTGATGATTTCTATGGACTCGGCTAATATGCATCTAGCCAGCCTAGCAGGAACTCGCTGTATATCAGTCTGGGGGCAGACGCATCCTTATGCTGGTTTTCTCGGCTATGGACAAAGCGAGGAAGATATTGTCCAAGTGAATGACCTTTCCTGCCGACCGTGTTCTGTTTTTGGGAATAAAGAATGCTATCGTGGTGACTGGGCTTGCCTGCATAACATTGACATTAAAAATATTTTAAGAAAAATGGAGATTAGTAACTAATCTCCATTTTTTATTCGTAATCAAAATCCCAAAACTAGAAGAATTTACCTCTGTGTCTCATATTAGGATTATGCATGTGTTTCTGCATGTTTGGTTTTTTCATTTGCTCCTTCAGTTTTCTGATGTGTTCTGTAAGCATTCCTGCTGTATCTAGTTTTTGTGCATCATTCAGCAATCTCTGCGCGTCTGTTTTATTACCTCTAGAAAGTGCTGCAATTGCTAGATTAAACTTCGCTAAAGCTCTATCATGTTTCATGCTCATTCCATATTCAAGGGCTGTTTTCATTAGTCCTTCTGCTTTCAATGGATTTTCAGCATATGTAAGCCCTAGCATATAGTGATAGTATCCATATTGGCTTCTATGCAGCTGAGTTTTATAATCTGTAATATTAGAAAGCAGCCTAGCAACCTCATCCAGCTTCTGGTCTCTCATCTTCCAGAGGGATAAAAGAATATATTCATTCTTAAAAAACAATATAATAGGAACTATTGATAGAACTACACATACTATCCCCCAGCCTACCTGTCTGTTGAACATCAGGAATATTCCTCCTGCTACCATTAGTCCTGCAATCACTAATTTTATGTACTTATTCATTACAAAATCTTTTTAGGATTGCAAATTTAATGATTATTTTAATATTCTCTAAATTTAGTTCAAAAATAGAAAAACATAAAGTCATCAAAATTTCATCTTTTCTTTATTTCTCCTCTTTAAAAATTTTATCATAAAAACCCTATTTTATTTTTTTATAATTAAATTAAAAATTGTATTTTTAGGAAATCTTAAATTTTAGATAAATGTTTGATTTTTTAGAAAATTTAGATGTTCTACATCGTTCTTTTTGGTATGTAGCCTTATTCAGCAGTTTGGTATTTGTGGTTCAGGCTGTGCTCACTTTCATCGGAAGTGACAGCACGGATGGCACAGCGCCTGATTTTGATGGAGATTTTGATGGTGTAGATGCACCTTTTCAGCTTTTCTCACTGAGAAATCTTACCAATTTTCTACTCGGCTTTGGCTGGGCTGGTGTTGCTTTTTACCCAATGATAGGAAACAAATTTTTACTTACCATTCTTGCAGCAGCTGTGGGAGCTGGTTTTGTATTGATTTTCTTTTTGATTATTAAACAACTACTTAAACTATCAGAAGATAATACTTTTAAAATCAATGATTTAAAAAACAAAACAGGAGAAGTCTATCTCAAAATTCCTGCTCAGAGCCTTGGAAAAGGGAAAGTTCTTATTTCGCTGAAGGGAACCAATCATGAACTCTATGCGATAACTAACTCTGGGACAGATATTTTGTCTGGCGAACTTATAAAAGTAGTTGATATAAAAGATGAAATTTTAATTGTAGAAAAAATTTAAAGTAAAATTATATGAGCCCGTTTATTATTATTGTAGCATTAGTTTTTGTAATTTTTGTAACTCTTGTTTCTCTTATTTCGCGTTACAAGAGATGTCCTTCGGACAAAATTTTGGTGATTTATGGAAAAACAGGCGGAAGCTCTGCGAGATGTATCCATGGCGGCGGTGCATTCGTATGGCCTGTAATTCAAGACTTTGCATATCTTGATTTAAAGCCAATTTCCATCGAAGCCAATCTTACCAACGCCCTTTCGCGCCAGAATATTCGTGTGGATGTACCGTGCCGATTTACCATCGCTATTTCCACTGAAACAGACACGATGGGAAACGCCGCTGAAAGACTTTTAGGGCTTTCGCCAGAGCAGATTCAGGAACTTTCTAAAGATATTCTTTTTGGACAACTTCGTTTGGTAATTGCTACGATGACCATTGAGGAAATCAACTCTGACAGAGACAAATTCCTTGAAAATATTTCTAAAAATGTAGATACCGAACTTAAAAAAATAGGTCTAAAACTCATCAATGTCAATGTAACTGATATCAAAGACGAGTCTGGCTACATCGAAGCTTTAGGAAAAGAAGCAGCTGCGAAAGCGATTAATGAAGCTAAAATTTCCGTTGCCGAACAAGAAAAAATCGGGGAAACAGGAAAAGCAGAGGCCGACAGAGAGAAAGATGTACAAATCGCGGAAACCAACAGAGATAGAGATGTAAAAATTGCGATTACTCAAAAAGACAGAGAAATCAGCATCGCATCTGCTGTGAAAGATGAGTCCATCGGTAAAGCCGAAGCTGAAAAGGAATCAAGAATTGCGACTTCACTTGCAAATTCCCTTGCCGTAAAAGGGGAAAACGAAGCGAAAATAACCATCGCAAATTCCGATGCGCAGAGAAGAGAAAAAGAAGCCGAAGCCCTCAAAATAGCAATCACAGCCGAGAAAGTTCAGGCTGCGAAAGCCCTTGAGGAATCTTATTTAGCCGAACAAAAAGCGGAAGCTGCGAGAGCTGAAAGAGAGCGTTCTACGCAAAATGCCAACATTGTAGTTCCTGCGGAAATCTCCAGACAAAAAGCCATCATCGACGCAGAAGCAGAAGCCGAAAAAATCAGACTGAAAGCCAAAGGGGAAGCCGATGCTATCTACCTGAAAATGGAAGCCGAAGCAAAAGGTCTCCTTGAAATCCTTACAAAACAGGCTGAAGGTTATGACCAAGTGGTAAAAGCCGCTGGTGGAGATACCAACTCTGCGTTCCAATTACTGCTTATTGAAAAACTTCCTGAATTGGTTAAAACTCAGGTGGAAGCCGTTAAAAATATTAAAATTGATAAAGTTACAGTTTGGGACAGCGGGAACAATCCTGACGGAAATACTTCCACAGCTAATTTCGTTTCAGGAATGATGAAAACTGTACCGCCTCTGAATGATTTATTCAATATGGCTGGGCTTAATCTTCCTGAATATCTAAAAGGAAAAAGCGAAATTCCTCATCAAGAGCTAAAGACAAAAAATGAGGAGATCATCATTGAAAACAATGAACCTGAAGAGGAACTTTAAAAAAATCAGAAAAATCCAGTATGCGTTACTGGATTTTTTTATGCAATTTTATTAACATTCTTAAAACTTGTAATTTACTGATTTATAATTATTTGTTGTAATTTATAGTTACTTTTCAACATTGCGTGGAATTTTGAGAGTTTAATCTTTATCTTTGTCCCATGGTACAAAAAGAAACATTATCATCTCTCACACATGGAAATTTTGCAAAGGAACTGTCTATTTCTCAAGGGAAAGTTCCGCCTAATGCAGTAGAATTTGAAAAACTTGTAATCGGGACTTTTTTGATTGACAAGAAAGGCTTAGACCACTCCATAGATTTGCTAAAACCAGAGGTTTTCTACGACCCGAGACATCAGGAAATTTTCAGAGCGATTCTAAAACTCTATGAGAACAACCATCCTGTGGATATGGTGACTGTAATTCAGGAACTGAAACGCACCGAAAAACTCAGCTTGGCGGGAGGCGACCACTACATCATAGACCTTACCACAGTGGTGAGTTCTTCTGCGCATATAGAATACCATGTGAGAATCATTTTGGAGAAATACATTCTTCGCTCACTTATCAATGTTTCTGCCAATGTTATTGACAGTTCTTACAAAGAATCTACCGATGTTTTTGAGCTTTTGGATAAAGCCGAGCAGGGTTTCTTTGAAATCACAAACGGAACCATCAAAAAAGGTTTCGATACGGCCAACTCTTTGGTAAAGGAAGCCATCGATAAAATCAAAGCTCTAAAAGACAAGGAAGGGCTTTCTGGTATTCCTTCGGGCTTTAGAGATGTTGATAAAGAAACTGGCGGCTGGCAAAATTCTGACCTCATCATCATTGCTGCCCGTCCTGCGATGGGTAAAACAGCTTTCCTGCTTTCCATGGCAAGAAACATTGCCGTTCAGCATCAAATTCCAATGGCGCTTTTCTCATTAGAGATGGCCTCTGTACAGCTCATCACAAGGATGATCGCCTCCGAAACGGGTATTTCATCTGAAAAACTGAGAAAAGGACAAATGAGTGATGAGGAATGGCAAAGACTGTTTAACAATGTATCTGAGCTGGAAAACGCTCCTCTCTACATAGATGAAACACCTGCGCTTTCTGTATTTGATTTTAGGGCTAAATGCCGAAGACTTGTAATGCAGCATGGCGTGAAAATCATCATGGTGGATTATCTCCAGCTGATGACCGCAAATAATGGAGGAAAAGGCTCAGGAAACAGAGAGCAGGAAATTGCTACTATTTCACGTTCCCTAAAAGCCATCGCAAAAGAACTTAATGTCCCTGTGATTGCTCTTTCTCAGTTATCCAGAAGTGTGGAAGGAAGACCTAACAAACGCCCGCAGCTTTCGGATTTGAGGGAATCAGGAGCGATTGAGCAGGATGCCGATATCGTTTCTTTCCTCTTCCGTCCTGAATATTACAAAATAGAAAACTGGGAAGACGGAAGTCCTTCTGCGGGACAGGCGGAGCTCATCATCGGAAAGCACAGGAATGGAGCCGTTACAGATGTGAGACTTTCGTTCCAATCAAGTTTAGCAAAGTTCTCGGATTTGGATTTATTTGGAACTAATGAGCAGCCTTCTTATACTCAGCCAAATCAGAATGCTTTTGATAATATCCGAGTAAGCATAGACCCTTCGGCAGCATTTGATTTACCTAAAAACAATCTTTCCGCTTCATCTATGAACGATGAAGATGATATGCCTTTCTAAAAATATGAAGATAGAAATCTATACCGATGGAGCGTGCAGCGGCAACCCAGGGAAAGGCGGCTATGGCATTATCATGCAGGCTCCAGAGAAAAACTATGAAAAATGCTTTTCGGAAGGGTATCGGCTAACGACCAACAACCGTATGGAACTCCTCGCGGTAATCACAGCTCTAGAAAATCTGAAAGAAGAAGGGCATGATATTCATATCTTTACCGACAGTAAGTATGTAGCCGATGCGGTAAATAAAAACTGGATTCTTGGCTGGATAAAAAAAGGCTTTAAAAATGTGAAAAATCCTGATCTGTGGCGAAAATTTATCCCACTTTTCAGCAAGTATAAACCTACTTTCCACTGGATAAAAGGCCACGCAGGACATCCACAAAACGAAAGAGCCGACAAGCTGGCTGTAGCAGCATCACAAAAAGAAAATCTACTGATAGATACCTTCTTCGAAAAGGAAGAAGAAAATCTTTTTTCGGAATAAAAAAACACCCAGAATAATCTGGGTGCTTATTTTTTTATTTAAACTCTATAACTCCGCCTACTACTTTTTTTACATCTCTTTGTTTCGGATTTCCGTGGATTTCTATTTTTCCACCTGCTCTCACGGTGGCATTTACAGCTTTGGAAGCGTAGACTTCTGCCTTTCCGCCTGCATTTACAGTTACGGAGACATTTTCGCCCTCGTTGTCATCGCCTTTGTATTTTGCGCCAGAGTTCATCACGATTTCTTGAACATCTGCATTCCCTGAAAGCTCTACTTCGCCGCCCGAGTTTCCTCTTACATTCAGCTGTTTTACATCTACTTTCAGTTGGATTTTAGAACCTTCATTAGCAGTGATTTTCAGTAGATTGGCTTTCAATACATCATCAGAAATGATTTCTGAACCTTGGCTCGCCTGAATATCGCTAAGGTCATTGTAATAAACCTTTACTTTAACATCATCTCCCTGCAGGAGTTTCATAGTTTGGGTACGGATTTTTAGTTCGCCGTTTTTATTGATTACTTGGATTTTCGAACTGCCGTCGCCTATGATTTCCACTTTGTTTTTCTTGGATTCTATAAGTTCTACGGAAATCCTGTCATAGACTTTCAGAGAAGTAAAATCGCCGACATTTCTATCATTCTGTGCAAAAGAGCACGCCACACCGAGAAGGAATAAAATTCCTGATAATAAATTTTTCATTATGTTTGATTTTTCTATTAGAACGAAAAAATAATTTACATATTACAAAAGAAATGTTTTTTTATTTTATAAATTTTTCTAACAGATTTTTGAGATATGATATTTCTTCTTCTAATCCTTTTATACGAAGTTCATATTGTTCTACAATTTTATCTGACATTTGATTTATTACTAACCCATTATTTCCTCCTTTATTATCTGTATTATAAAATGATAGTGCTTCATTTTTTAAAAAACTCAAAATACTTACTTCTAATAATTTAGAAATTTCTTCGATTTGTGAGAAACTTGGCACTGTCTTATCATTTTCAAAATTAGAATATGTTTTCTGAGAAACATTAAGCATTTCTGCCATATACTCTTGTGAAAAATTTTTGTTTAATCTTGCTTGTTTCAACTTTTCTCCTAAACTCATAATATTTTTTTTCAAATTTAAAAATAAAATTTTAATCAGTAATTTCTTTCCTCTATTAGTAATTTTTAAAAAAGATATTTAGCTTGATATGTTATAATTTCGCTGAAACTTATAATTACAATAGTTATGTATTCAAAAACTTACTTTCGTTTATTCACAGACACAAATAAAGGCTCTGTATCCTATCAAACTAATGATAGTCACATTATGTTAGAAATTTATCAATATTTTGATTATTCTAAATTACTGAATGATACTAATAAAAACATTCAATAATTTAATCTATGACAATATAATAAATGTAAAATCAATTAAATAAATTTTTATGACAATAGTTGTTATTATACTTGTGGCTATTATAATAGGATTTTTATTATTTCAATCTGAAGATGAGGACACAAAAGGATGTGGAGCAGTATTAATTCATTTTGTAATAGGGCTCATTCCAACTATCATAGGAATTTGGATATTAGTCCAAATTGTTAAAGCTTGTATTTAAAAGAGTATTATTAACTTGTTCCTATGAAAAATAAAAATTCCCTTTAGAAAATAAAGGGAATTATTTTTAAGTAAGCATACCGCCATCTACATTGATAACCTGTCCTGTAACATAGGAAGACAAGTCACTTGCCAAGAATAGGCATGTATTGGCTACATCGGTAGTCTGTCCTCCTCTCTTTAACGGGATGGCATCTCTCCAGCCTTGTACCACTTCTGGGCTTAGTTTCGCTGTCATTTCTGTTTCTATGAAACCTGGCGCCACAGCGTTACAACGGATATTTCTAGAACCTAGTTCCAAAGCAACAGATTTAGAAAATCCGATAACACCAGCTTTAGAAGCTGCGTAGTTTGCCTGCCCTGCGTTTCCTTTCACACCTACCACAGAAGCCATGTTGATAATAGACCCTGTTCTTGCTTTCATCATAGGTTTGATGGCTGCTTTTGTAAGGTTGAAAACAGAATCCAAATTCACTTTCATGATGATGTCCCACTCCTCTTTGCTCATTCTAAGGAGAAGATTGTCTCGGGTAATTCCTGCATTATTCACAAGGATATCTATCTGCCCGAAGTCTGCGATAACATCGTCAATCAGTTTCTGAGCCTCATCAAAATCGGCAGCATTAGAGTGGTATTCTTTAGCTGTGGTGATTTTATTCAGGTCTGCTTCTACTTGTTTTGCTAAGTCATCTGGACCGATGTGGGAGAATGCTATTTTAGCTCCCTGCTCTGCAAAAACTTCTGCTATTCTTTTTCCGATACCTGTAGCTGCACCTGTGATGAGAGCTACTTTTCCTTCTAATAATTTCATATCCTTATTATTTTATAAATTTTCATACTTCCTTAAAATCTTTATTATTTCTAATTTATTATTTTTATCTACTTTTTCAATATCCTCCAAAACTTCTATATTTGAATTTGTAAATTCTTTAAATTTCTTTCTAAAATCATATTGATCCCATCGAACCTCTCTCCTCGCCTCTTCATCAACAAAATAATTTACTATTTTTTTATCTCCTAATCCTTTAAAAGTATATTCTACATACCATTTTATTCTTCCATCATATACTAATTCTTGTAAAGCATTTGGGTAATTTGATCTATTTTTAAAAATTCTTTTCTCATTAGCATAATCCAAAATTCTCATTTCCTTTACGACTTTATTAGTCAAAAAATTTCTTTTCCCATCTTTATCATAAATCGCAAAATATTGTGTTATAGAAGCTTCGTCCAAACTACCATCAGCTGACTTTAATGCTTGTAATTTAGTTTTTACTTTCTCTCCATTTACAAATATAATTTCTGCATCTACAACTTTATTTGATTTTATATTTACATTTTCTGTTGAATAATCTTGAACAGATTTCAAACTATTTTCATTTGAAACAAAGCAGGAAGTTAATATAAAACCTAAAGTGATAATACAAATATTTTTTCTCATAGATTTTTTTACAAAAGTATTATTTTAAATTTAATTAAATTGTCCATTCCTTATATTTTTTAATTTTTATTTTACTTTCTCTCACTTATTTTTTCATTATCCAATTTTATTTTAAAATAAACTATATAAAATTCATCATATCTTTTTATTTACCACCAAAAATCTATCAAAAGTGAGATTGATTTATTTTGGATGATTTTAAGGTTTTGCTGCTTTTTTAGAATAAAAGTGATAACTATTTTAGGTTTCTCATTTTAGTCACATAAAGGGAAAAGTATCGGATAGAAATTTTCTTTATTTTTTATGAGAAATTTCTTTTTATCAATAGTAATAGTCTTTTTATTATAGAAAGATACTTTTGTAAAGCCTAAATAAAATCTTGTCAATGGTAGTTTGGTCAGGGTTGTATTTCCTTTAACTATAGTTTTCTTTTTATCACAACAGTCACATTCTGAAATTTTAAAGTTGTTTTTTCTCCAAATATCATTGATGTAAAAACCTAATCCCATACTATCATCAAAATATAAAAAGGCTTTGTTATCATTTAATAATTTCTCAATATTGGTTATTTTATTATATTCTTGGGAACTGGTTATTATTTTACCTGCTTTTCCTTTTACAGAGATTATTATAGGGTCTGATATTTTAATTGTGTCTTTTGTTAAATAAAAACCGTTTGCTTCTTGAGAATAAAGTTTGCTGCTAACTAAACATAGAAAGAGTGTTATTGTATTTATTTTCTGTAATGTTTTCATTTTATTCAAATATGATATTATTTTACTTTTATTCATCATTGCTTTAAATAGTAGTATAGTCTGCTTTTTATTAATTATCAAGCATTTAGGATGTAAATAAATGTTAGTTTTGGGATATTTTAAAAATCCAAAGACCATTGAATAATAAAAATACAAGAATAGGCAATATAATAGCTATAAAATTACTTTTATCTTTATATTTTTTATCGATTATAATCCTCTTGTATTTTTGCTTGTATGAAAAAATATACATTAACAAAAAGAAAATAACTCCTCCTATTATTATCCCATAAAAGGGTTGTATTTTGATTTTCACATTGGTTATTATAAAAAAAACAAATGCCATGAAACCAGCAGATATATAGAGAGATATGATTAATGTAATCATCAAAATAGTATTAAATACAGCGTTATCTTTATTACCCACCCTGACTTGAAACCAGTAATATTTATAAAATAAATAATTTAATATATACATTTCTTTATTTTCTTTTTATGCTTATTTTGATATTATTTTATTTTCAATCATTTATTTTGATTATCTAATCTTTTACTTTAAATAAATCTCCTACGGATACTCAAAACCA
>CAUPCB010000043.1:0-11492 GCA_963509715.1 uncultured Flavobacteriaceae bacterium | reverse complement strand
ATTTGTTATTTCATATAACCATATACTTTAATACAAATATATCTTTTTTAAACTAAAAAAGATAAAAACATCATAAATTTTAAATTAAAATTTTTATTTTTGCATGATTATTAAAACATTAATATGAATTTGAACAAAAAACTTATCATCATGTTAGGATTGGGAGTAGTTGCTAATGCTTATTCTCAAGATCTTACAAACATTCGTCCTGTATTAACAGGGGCTCCTTTCCTAAGAATAGCTCCAGATGCGCGTTCAGGAGGTATGGCTGACCAAGGAGTAGCTACTACACCAGACACCTATTCTCAATACTGGAATGCAGCGAAATACCCTTTTGCTAATGCAAAGACATCTGTGGGTGTTAGTTTCACTCCATATATGAATAAAATTACCAATGATATATTCTTATTATATGGTTCTTTTTACACAAAACTGGGAGAAGAAGATAGAAGTACACTGAGCGCAAGTATCTATTACTTTAACATGGGAACAGTGGATTTGTCTAGAATCGTAGGAGGAGTTGCAGTAAGTGAAGGACAGTCTAAACCTAATGAATTCTCTATCGATTTAGCCTATGCTCTAAAACTTTCTGAAAGTTTTTCAATGGCGGTTACGGGTAGATATATCCGTTCAGACTTGTCTAGTTTAGGACAAAGCAGCAGCACATTACAAGCAGCCAATACATTTGCTGTAGATATTGCTGGATACTACCAATCTCCTAAAATGCAAAGTTTTGGTGAGAAAGAAGGTAGAGTAAGAGGTGGTTTTGCCATTCAAAATGTAGGGCCAAAGCTTAACTATAGCAAAAGTATAGACTCAAAATCTTACCTTCCTACTATTGCAAGATTGGGAGCTGGATATGATTTATTCCTTGATGGGGAAAATCGTTTGGGACTTACTTTAGAAGCATCAAAACTATTAGTTCCAGGAACTGAAGCTGTGGTAGATCCTGTTACTAACAGAGTTTCTTATTCATATCCTGATGTAAGTGTAATCAATGGTATGGGTAAATCTTTCAGCAATAAAAAAAGTGTAATGTACAGCATTGCTGCTGATTATTCATATAATGATACTTTTGATATAAGAACAGGATACTTCCATGAAAGTGCTGAGCAGGGAGGAAGACAGTTTGCGACTATAGGTGTAGGACTGAAATACAAATCTTTTGGACTTGATGTTTCCTATCTTATCAATACTGCTAAAATCAATAACGCACTGGATAACACCCTTAGATTTGGACTTGTTTGGGACATTAGTGAGTAAAAACAAATATTCATAAATAAAAAATAGCACCATAATTTGTGGTGCTATTTTTTATTGTTCCTCTATTATTGCTAGATAATAATTTTCAATTTTTTCTAAATAAGCTAAAAATTTATCTTCTCTATCCTTATCAAAAACCTTGCATTTTATTTTAGAAAATTGATCTAAAAGAAATTCATCAACAACATAAAATTCCTTAAAAGACCATTGTTTCGAGGAATGTATTTTGAATAAAGCCTCTTTTATGCACCAGATAGCCGTCAGATACTCTATTCCAGATTCTGCCCTACTGAGCCAATCTATTTCATTGGGATGCAGGAATTTATGTTTGATTTTACCAATTCTATCTTTTATCTGCTCTATATCTACTCCTATTTTTTTTTCAGAAATCGCCAAAACCGCATAAGGAAAAGAATGGCTGACCGACACGAACTTATCAAATGGCTCCAAGTATGGCTGCCCATTTTCATAGTATCTGATTTTATGATTAGGCTGGATTTTTTTGAGCATTTGCCTTACCATTTGTTTTTCTATCAGTCTTTTAGGTGATTTTTGCTTTAAATTTTCAAATTCTTTTTCATCCGAAATCAAATCAGCAGAAAATTCTTCTTCCTCTGAATATTTCCAAATCAAAATTTGAGTCTGCTTTGATATTAGTTCCTTAAAAATAGGCATTATTCCTTAAAATTTAAATTATCTGAAACTCCATAGGAGCATCTATTTTAGGATATTTTTTATCACAAACAAATTTCTTACCCGTGCAGTCTATCTCCTTCCACCCCTTCTTTTTCCCAATATCTCCCACTTCCGCTACATAAGGGATAAATTCTATCTCTTCGCTAGCTTTGGTCTTAATTTCTTTATATTGGACTGCAATATCCAAAACACATTCAAAATCAGTATTTAACCTCACATTTCTATATATAATATCATAGTGAGATTCTTTATTTTCTGGAATTTCAAAATAACTTTCATAGCCAGACACTTCTCCCTTCAAATTCCCTATCGCCTGCAACGCATAAAATAAAGCTTTCGTGTAAAATTCTCTCGTTTTTTCTCTTTTATAATCATCAATAAAATGCCCACCTTCAAACAAAATAACTGGGATTCCTGCTTTCATAAAATTATCCCCCGAAGATGTAGGGTAAAAAGTATCCGTATAGCGCCCTATATTATTAGGAATTTCAGATTTTAATTGTTGATAAATCTCGGCAATCACAGCCATACTTTTTTTCCTATTTTTCGTTAAATTTCTCTCCACATCCTCCGAAGGCGAAAGAAACGAAAGCGTAGCAGGATTCTCAAAATCAGTACTAAAAATAGTCCTCTGCTCGTGCAGGTTTAGGGCATAATTATATTTTTTAGAGAAAGCCTGTTTTTTCAAGATTTTCATCTCGATGCTAGATTCTTTTAGAAAATCTCTATTTATGTCTATTTCTAAAATATTCCTTCTTGTCCAAATTTCTGAGCCATCAGGATTGAGCATAAAAATAAAATCTAAACGAATTTTATCCCAAAAATCAGCCACAGGATTTTTTTCTAACGAAGTCAATAGATCCAGCATCGCCAAAGTTGCATTGCTTTCATTTCCGTGCATCTGCGACCAAGCCAGCACAGAAGTTTTTCCTGTTCCTTTAGAAAAAAGATAAATTGGTTTCCCTAAAGTTGATTTTCCTATTTCCTGAATTTCCGCGTCATAATTCTCTTCTAAGTATGAAAACAATTTTTCGGGAGAAATATAGCGATTCGGGAAGTTTACATTTTTAAAATATTTAAACAGCATATTTTGTTACCTTGAAAATTTCTGCAAAAATACGATAATTTTACTTTACAAATGTGTATTGAAAATCTTATTATCCTAATCCACTTCTGTCAATTTGTCAGTATATAAGATTGTTAATTGTATTTCATTTAATTACATTTTGTTATTCATTAAAAATCAGACTTTTATAAGTTTTATATAATGTTGTTTTTAATTTTACTTTAACTATAGAAATCACTATTTTCTAGGGTTTTTGAATAAAACATTTGTAAAACTCCTGCTTTTACTTTTGTGTTAAAATTTACTGTTTACATTTGTTATTTTAAATCATTTTTTATTCAATATATTTGCGAAATAAACTTTGTAACAATGTCAAACGAGATTATATTTTTAGTAAGTTTTTTATTATTTATTGGTTTAATATTAGCATTAGATTTAGGTGTTTTTGCTAAAAAAACAGGAAACATCAGCTTAAAACAAGCTGGATTTATGAGCTTTTTCATGATATTCATTTCTGTAGTTTTTTATTTTATGTTGGTCAGCTATGGTCACCTACTCCACGGCATCGACAGCATGGAAAAACTCCAATACATCATAAATAAAAACTCTCATCCCGTGGATATCATTCCTAATAATCTAGAACACAACATCCAGCTTTATAATATGAATTTAGGGCTTGAATACATGACAGGATACATCGTGGAAAAAGCTCTTTCTGTGGATAATATTTTTGTAATTGTTCTTATATTCACTGCCTTTAATGTAGAAAAGGAGAACTATCACAGGGTTTTATTTTGGGGAGTTTTAGGGGCTATCGTGATGCGTTTTATCTTCATTTTCATAGGAGCAGCCCTGATTACTAAGTTTAACTGGATTATGTACATTTTTGGAGGTTTTCTTATTTTCACAGGAGCAAAAATGTTTATGCCCGAAGATGAGGAGAAAATAGACACTGAAAACCACCCTGTCGTAAAGTTTGCGAATAGATTTTTCAAGGTTCATAACCAATTTGTAGGCAATAATTTTTTTGTAATAATAGATGGTGTAAGAAAAATAACTCCACTATTCCTTGTTTTGATTATTATAGAATTTACAGATCTCATCTTCGCGGTGGATTCCATTCCTGCTATTTTCTCTGTAACCAAAGACCCTTATATCGTGTTTTTTTCCAATATTTTTGCCATCTTAGGACTTCGTTCTATGTTCTTTTTACTGGCAGGAATTATTGATAAGTTTAAATATCTGAAAATTGGATTGGCGTTTTTATTGGTTTTCATTGGTCTAAAAATGATTTTACATTCGTACCTAAACGAATGGGGCTTCACTACATCTCATTCTCTAATGATAATTTTGGGAATTTTAAGTGTAAGTATTTTTGCATCATTATTAGTTCCAGATAAAAAATCATAATAATTTTAGAAAAATATTTTTACAAATAAATAGCTTATAATTTGTTAAAAATGAACTGTTTATAAATCTATTTACAAATGTAACTAAAACAAAAATCAAATAATTTACAAATGTTTTTACAAATGTAAAATATGTTTTTTACATTTGTATATGGATTTAAACAGTCGAGTTCAAAAAATTATCAATTATTCTGAATTATCCTTGTCTGAATTTGCAGATGAAATAGGAGTTCATCGATCTAATATTTCTCATGTTCTTTCTGGAAGGAACAAACCTTCTCTTGATTTTCTCATGAAAATAAAAGATAGATTTCCTGAGATACAATGGGAATGGCTCATCGAAGGAAAAGGGACAATGGTTTTTTCTGAAGAAGAAACAGCCTCTACTCCTTCTTCCTATTTATTAGAAGAAAGTAAATTAAATGAAGATCATGATGATGAACCTATAATTACAGGGCTTTTTTCTATTCCTCCTCAAGAAACAGAAACGAAGCAAGAGGAAGAAAAACCTAAAAAAACTGAAATTCCAGAACCTATATATAATATAGTAGAAAACCCTCCAGAAATTTCAGAAAACAAGAGTATTCCAGAAACAGAAACTCCCAGCGAAAAAGGAAATGATATTAAAAAAATCGTTTTCTTTTATGAAAATGGAAAATTTGAGGTTTTTGAGCCTTAAATTTTGCTTACAATATTTGTCTATATAATTTTTTTTATTAAATTTGCACCTCGTTAATCAACCTCTGACGAGAGCCGTGTATGTTGTTTGACTTTAAACCTTTTATTTATATATAAAAATGGACTTAATTAAGTATGTTCAGGACAAGTACATTACAAAGAAAGAGTTTCCTGAATTTAAAGCTGGTGATACGATCACTGTTTATTACGAAATCAAAGAAGGACAGAAAACAAGAACTCAGTTCTTCAAGGGAGTTGTTATTCAGTTAAGAGGAACTGGAGCTACTAAAACATTCACTATCAGAAAAATGAGTGGTGATGTAGGTGTAGAAAGAGTATTCCCTATCAACATGCCTGCTCTACAAAAAATAGAAGTTGATAAGAGAGGTAAAGTTAGAAGAGCTAGAATCTACTACTTCAGAAGCCTTAGAGGTAAAAAAGCAAGAATCAAAGGTAGAGGTTTCTAATCTGACCTTAGGTATAATTCAAAAGCCCATGAGATCATGGGCTTTTTTTATTTCTTTTCACTTTGGTTATACGCCAAAATTATTTTTTTCACGATAGGATGCCTTACTACATCAGATTCATTCAGATGTATAAATCCTATTTCTTCTACATTTCGGAGGATTTTCATAGCTTCCTGTAAACCAGACTGCTGATTTTTAGGCAAATCTATCTGGCTCGGGTCTCCTGTAATGATGAATTTAGCATTCATTCCCATTCTCGTAAGAAACATTTTCATCTGTGAATGAGTCGTATTCTGGGCTTCGTCTAAAATTACAAAAGCATCATCCAAGGTTCTCCCTCGCATAAAAGCCAGCGGAGCCACTTCTATTACCCTTTTCTCTATAAAATTTTCCAATCTTTCATGTGGAATCATATCACGAAGCGCATCATATAACGGCTGTAAATACGGATCCAGCTTTTCCTTCAAATCCCCTGGGAGAAATCCTAAACTCTCCCCTGCCTCCACGGCTGGCCTTGTGAGAATGATGCGTTTCACATTTTTTTCTTTAAGAGCTTTCACTGCCAAAGCTACACTCGTGTAAGTTTTCCCTGTTCCCGCAGGACCTATGGCGAAAACCATATCCTTTTTTTCGGATTCTTTGACTAGTTTTTTTAGATTGGTCGTTTTTGCCTTTATTATTTTTCCATTAACACCTTTTACAATGATGTCTTGGTCGAAAATCAGCTGTTTTTCGGTTTCATCTTTTATACTCAAAATATTTTCTACATCTTTCAGCTCTATTGTATGGTGGCTTTGAATAAATTTAACAATATCATCCAGTTTTTGCTCTAAAATATCCAATGCCTGCTGATTTCCAGCCGCAAAAATATAACAATCTCGCCCTGTGATTTTCAGGGTTGGGAATGTAGATTTTATTAAGTTAAAATATTGATTTTGAACACCATAGAAAGTTTTGATGTCAATATCTTTTATTTCATAATTTAATTCAAACATTTATTTTATTAAAAATTTATTGTTTTAAATATCCAAAAATAAGCAATATCTTTGTAAAATAGAAAAAATACGATGCCGATTATTACACTTACTACAGATTTAGGGACAAAAGACCATAAAGTTGCAAGCATTAAAGGATGTATTCTCAGTTTGGAGAAGAATATTCCTATTGTAGATATTACGCATCATATTGAGCCTCACGACATTATACAAACTGCATATATTGTCAGAAACTCCTATTCACATTTTCCGAAAGGGAGCATCCACATGATAGCAGTGGATTGTTTTTATCATAAAGATAGAAAATTTTTAGTCTTGGAAGCAAACGGACATTATTTCATAATGCCTGATAATGGGCTTTTCAGCTTAATTTTTCCAGAGACAAAACCTGAAAAAATCTATGAAATTTCTCACAATGCGTCTGATGATGATAGAATATTCACACCCATAGATATTTTTGTGCCTGTGGCTGTACATCTACACAAAGGAAATAAAGCCAAACTTATAGGAAAGCAAATCACAGACATAAAAGAAGTGGTTTTCCCAAAACCTAACTATAATGAAGCCGAAAAAATGATTGCAGGAGAAATAGTCTATATCGACCATTTTGGGAATGCTGTTTCTAATATCAGCAAGGAAATTTTTGAAAAATATCTTTCAGGAAACCAAAATTTTACTGTAAAATTTAGGGAGTGTTCGATGAAAAATATAGTCAAAAAACATACTGATATTATCACAGATTGGGAAAAGGAAAATCTTTTCTTAGCGAAAGAATTGGCTTTATTCAATGAAGCTGATTTGCTGGAAATCGCCATGTACAAAGGAAGTAAGACCAATGGAGCCGCTCCTCTGATGGGACTAAATATCGGCGAAAAAATCTATGTAGAATTTAGCTGATTCTATTTTTCGGATAATTTTATAAGGCAGAAAACTGCGTAATTCAGCATATCAAAGTAGTTTGCCTCCAAGCCTTCGGATACTAATGTTTTACCTTCGTTGTCCTCTATCTGCTTGGTTCTCAATATTTTTTGATAAATCAAATCAGTCATTGAGCTGATTCTCATCTCACGCCAAACTTCGCCATAATCGTGATTTTTCTTCTCCATAAGGTCTCTTGCTTTTTGGATAAAATCATCATAAAGCGCCATAATTTCGGCTTTGTCTTCTTTGCCTAAAACCTCTGAAACTCCTCTATCCAGCTGGATAAGAGCGATAACGGAATAATTCACAATCGCTATAAATCCCTCCTCTTCATCTTCGTCTATCATCTTTTTGTCGGTCATTTGCAGAGTTCGGATTCTATTAACTTTGATGTAAATTTGGTCCGTCACCGAGCTGGGACGCAGCACTCGCCACGCTGCTCCATAATCTGCTAATTTCTTCTCAAAAAGACTTCTACAAACTGCAGAAATTTCATTATATTGATTTATAGTGTTTTGCATTTTAATAAAATATTCGCCCAAAGATAAGAAATTATTATTTTTGTAGTATGAAAAATTTACAGTCGTTTTCTATCAATTGCCGTGGTGCTCTTCTGGACTTGACTACTCCGAAAATCATGGGAATTCTCAACCTGACACCAGACAGCTTCTCTGATGGAGGAAAATTTAATGATGAAGTTTCGGCTTTGAAACAAACCGAAAAAATGCTTTCCGAAGGAGCTTCTATCATAGATATAGGCGCACAATCTACCCGCCCGAATGCTACATTTCTCACTGCAAATGAGGAAATTAGCCGACTGGGAAAAATCATTTCAGGCATCAAAAAGGAATTTCCTCAGGCATTGATTTCACTGGATACTTTTCATAGAGAGGCTGCTTATTTTGGGTACAATGAGGGCATTGACATCATCAACGATATTTCTGGCGGACAATACGACCCTAATATGTTCCCTACGGCTGCCAAAACACAGCTTCCATACATCCTGACCCATGGCAATTCCACCTACGAAACCATGCACGAAAAGGGAGATTATCAAGATATTATCCTCGCTCTAAATCAGTTCTTTTCCAAAAAAACAGCAGAACTATTGGATTTGGGAGTAAAAGATATTATCCTTGACCCTGGTTTTGGTTTTGGGAAAACTATTGAAAATCAAAAACAAATGGTGGAAGAATTAGAACATATTTCCTTCGGAAGATATCCTATTTTAGTAGGAATTTCACGAAAATCCTTTATTTATAAACCTCTTGGGAAATCGCCTCATGATATCAATGAAGAAACCCAGCAGCTCCACCTAAAAATGCTGAAAAAAGGAGCTAAAATCCTGCGTGTTCACGATGTTGCAGAAGCACAGCGAACCCTCCAAAACTTTTTATCATTGTAATTTATAAAAAATATAGATATGCTTAGTTCAAAATTTTTATCTCATCTTCAAAATGAATTGACTCAAATAGAAAATGATGGTCTCTACAAGAGAGAGCGCATCATCACTTCTTCACAAGATGCCGAAATCGTAGCCAATGGAAAAAAACTACTGAATTTCTGTGCGAATAATTACCTTGGGCTTTCTAATCATCCAGAGGTTATAAAAGCATCGCAAAGCACGATGGATACACACGGATACGGAATGTCTTCTGTAAGGTTCATCTGTGGAACACAGGATATTCACAAGAATTTGGAAAACAAAATTTCTGAGTTTTTAGGAATGGAAGACACTATCCTCTACGCTGCTGCTTTTGATGCAAATGGCGGAGTTTTCGAACCGCTTTTCACTGACCAAGATGCCATTATTTCTGATGAGCTGAACCATGCTTCCATCATCGATGGTGTAAGACTTTGTAAAGCAGCAAGATACCGCTACAAGAACAATAATATGGAGGATCTGGAAGCCCAGCTGAAAGCTGCTTCGGAGAAAAACCACCGCTTTAAAATCATCATAACAGACGGCGTTTTCTCTATGGACGGCATCGTGGCTAATCTAAAAGGAGTGTATGATTTGGCTGAAAAATATGATGCTTTAGTAATGGTGGATGACAGCCACGCCACAGGATTTATCGGAAAAACAGGGCGAGGAACTCACGAAGCTAATGATGTGATGAGCCGAGTGGATATCATTACTTCTACCCTTGGGAAAGCTCTTGGCGGTGCTATGGGTGGTTTCACATCAGGAAAAAAAGAAATTATAGACATGCTAAGACAGCGTTCCCGCCCTTATCTTTTCTCTAATTCACTAGCACCAGGGATTGTAGGAGCAGCGACAAAAGTGCTAGAAATGCTATCCAAAGACACTTCCCTGAGAAACAAAGTAATGGAAAATGCCCAATATTTCCGTTCTGAAATGAAAGCCAGAGGATTTGACATTCCAGATGGTGATGCGGCAATCGTCCCAGTGATGCTCTACGATGCCAAACTTTCACAAAAAATGGCTGAAAAACTAATGGATGAAGGCATCTATGTGATAGGTTTCTTCTATCCAGTGGTACCGAAAGAAAAAGCAAGAATACGAGTTCAGCTCTCTGCTGCCCACACCAAGGAACACCTAGACAAAGCCATCGCAGCTTTTGAGAAAGTGGGAAAAGAATTAGGAGTTATTTAATCATTAACAAAAAAAAGACTTATCATAGTGATAAGTCTTTTTTGTATTTGGTTAGAATTTTAATTGTGCTTGCAATCTTATCAAACCTCCTTTTTCGTGGTAGTTAGGATTTGCGAAATCTTTGTGAGCTCTGTCTGATATAGTGTACATCGCTACAAGTTCAAAGGCTTTGAACGGATGCCATTCTAGTCCTATTTCCATTTCTTTTACATTGTAGCTTCTAGCATCCAACTCGTGTTTTTTTCCACCTTTGTAGTGCTGAAGTCTTACGAATGGAATGAACTTTTGGTCCCATTTATTGATAAAATAAGAGAATGTCGCATACCCACCATATAGGCTTTTAACTTCTACTGAATTTGTAGCTGCATCATATTCAGGACCTTTACCGATGTTATATTCCGCCTGTATACCAAACGGCTGTGGATAAAGAACAAATGATGCCGCTATTCTTTGGTCTAAATATTCTTTGTTAGTATGGGTAATTGTTCTCTCATTTGTTTTAGGCAAGACAAATTTCCCTGTATAAGCCTGTATCCCAGGTTCTATAATCTGATTTCCTACCTTAAATGGGTATGAAAATCTAGCCACCCAATGGAATTTTTTGTTCTTATCATAGTTATTCCCCGTTTGCCCGTTATAGAATCCCAAGGCGAAAACCCCAAAATCTCCCGAGTGTTTTAGGCCTTTTTTGTAAAGATACTCCATAATCTCTTTCTCCTTCTCCCTCGCCCACAAGAAATAAACACCCAAATCCCTTTCATCTTTTAGACCGCTATTGATAGCATCATTTCTATCCAAAGGAAGTCTATCGCTGCTGGACTGGAGGTTCTCGTAGCCGAAAGGAACTTTACTCTGTCCGATACGAATTTTGTATTCGTTTTTAGAGTTTAAACCTAAATCAAAATAAGCGTCTTTGATAACCCCTACATACTTTTTGTCCCCCACTGTTTTAGCAAAATCGGGCTGGATGTAGAAAAATACTCTTGGAGTAATCTGCCCAGAGAATTTAAATCTCAACCTTCTGAAAGACAGTCCATCCGCTTCATTTCCCCAGAAATGGTCACACTGCTCACAGCCTAGATTAGGATTATTTTCTAGAAATTCATTGTATCTCACTTGGACATATCCTCCGACAGAGATTTTATCATACCATTTGGAAGCTTTTTTTTCTTCCTTTTTATCGGCTGAATTGGCAGCCACCATTTCCTTTAAAGACTGTATTTCCAGTTTTAAAGAGTCTAATTCCTTCTTATTAGAAATTACCAGAGAATCCTTAGCCGACTGATTTTCTTGAGCGAAAACCATAGATGATGCTAAGGCAAGAGCTGTGAATGCTATTTTTCTCATTTTTAAATTTTTAAACTCGGCAAATATAATTAT
>CAUPCB010000042.1:0-11590 GCA_963509715.1 uncultured Flavobacteriaceae bacterium | reverse complement strand
ATAAAATAATAAATATGGCTACAAAAACATATTCTCAAAAAATAACAAATGCTAAAGTTCTAATAGATGGATTAAAAAAGATAAAATCTAATCTTCCTGCTGGGATTACAGATGATACTATTCTAAATTTAGAGAATTTAAGAGAAAAAATAGAAACTTTAAACAGCGAAAACGAAGGATTAAAAGCAGAATCCAAGAAAAAAACAGAAGATATAAACTCTAAACTAAAAGAATTAGACAAACTCTATTCCCAAATGAAAAAAAGAGTAAAACTAGATATAGAACCTAGTCTTTGGGGAAAATTTGGAATAGAAGATAAACGATAAATGATTATACTGCGCCGAAAGTCAATATTATATTAAATCTATAATTATTGGCTTTCGGTTTTTATTATGGATACATACTTGATATTTTGATCAGTTTTTATTTTTGATTTCACAACCCAATTTTTCTATTTCAGTCAAAATATCACTAACAATTCTATCAAGATTCCAGTCATTCACCATTACTGTGACCTTTGCTTTAGAGTAGTATTGATTCCTTTCCATAAGATGCTGTCCTATGAAATTAGGCAATTCTTCTTCCTTTATTCCCGCTATCAGAGGTCTTTTTTCTCTTTCATACAGAAGATTTTTCACCAAGGCATTGACATTAGCTACCAAATAAACGCTCACTGATCTTTCATTTATAAGATCTATGTTATTATAATAACATGGTGTTCCCCCTCCCAGACTCAAAACTACATCTTCTTGCATACTCAAAACCCTTTCCAAAATCTCTTTTTCCTTTTTTCTAAAGAATAATTCTCCTTTTTTTTGGAAAATTTCAGGAATAGACAACCCTATTTCACTAGAAATTTCATTATCTAAGTCAATATTTTTAAAGCGTAATTTAGAACTTAATTCATTGGAAACGATAGACTTACCACTCCCCATATACCCCATAAGTGTAATTATCATGACAAAAATTTTCAACAAATTTGATAAAAAATTTTGATAATAAAAAAAAATACCTATCTTTGCACCACTCAAAAATTACTGACACAGTAATGATAGAGACCTGGTAGCTCAGCTGGTAGAGCAATACACTTTTAATGTATGGGTCCTGGGTTCGAATCCCAGCCAGGTCACTAAAAAGACAATAAGTCTGCGTGGTGAAATTGGTAGACACGCCATCTTGAGGGGGTGGTATCCTAAGGATGTGCTGGTTCGAATCCAGTCGCAGACACCAATAAAGATATTTGTTCATTCATATTGTAGACCTGGTAGCTCAGCTGGTAGAGCAATACACTTTTAATGTATGGGTCCTGGGTTCGAATCCCAGCCAGGTCACTTTTAAATAGAAAATAGTAATTTTTTTCATATTAATATTTTGTGATTTGGTGTTTAAAACCTTTAACTGGAAAGTTAAAGGTTTTTTGTTTTTTACTTTTTTATCTTTTGAATTTTTCTTAATTTCGTTGCTGAAAAATACGAATAAAAATGGAAGAACACACGGAGAAAATTCTCATCACCGGAGCTAATGGACAGATAGGAAGTGAATTAGTAACAAAACTTGCCAGCGTATACGGAAAGGAAAACATAATAGCTTCTGACCTTTATATAAAAGAAGGACTAGACAGCGCTGGAAAATACATAAAACTAGATGTTACTGACCACCAAGGATTAGAAAAAATCATCAAAGAATACAATATCACTACTGTCTATCATCTCGCTTCCCTCCTATCAGGAACTTCCGAAAAACAACCTCTTTTGGCTTGGAATGTAAATTTAGATCCACTACTTCATCTATGCGAAATGGCGAAAAATGGACTCATCAAAAAGATATTTTGGCCAAGTTCTATCGCTGTTTTTGGAAGAGGAATTTCTCCTTATAATGTAGAACAGGAAGTTGCACTCAATCCATCTACCATCTACGGAGTAACCAAAGTAGCTGGTGAAAAACTATGCGAATACTATCACCAAAAACACAATGTGGATATCAGAAGTATCCGATACCCAGGGCTGATATCATGGCAGACTCCCGCAGGTGGAGGAACCACGGACTATGCCGTAGAAATTTTCTATGAAGCAATAGAAAAAGGAAAATACACAAGTTTCATCCAAAAAGGAACCGCCATGCCTATGCTATACATGGAAGATGCCTTAGATGCAACAATAAAACTAATGGAAGCTCCTAGCGAAAGTATCTCAGTAAGAACATCTTATAACTTGGGCGGAATGTCTTTCACACCAGAAGAATTAGCAGAGGAAATCAAAAAAATTATTCCTGATTTTGAAATCTCTTATGAACCTGATTTTAGACAAAAAATAGCAGAAAGCTGGCCTAAAAGTATAGATGACAGCATTGCTAAAAAAGATTGGGGACTGAACTATAAATTCGGTATAAAAGAAATGTCTGAAGACATGATAAAAAACCTGTCCATAAAACTAAAGAAATAAAAAAATCCTCTCAAATTTGAGAGGATTTTTTGTTAATTTTAAACTTTTATGAATGAAAATTTGTTTATTTATTTTTCAATAAATCTCTAATTTCAGCCAATAATTCCTCTTGTGTAGGAGCTGCTGGCTCATCAGCTGGTTTTTCATTTTTAAGTTTATTAATTCCCTTTATCATCATAAATAAGATGAAAGCAATGATAACAAAATTGATTACCGCTGAAAGGAACATTCCATACTTAACTCCTCCAAAAAGAGTCAATTCTTCAATATTCTTCAAATTAGCAGCTTCCAAAGCTGGAGTAAGAAGAAGAGGCGTGATAACATCTTCTATAAAAGAGCTCACTATCTTACCAAAAGCTCCTCCAATAATCACCCCTACTGCCATATCCACTACATTTCCTTTAATGGCAAATTCTTTAAATTCTTTAATAAAACTCATAAATGCATTTTTTAATTTGCACAAAAGTAAAAATTTATTTATTAAAAGCAAGTTTTTTTTCATAAATTACACCCAATAGATTAAATAAATATTATCTTTGCACGATATGGAAAGTAATAGACAAAGAAAAGTAGCACAAATCATACAAGAAGACCTAGCAGAACTTTTTAGAAAGCAGGCATCAGACAGCAAACAAAGCCTATTGGTAAGTGTATCTGATGTGAAAGTCACTGCTGACCTAGGAATAGCCAAAGTTTATCTAAGCATCTTCCCACAAGATTTTAGAGATGCTGTGATGAAAGAAATCGAGGAAAACAAATCATATTACAGAAATTTCATTGGGCAAAAAATGGCGAAACAAGTGAGAGCCATCCCTCAGCTCAATTTTTATCTGGACACTTCGCTAGATGATGTAGAAAAACTAGAACGAGAACTAAAAGGTCTAGGAGACAACCCTATTCTGTAAAAATGAACACTCCTTTCTACATCGCTCTTCGATACATAGTTTCCAAAAAAGGCAGCCAAGCTGTGTCCTTTATCACAGGATTGGCTGCTACTGCTATGACTATCGCAGTAATGGCGATGTTTATAGTGATTTCTATTTTTTCTGGATTAGAGGAACTTAATAAAGAACTGATTAACAATATCCATGCAGATTTAACCATAAAAAGCAAGGAAGGAAAACTGCTAAAAAATCCCGAAGAAATCATTTCTGTATTAGAAAAAGAACCTGAAATAAAAGCCTTTTCAAAAGTAATTGAGGAAAAAGTTTATCTCAACTACAATGAAAACGGAGAGATCGCCTATTTAAAGGGCGTTGATTCTGTTTATACCCAAATAAATCCCATCCAAAAATCCATCATATATGGAGAGTATCCGTCCTTTCAATACCAAAACGAGGTCGTTGTAGAAGGACTTCTTAACAACAGGCTTGGCATTCCCATTGGTGGAGATGATGACAATACAACTGCCACTATTTTCATCCCAAAAGCAGGAGAAGGACTCATCAATAAAGAAGAGGATATTTTTAATAAAGAAGCAATATTTGTTACAGGCATTTTCTCTGAAAATGAACAACTTAACAACTATATCATTGCTCCAATAGAGCTTACTCAAAGACTGCTCAATCTCCCAAAAAATTCGGCTTATCAAATTGCTATAAAGCTAAATAACTCTGAACAAGCCGATGCAGTAAAAAGAACTCTGCTGAAAAATTTGGCTGATGATAGTATCTTCATCAACACTCAGATGGAGGAAAACGAAGCTTTTTGGAAGATGATAAACACCGAAAAACTGATTATTTATTTGATTTTTATTTTGGTGATTTTCATTACGACATTCAATCTCGCTGGTGCAATCATCATTCTGCAACTCGACAAAAAACAACAAGCTAAATCATTGATTTCGTTAGGTTTTACATTTTCACAGCTAAGAAAAACCTATTTTTATACAGGCGCACTGATTGTTTGTTTAGGTGTTTTCTTTGGGTTGATACTGGGAACTTTAGTTTGTATTTTGCAGATACAAACAGGCTTTTTCAAGGCATCGGTAGGTCTGGACTTACCTTTTCCTGTGAAAATAACTTTATATAACTACCTGATTGTCATATCATCAGCATTTTTCTTCGGACTGATGGTTTCTTGGATTTTCTCCAAAGTGAATAGACATCATTTGTCATCTAATTAGATTTAAAGCCAATAAAAATGATGAAATTTGGGCTTATCGGAAGGAATATTTCCTATTCATTTTCAAAAAAATATTTTGAACAGAAATTCCATCAGTTATCTTTACCAAATTATTCTTACGATTTATTTGATATTCAGCAGATTGAGGAAGTAGAAAAAATATTAAGAATAGACAACCTCAGAGGGCTGAATGTCACCATTCCCTACAAAGAACAGATAATTTCTTTTTTAGATGAACTCAGTGATGGAGCCGAAAAAATAGGCGCAGTCAATTGTATTTTAATCAAAAATGGAAAGAAAATTGGGTACAATACAGATGTTTTTGGTTTTGAAAAATCCTTATTGACTTACCCAAAAATTCTATCAGAAAAGGCGCTGATTTTAGGAAACGGAGGAGCTGCAAAGGCCGTGAAATATATTTTTGATAAATATAATATTGATTATCAAACAGTTTCAAGGAAAACCGAACTTAATTTTGAAAAGCTTTCGGAAGAAATCGTAAAAGAGCATAAAATCATCATCCAATGCACGCCAGTAGGCACTTTCCCAAATGTGGAGCAGAGCCTTCCCTTTCCTTTCGGTGGGATTTCTTCTAAGCATGTGGTCATAGATTTAATCTACAATCCTCCTCAGACTCAGTTCCTTAGAAAAGCTCATGAAATGGGAGCCGAAACGATGAACGGACTTCTTATGCTGGAACAACAAGCAGAAAAAGCGTGGGAAATTTGGAATTTTAAATAAAAAACCTTTAATTTAGTGCCTTGAAATGTTGAGGCATTTTTTAATCCTCAAAATTTGAGCTTAGTATTAAATAAAAACTGATTGTAATGAGTACAGAAATGGAAAACAAAAACGAAGAATTTCTAGATATCAATTCTTACGAAGAAATAGAAGAAAATGAGCAGACAGCTCTGGATACGCTCTCTGTGAAAGAACTTTTGTCTGAAATGGAAAGCATTGTAAACAAGCCAGATGCGGGAGCTCATGCTAAAAAATTCAATCAGTTAAAAGACAAGGCTCATCACCTTATCCAAGATGAAATCGCGGATAAAAAACACGATTTCGTAGAGGAAGGGAATGATATGGAAGATTTCTCTTACGAACATCCTGAGCAGTCCAAATATTCTGCTTTGGTAAGTATTTTCAAGGAAAAACTGGATGCCTTTAACAAAAACCAAGAAAAAGAGCACCAAGAAAATTTGGAAAAGAGAAACCAAATCATAGAAAAACTCAAAAATCTCTACATCAATACTGAGCCTAATACCAACCTATTCCGTGCAATCAGAGAAATTAAAGAAGAATGGGCAAATGCTGGAGCAGTTGCAAAATCTGAATTTAAAAACTTAAATCACAATTACTTCCATCATTTGAATCAGTTTTACCAAATGCTGGATTTAAATAAAGAATACCGCGAGCAGGAATATGCGCACAATTTAGAAAAAAGAAAAAGCATCATCGCTCGTGCAGAAGAGCTTATAAATGAAGTTTCTGTCCAAAAAGCCCTCAATGAGCTGCAATATCTGCACAGACTTTGGAAAGAAGAAGCCGAGCCTGTGGCGGAAGAGTTTCGTGACAGCACTTGGGAAGTTTTCAAAGAAATTTCTAATAAAATTCACGAAAGAAAATCTGAACTTTTGGCTCAAATAGAAGTGGAACAGCAAAAGGCTTTGGAAAAGAAAAATGAAATCATCGCAAAACTGAAAGATTTCGCTTCTTCAAAAGAGGCTATTACTCATAACTATTGGCAACAAGCGATAAAACAAGTAGAACAGCTTCGCAGCGAGTTTTTGAAACTGGGCAATGTTCCTAAAAAATTATCCAACCAAAACTGGACGGAGTTCAAAACTGCGCTTAGAACCTTTAATGCTAAGAAAAATGATTTTTATAAAAATCTAAAAAACTCACAGCATCTCAATTTAGAAGAAAAGCAAAAACTGATTTCCATCGCGCAGGACAACATGCATTCTGAGGACTGGGATACTGCTGTGCCTTTGTTTAAAAAATTACAGGAAGATTGGAAAAATATAGGTCATGTTCCTAAAAATCAAGCAAATAAAGTTTGGAATGATTTCCGTGATGCTTGTAATACATTTTTCAATAATTTCCGTGAGAAAAAGGCTCCTACAACGAATGATTGGAAACAAAATTACCATCAAAAGAAAGCCCTGCTCGAAGAATTAAAGCAAATAAACGATGAAGAAGGAAGCGTAGAAAAAATAGAGCAAATCAAGAGTTCTTGGGACAGCATCGGTAAAGTTCCAAGAAATAAAATGAGCATCAATAATGAGTTTAATAAAGTTCTGAAAGAGAAACTTAAATTAAACAAAATCAATGTATTTGACTTAAAAGAAGAAAATCTTACAGAAGCTCAGCTTACTGATAAAGCAAGAAAAATAAAGAGCCAAATAGCTGATTTAGAGGCAGAAGTGGTGAAATTAGAAAATAATATCAACTTCTTTAATAACCCTTCGCGAGAAAATCCTCTGCTAAAAGATACTTATGATAAAATAGATGAGAAAAAAGCTCTGATAGAAAGCCTAAAACAGAGCCTTCATAAGCTTATCACTGGTGAATAATTTTTTAAACATATTCTTAATATTCTTCCAATTTTGGGAGAATATTAAGTTTTAGACAAAACCTAAAAATGCAAGATAAAATCTACATGAGGCGATGTGTAGAACTCGCCAAAAAAGCAGTCGGAAAAACCTATCCTAACCCTATGGTGGGCGCTGTCATCGTCCATAATGGGAAAATAATAGGCGAAGGATACCACCAAAAAGCAGGAAAACCTCATGCAGAAATAAACGCAATAGACTCTGTTCAAGATAAAACTTTACTGAAAGAATCCACCATTTATGTTTCTTTGGAGCCGTGCGCTCATTTCGGAAAAACGCCACCGTGCGCCTTGAAGCTGAAAGAAATTGGTTTCCAAAAAGTTGTAATAGGAACTCTGGACTCTCACGAAAAAGTAGATGGAAAAGGGAAAAAAATCTTAGAAGATTCGGGAATAGCGGTAGTTTCAGGAGTTTTAGAGAGTGAATGCAGGGAACTTAACAAAAGATTTTTCACCTTTCATCAAAAGAAAAGACCTTATATCATCCTAAAATGGGCTGAATCAGAGGATGGATTTTTGGATAAAGACTTTAAACCAACAGCGGTCAGCAACTCATTATCCAAACAATGGGCTCATCAATTGAGAGCCGATGAACACGCTATTTTAGTTGGGAAAAACACAGCGCTAAATGACAATCCTAGCCTTACCACGAGGGAAGTTTTTGGAAAAAATCCTGTACGAATTTTAATTGATTTAGAGTTAGAAGTTCCGCAGAATTTCAATATTTATAATGATAAAGCTCCTACTTTGGTTTTTAATTCAATCAAAAACGAAGAGAAAAAAAACATAAAATTCATAAAAATAGAAAAAGAAAATTTGATAAAAAATCTTCTGGAAAAATTGTGGAAAGAGCAGATACAATCGGTAATTGTGGAAGGTGGAAGTTTTACTTTACAGCAGTTCATCGATGCTGGAATTTGGGATGAAGCTTTTGTCATTAAAGCCGATAATATAAATTTAAAAAACGGAACCAAAGCTCCTGTTTTTAGCCTAAAACCAAATAAAATCAGTAAATTGCGAGACAATACGCTCTATCATTTTCAAAATCAGTAAATGAAATACGAATATCAAACTATAGAGGAATCCATTGAGAATGTTTTAGTTAAGGAAAAAGGAAGCAAATTCATCGGTTTTGCCTACCCTATTCTTTCTGAAAATGATTATAAAGAAAAACTAAACAAAATCAAGGAGTTACACCCAAAAGCTACCCACCACTGTTATGCTTTTCGGCTGGGGCTGAATGGGGAAAATTACCGTATCAATGATGATGGAGAGCCTTCGGGAAGTGCAGGACTACCTATTTATAATCAACTGCTTGCGCACGATGTTACGAACATTTTATTGATTATTGTAAGGTATTTCGGGGGAACCAAACTGGGCGTAGGAGGACTGGTAAAAACCTATAAAGAAAGCGCAAAAGCAACTCTGGAAGAAGCAAAAATCATCACAAAAGAATTAGAAACTGAAATAGGAATCCAATTTAATTTTTCTCAACAGAATGTAATTTTCTCATTGCTGAATAAATTTGATGCACGAGTTGTAAATTTTGACACGCAGGAAATATGCTCTATCACAGCATTTATAAAAACTTCACAAAAAGAAAACATCTCAGATATTTTATCCGAGATGTATCAAGTTACATTTAAATTTATCTAAAAATTATTCCTCTCTTCGGCTGCCTCCTAAAAGCATGGAAGCGTAATATAAAAGCTGTGCCAAAGAACCTAATGCTGCTACTAAATATGTTCTCGCTGCCCATTTCAGGCTGTCTTCTGCACCTTCCATTTCTTGCGGAGTTACAGTTCCTGTCTGTTTCAGCCATGCCAATGCACGATTGCTGGCATCATATTCCACTGGAAGAGTTACGAAAGCAAACAGCGTAGTCATCGCAAATAGCAAAACTCCTATCAGTAAAACTGTCTTTCCCAAAGCCATCTGAGCTGCCAGCATGGCAACACCAGCCATCATCACAAACTGAACCAAGTGCGAACTAATATTCACGATAGGAACTAATCTGGAACGAAGCTGAAGCATGGAATATCCCACAGCATGCTGTACAGCATGTCCGCATTCATGGGCTGCTACGGCCGCAGCAGCTGCATTTCTTTGATTATAAACCACATCAGAGAGGTTTACTGTTTTATCCATTGGGTTATAGTGGTCTGTGAGCTGTCCCGCTACGGAAATCACCTTCACATCGTGGATACCATTGTCCGCCAGCATTTTTTCAGCGATTTCTTTCCCAGACATTCCGTTTTGTAATCTTACATTTGAATAATGAGCAAATTTTGACTTTAGTTTATTTTGAACAAACATACTCGCCAAAAAAATTGCACCTAAAATTAAATAAATTGTCATTATATTACTTTTATATTGAATTTATTTTAATATAAAAACTATGCCAAAGCACATTTTGTCATAATTTTTGGTTCTTATTCGTTATAGAAAAATAAATAATCTTATTTTTGCAGAATAATTACGAAAGAGAATGTCTGATATAAAAGTAAAACAAGTACTTAATTCATCTGATTTGGAGCTTTTTATAAAGTTTCCAATGGAGCTGTACAAGGGAAATCCCTACTATGTACCGCCACTCATCAATGAAGAAAAAAGTATTTGGGTGAAAGAAGAAAATCCTGCCTTACAATATTCTGAAGCAGCTCAGTTTATGGCTTATAAAGGAGAAAATATCGTAGGAAGGATAGCTGTAATGATAAACCACAAGGAGGAAAAAGAACTCGGTATCCGCAAGGTAAGATTTGGCTGGCTGGATTTTATAGATGACATAGAAGTTTCTAAAGCACTGATAAACACAGCGATAGAATACGCTAAATCCAAAGGTATTTCTAAAATAGAGGGCCCGATGGGTTTTACAAATTTGGACAAAGCAGGAATGCTTACCAAAGGTTTTGACAAATTGGCAACGATGATTGGGATTTATAATTTTGATTATTATCCTAAACATATGGAACAACTGGGTTTAGTGAAAGAAAAAGAATGGGTGGAATTTGAAATCAATTTCCCTGATACCCTACCTGACAAGGTGGAAAAATTCAGCAACCTTATCGCTGAAAAATACGAACTAGAACTCGTAAAATTCAAATCAAAAAAAAACATTCTCCCATTGGTAGAACCGATGTTTAAGCTCCTAGATGACACTTACAAGCATCTTTCCACCTATACACCGATTACTCAGGAACAGATTAAACATTATAAAGAAAAATATTTTAAATTCATAGATAAAGACTACATTGTCTGCATCAAAGACAAATATGGCAGTTTGATTTCTTTCGCCATCACTATGCCTTCTTATTCTAAGGCTTTACAAAAGGCTAAAGGAAAACTTTTTCCTTTCGGCTGGTGGCATCTGTTGAACGCAGGAAAGAAAAATGACAGAGCGAATTTCTATCTGATTGGGATTCACCCACAATACCAAAAACGAGGCGTAACAGCGATTATTTTTAAAGAAATTTATGAAACTTTTAAAAAGAAAGGTGTAAAGTTTTTGGAAACCAATCCAGAATTAGAGGAAAACGCAAGTATTCAGGCTCTTTGGCAAGACTATCATCCGACAAATCATAAAAGAAGAAGAACTTATTCTTTGGAAATAAAATAAAGTTAATATGAAACTAAATAACAAAAAATTAGCAATAGATTTTGATGGAACTATCGTGGAAGACGCCTATCCTAGCATTGGGAGAGCTCAGCCTTTTGCATTTGAAACGCTGAGACAGCTTCAGGCGAACGGATACAGACTTATTCTCTGGACTTACCGAAGTGGAGAGGCTTTGGAGGAAGCAGTGGAATTCTGCAAAAAAAATGGAATAGAGTTTTATTCTGTAAATTCTAGCTACGAAGGGGAAATTTTCGATGGAGATACACAGTCAAGAAAAATAGATGCAGATGTTTTTATAGATGACAGAAATCTAGGCGGTTTCCCAGGCTGGGGCGAGGTTTATGAAATCATCACTCAAAAAATAGAATTTGGGATTTCAAATGGCGAGGTTCAGGCTTATTCAAAATTGAAAAAAGAAAGAAAAAAAGGTTGGTTCTGGTAAAAATTTAAAAATGATTCAGTTAAAAACAATAGACGAACTCCGTTTGATGAGGGAAAGCGCTCAGCTGGTTTCCAAGACTTTGGGTATGTTGGCAAAGGAGATTAAACCTGGGATTACTTCTCTTTATTTGGACAAATTGGCACATGATTTCATTATGGACCATGGCGGAAAACCTGCTTTTTTAGGAATGTATGGCTTCCCAAATTCGCTTTGTATTTCTCCAAATTCAGAGGTGGTGCATGGTATTCCCAATGACATGCCAATAGAGGAAGGAACTGTTCTGTCTGTGGATTGCGGTGTTTATATGAATGGTTTTTATGGTGACCACGCCTATTCTTTTGAGGTAGGAGAAG
>CAUPCB010000041.1:0-12275 GCA_963509715.1 uncultured Flavobacteriaceae bacterium | reverse complement strand
TGCCAGCCCATAAAGTCTTGGACAGAAATCTCCTTACCCGAATCTTTAAGGACACCAAAATCGTAGTCCATCGTAAAAAGTTTTTTACGATTTATTTTAGATTTAGCCGCTATACGGTCAAGACGCGTATTTACTTCTTCCGCTACCGAAATAAGAGTCTGCTGGGCTACTGCCAAATGCTTCTGATAAGGCGTATCGTCCTGCTCCGTATCCAACTGAAAGATACGAAAGTCTATCATACCGCCTTCCCACTCGTAGGCTTTATACTTTTCTATAAACTTAGGTATTTCTATAGTTGTCATTTTTAATATTTAATTCTTATCTGCAAAAGGCGCTAACAGTTGTTTTATCTCTTCCTTTATGGTTGTATTATCTGCATTAGCAGCTTGTTTTTCTATAGGCTCAAAGTAGTAAAGGTCGTTTAGAATCCCATATATAGCTATAGCACGCAGACTGCTAGGTTCAGAGTTTTGGTACAATTGCACCAAAAAAGCAATTGCCCACTTATATGCCACACAATACACGCCACTATGGTTATTACCTATAGCACTTATAAAAGCCTCTGCAAGGGCATTCCCTTCTTGCGAATTAATATTAATAATTTCCTCTAACAGATTAATAACTTGGGGTTCTCCTTCCAATGTATACTTCTCACAGAACGACTTTTGCATTTTCAGCACTCTTTTAAGGCGTGTTTCTTCCTTTTTAGCCTCATTAACATAGTTTACCCACTCTTTTTGATGAGAAGCAGGCAAGGTAAGGAAATGCTTTTTTACATTTTCACTTAATAAGGGTGCTATATTTATCATTTTTTACCTTGTTTAGAGAGAACTTGAGCTAGTTGAGGAAAATGTTCCTTTAACTCATCCAATGTCCAGTCTATGTTTCTTTTTTCAGGATTGATGGTCAGTGATTGGGTGATTTCATCTTGTAGTTCTTTGCTCCACATCTCTAAATAAATCTTCTTAAAAGCACAAATTTTCGTTTTGGTACGTTCCATATAGATTTTCTGTGCCAGTCGCCTCACTTCCTTATAGTTGCATTTATCTTTTTTAGGATTCAATGTAGCCAAAAAGTCTGCGTCAGCAAGTGTTTTTTCATACGCCTCACGCCCGTGGGTAATCAGATAACCTGCAAAGCCGTATGTATCAGTACAATAGCCTCCGTTAATCAGTACCAATGCCGACCACATCAGGTGAGAGGGCTGTTTGATAATCGTAATCTCATACCATTCATAGATAAATTGAAACAAGAGCAAATCCTCTTCCGATAAAGATTCCAGTTCTGTTTGTAAGGCGGAAGCAAAGGTGTTATCATTTGCCCCTGCTATGTTTCTTGCTTTTTCAATAAGTTGCCAAAAGATTTCTACAGTCATTTTTTAATATTTAAGACTCAAAATAATGAAAAACAAATTTAGGGAATTGCTCGCCAAGGTTGTAACATCCTTTGATAATGGCAAAATATTCCTGATTGTCCCACAAATGGGCTTCTACTCCCACAGCAGTATCGTCATTATTATAGTTATAAACTTCCAAATTTACTCCTCCGCCTTCTTCTTTTTTATCCATTTCTTGTATAGGAAAGAGGTGTAATGCGCTTTTGTCTTCTACAAAGTCAAGCATTTCATAGATTTCTTCTAAAAATTCTCCTGAAATATCAAATTTTTCAGCTAATATTTGGGTATCTTCGGCTTTATAAGCTTCTAAAAAGTCCGCAAGAGCGTGGTAAATCTCTATTTTAAGGGCTTGGGTAATATTCATATTATTTTATTTTAAAATCAATAAAGTCTCGCCAATAAATCCGTAAAATCAGTCGCAATAGGAGAGGGCTCTATGTCTTGTATATTATGATTAAAAAGATAAATCTGCTGGTCTTCTGCTAATAGAAGCGTATCGCCCGCAGGAGTGCGCGCAATCGGTATTCCCTGTTTCTGAAAGTCAGGATACAAGTCTATCAGCGAATGAAACTTATAAGCCGACCGAAAAGCCAAAAAGCGGTCTATTACCACCTTACTGTCTTTCACCCTGTTTTTAGAAGGAATGCCTCCGTTGTGCTCCAATAAAAAACGAATATATTCCTCATCAATAGGCTGGCTCAGCTCTTTCTGAAAATCAGTGAGTTCTGTTTCTTCCGCCTTGTCTGTTTCGTAGGCTTTGATGAGGTTTTTTAGGGTTTGTTTATCGGGCAAAATCTTATAAGCTCTGAGCTGTTCCACTTTCTCCGGACTCAAGCCATATTTCTCAAAAGTAAGGTTTTTCATAAGTTCTTTGTTCGTATTATGCTCACTTTCAAAGATAAGCTTTTAATTATAACTCAATTTTATTCTTAAATAGTATTATTAAAATTAAATAAAAACCAATCCATTTTTCTGCAAGTAATAATTTTGTCCTACTTGCTCTTTTGCTTTATCAGAAATCCAAAAATCGGGTTTGAGCAATTGGTCATCTTTCATCATTTTTGCTTTATGGCTGATTTTCTTAATCTGTTTAATGATATCCTTGAAAATGACATACATAGGGTACTTTTCGGTGCTGTAATTGCCTCTTAGGTTATCATTCTTATCTGCAAGACTGATGGTTTTAGGATAACTTATTTGTAATCCAAAAACATTTTCAGGCTCGTGATAAATGGTGGAGAGCAAGTTTTTTTCCTTTTTATAGAGAAGACAAAAAAGGTCTATATTCATAAAAGGCTCTTTGCAGTGCACTAGTTTATACTCATCTGATACCTTGCCACTAAGCACCACTTCGGGAAAAATCAGTTTTTTCGTTTGGTCTATCATGCCTTGTCGCATCGCATTTACAATTTTCCATAGAGCCTCATGTTCATATTTTTCTCCACTGATAAGCACTTTTTCATAATATTGCTGATAAGCTTCAAAGATTTCCTGCTTTTCGGTATGGGAATAGTCTATATTTACCCGAGTGTTATTGGTTACAAACTCAAAATCTTCTCGGTTAAATATCGCTTCAAATTCCTCAGGAGTGATTACAAAATTAAATTTGTGCCAGCTGTTTGCAAAGTACATAATTGTGTTATATTTAAATAAAATAAATCTGCGATTTAGCTTTAAAGATACTGATTATACGCCCATGCCGCCACGAAAATTCCTGCTGTTTCGGTTCTCAGTCTCTGCTGTCCGAGGGCGATGGCTTTTATTCCTTTCTCTGCTAAAAGCTGAATTTCCTTTGGGCTGAAATCTCCTTCTGGGCCAATGAGGAAAGTGATTTTTTCTTTGGGCTGGATTTGGCTGAGGTTTGCTCTTTCAAAAGCTTTGTCACAATGAGCCACGAAAGTGTTTTCAGCCGAAATACCTTTCACAAAATCAGAAAACTTGGTCAGTTCATTTACAATAGGGAAGTGGAATCTCAGACTTTGTTTAGAAGCAGAAATGGCTTGTTTTCGGATTTTTTCTATGTTAATGTTCTTTCTTTCGGACTTTTCTGTCAAAAGAAAAGTAATCTCCGAAACGCCTAGTTCAGTGGCTTTTTCCACGAAAAATTCTATTCGGTCTATGTTTTTAGTAGGCGCTATGGCGATGTGTGCTTGTAATGGGAAATTGGGCAGATTGGTTTCGATTTCAGTGGGTTGTAGAAGTGTTTTTTTTCCTTCAAAAAAGAGTTTTCCTTTAGCTAAATTTCCCTTGCCATCAGTTACAAAAATCTCTTCTCCCGCCTTCATCCTTAGGACTTTAGAGATGTGCTGCTGTTCCTCTTCATGTATTGTTACAGCGTTTCCTGTGATTTCACCATGGAATAATTTCATGCTTTCTATTGTTATTAGAAGCAAAAATATTAAATTATAACAAAAAATAAAAGTAAAAAAAATATCAAAAAATTTGTTAAAACGAAAAAAAAGTATACCTTTGTCCCAGTAAAAATTTAATAATTGTTTAACTAAAAATCGTTTTAAAAATGAAAAAACTAGTATTCGCTCTAGGAGCAGTAGCAATGTTATCAATGGTTTCTTGTGGTAAAAAAGAAACTCCAGCTGAAAAACCAGCAACAGAAGAAGCAGCAGCAGATTCAACTGCTCAAGAAGCTGCACAACCAGCTGCAGAAGAAAAAGCTGCAGAAGGTGTAGCAGGTGCTTTGTCTGAAGTTCCAAAATTCAGCAACGAAGAAACTCAAAAATTTGCTGAAGAGTACGCTGCTTACTACAAAGAAGTATTAGAAGCTTCTAAAGCTAAAGATGCTGCTAAAATCGCTGAGCTTGGACAAAAAGGTCAAGATTTAGCTAAATCTGCACAAGAAAAAATGACAAAAATGTCTGCAGAAGATGCAAAAGTATGGGGTGAGTGGGCTCAAAAAATCGCTACTGAAGTAGCTGCTGCTGCTCAAGCACAATAATTTAGCATTTTTGTTAAAAAATAAAGAGCTTTATTTCATAATAAAGCTCTTTTTATTTTCAGAAATTTTTTATTTTTTAGAAATCATATCTAGATGTAGCTGTGGTTCTTAGGTCAGTAAACTCGTCTTGTTCATATTTCAGCTGTGCTACCATGGCTATCATAGCAGCGTTGTCCGTAGTGTATTCGAATTTTGGGATGAAAATATTCCAGCCTTGTTTTTCTGCATTGTTTTGCATCGCTTTTCTTAATTCTGAATTTGCAGAAACTCCGCCAGCAATCGCCACTTCTTTAATTCCTAAATCTTTCACGGCTTTTTGTAGTTTTTTCATCAAGGTGTCAACGATAGTTTTCTGAACAGAAGCACACAGGTCAGATAGATTTTCTGTAATGAAATTAGGATTTTTCTGTAATTCTTTTTGGACAAAATACAGAACAGAAGTTTTAATACCACTGAAAGAATAATCATATCCTTCCAATTTAGGTTTCCCAAAAGTGAAAGCATCAGGATTTCCATTTTGGGCGAGTTTATCAATAATCGCTCCCGCAGGATAGTCCAGCCCGAATATTTTTCCAATCTTGTCAAAAGCCTCTCCAGCTGCGTCATCTATGGTTTTCCCGATGATTTCCATATCAAAATAATCTCTCACTAAAACTATCATCGTATGTCCGCCGCTTACTGTAAGGCACAGAAATGGAAACTGTGGAGGAGTGGGATTGGCATCGTTTATAAAATGAGCCAAAATATGCGCTTGGAGATGATTGACCTCTATCAATGGAACATCCAAAGACATTGCCAAAGACTTCGCAAAGGAGGTTCCTACCAAAAGTGAACCCAAAAGCCCAGGTCCTCGTGTAAAACCTATTGCAGAAATCTCATTTTGTTGTATCTTTGCTTCTGCAAGTGATTTTTGAACTACAGGGATGATGTTCTGCTGATGAGCTCGGGAAGCCAACTCAGGAACTACACCGCCATATTCATTATGAATAGTCTGCGTATTAGCAATATTAGAGAGAATTTTTCGTTCCCTAATTACCGCAGCGGAGGTGTCATCACAGGAGGATTCTATCCCTAAAATAATAGGTGTATTCATAATGGCAAATATAGATAAAAATATAGATAACAACGAAATCGGAGAAAAAAACAACAAATCCTCGATAAAAAATGCTAAGGAAAAGGTAAAAAAACTTTCATGGTGGGCAAAGCTGTTTTTGTTCTGCTTTTTTAGTTTTATATTTTTGATTGTTTCACTGCTGATAGCTATCAATATCCCTTCAGTAAAGGATAAACTTGCAAAACAAGCTATCTGTTTTCTAAATAAGGAATTCAAAACCACATTCAGTGCTGAAAATGTGGAGATTAACTTTTTAGGCGATGTGGTTATCAATGGCGTTTCTGCAAAAGACCATCATGATTTTGAATTTTTGAAGGCAAAAAAACTTACTGCACATTCGGATTGGTTTGCTATAGCTTTTAATTCCAGAGATTTAAAATTTCAAAAAATAAGTCTGGAAGAACCTGATTTAAAGGTAATTACCTATAAAGGCGAGGAGCAGGATAATTTCACTAAGTATATTGAAAAATTTGACACTCCAAAAGACCCTACTAAACCACCAGCTAAATTTACGACGAGAATAGAAATTATTAATGGAAAAGTTTCTATTGTCAATAAAAATCTAGGAGAAGACGGCAACTGGCTGAAAGCAGAGAATTTTAATGCCTATGTTTCTGATTTAAAAACAAATGGCCCAAATGTGACTTTGAAACTCAATAAATTTTCTTTTGTTACCGAAAGATGGGGTAAAAAACATAAGCTGGAAGCGCTTTCAGGAGATGTTACAGTGACAAACGAAAAACTGGAACTGAAAGATTTGATTTTTCATACCGACCATTCACTCTTACAGGGTGATTTGGTTTTTAACCTTGATAAAAAGACAGGTTGGAAAGATTTTAATAATAAAGTGGTATGGGATATGAACCTCAAAAGAGGCAGCTATCTCCATGGATATGACATCAGCTATTTCGTGAAAAACTGGGATAATTACCAGAAATACCAGCTTTTCGGGAAGATGGATGGAACACTGAATGATTTTGTCCTTAAAAACTTTTTGATAAAAGTAAAAGATAATGAAATCCAGACTTCAGAAATCAGGTTGGCTAAACTGATGGAAGGGAATTTCAATATTAAAAGTAATCAAATTTCTGCAGCCTTCACTTATAAAGGGCTGAAAGAATCTTTGCCGACTTTCATTGCGAAAAAAATGGGAGGCGCGGCTGATGATTTTGGGCGTATAAAATATAATGGATTTGCAGATCTCAATAAAGACCGAGTGGCTGCAAAAGGGAATTTGATTACAGGAATTGGGCAAGCACAGATTGAGAATTTTGTCCTTAGAAATTACTCTTCTAAAATGCCTGAGTATAGCGGAAATTTAGTTCTAAAAGACCTGAATACAACGATTTTAACGAAAAATAAACAAGTCGGGCTAGTTTCTGGAAAATTCAATGTTCAGGGTAAAGGCTTTGATATCAATACTTTATCTCTAAATACAAAATCCCAGATTTCAAAAATAGAACTTATGGGAAAAACATTGAACAATATTTCTCTAGATGGAGAACTCGCGCAAAAGCAGTTTAAGGGGATAATCAGCATAGATGACACACAGGCTAGAGGAGTGGTAAATGGTAAAATAGATTTCAGCAAACCAAGACTTTATGCTGATGTGGATGCACAGATAAACCACTTGAATTTGGCTTATTTCGGGGCTTCGGGTTCGGGAACGAACACATTTAGAGGAAATGTGAAGGGTAAAGTTTCGATGACCAATATTAACGATTTAGACCTTGATGCAACTATAAATAATGTCACTTTGGGTGGAAATAAGCCCGTTTCTATCCCGAATGGAGCCGTGAAAGTGGCTATGGAAGGCGGAAATAGAGTGATAGAGGTGGATATGCCAGATGCTGTGAAGGGTAAAATTTCGGGTAAATTTAATCTGGAAGACATCGGAGGAATGCTCCAAGAGGGAGCAAATAGACTTTTGGCAGGAAATAAAGTAAAAAAATACTACAAAGGTCAAAGTTTTACAATGGATATCGATGTTCATCAGAAATTGATAGACTATTTTGAGCCTAATATTTCTATTGCAGATGGAGCAAAAATTACTGGTAGTTTTGATGGAAATACTGACCATCTAAAACTGAATCTGGATGCTCCTTCCTTTAAATATGTTATGGAAAAAGAGGTGGAAATCTCTGAAGCGGAAAGGCTTTTAGCAAAAGTAAATCCAGACTATGAAGTTCGTGAAGGAGTAGAAAGAGACAGTATTATGGCACGAAATATAGCCCTTAGGATAGACACTTCTAACCCTGATGACTATTGGTCAGCGAATGTGGAAAGGACTGAATACCAAGGAAGTGTATTAAAGGATATCAACATAAAGGCTCAAAATAAAGATAATCAAAAGCTAAACATCTTAGCAAGTCTAAAAGTAGGGACATTAGAAAAAGAAAAAAAGAACCAATGGACGCCTTATGCAGCTGATATAGAGCAGTCTATGAGTGCTAATGGGGATTATGTAGTGAAATTTTCGCCTACAGAACTTAAACTGAGTAATTTCATATGGATGGTGGATACATCACCAGAGCTTGACCATTCCATAGTTTACAGGAAAAAAACTCAAGATTTTCAAATCAAAAATCTGAGATTGTATTCTGATGACAGCGAAATTCTTGTCAATGGAATTTTTAAAAACGGAAAGGATTTTGACCTATCAGGAGATGTTAAAAATATGGACATCTCTAAAATCCTTGCAGTAGTCCATCAAGACAGCAAAATAGATTTGAAAGGGGTAGCCAATGGTAGTTTGAAGGTAAAAATGAACCAGAGAGCTTTAGTTCCATTGATAGACCTTAAAATAGAGAATATTAGTCTAAGTGACAACTATTTAGGAAATCTAATCATCAATGCTGAGGCAAGCGAGTATGAGAATGTTTATAATGTAAAAGCCAATATAGAATCTGGCGAATGGTTTGGGAATGATAAATTGGCTATAGAAGGGACGATAGATAACAACATGAAATCGCCTAAACTGGACCTTGTCGCTAAATTGGATGATTTTGATTTAGGCTTTGTTCAGGCGTTTGTGAAGGATATTTTTTCTAATTTTAAAGGAAAAGCTACGGGAGAACTAAAGATAGATGGAACGCCCAAAGACCTGAACTATGGCGGAGATATCGCCATGAAAGGCTTTGCTCTGAAGTTGAAATTTTCAGGGGTGGATTATACCTTTGATGATACAGTTGTTACAGTTTCTAATGGGAACTTGCTCTTTAACCTTGTTGGCGTTAAAGACCATAGAACCAACTCGAAAGGGATGATTTCCATCGGGCGTTTGAGTTTGTCGGATTTATCTAATATCGGAGCCGACCTCCTTATTCGTGCGGATGACCTTATGCTGTTAAATACAGAGCAGAAAGATTTTGATACTTTTTGGGGAATGATTTTTGCTAAAGGAGATATCTTTGTGGGCTTTGAAAATCAAACTTTGAAAATAGATGCCACAGCTGATGTATTGAAAAATAGTATTTTCACTCTTAATAGTGCTTCGGCAAGTTCGGGAGATGAATTTAAAATGCTAAGATTTTTGAAAGAAAACAAGGAAGGAAATGTAGTGGTAGCAGAGAAAAAACGAACGGGTTTGGCTATGGATATCAACCTGAACATTTCGGCTGACAAAAACTCTACGGTCAATGTTTTAGTAGGGGATGAAGTAGGAGATATCAGCGTTCAGGGGAATACCCAAAATATGAAATTCAGTATGGATAAGACTGGTAACATGCGTATGTTTGGTGGTTATTCTGTAGAGTCTGGAACATACATTTCAAAGGCTATTTTAGAGAAAAAATTTGATATAAAAAAAGGAAGTAATCTGCACTGGAGTGGAGATGTCATGAATCCAGAACTGAACATTACCGCCAGCTATGATGCTATAGTTTCTAACATGGGAGAGTATCTAAATATGGGGTCTCTTCCGCCTGTGAATGTAGAGTTGCAGACGAAAATAACCAACAGGCTGACCGCTCCAAATATACGACCTGTAATCCAAGCTCCAGAGGTGTCCAGTCAAGTTCGTGAGGTGCTGAATACTAAATTGGCAGTGGAAGAGGAGCGTGTCTTGCAGTTTGCATCTATTTTGGCGTTAGGAAACTTCAATGTATCTAATAATAATTCTTTTTCGGCCATAGCCTCTGGGGTGAATGTTTTCTTCCAGCAGTTGAGCTCGGCGTTTAACTCTATTAGTAGTGATTTACAAGTCGATTTAGACTACATCAAAGGTTCAGAAAGCTTAAATACCAGCGACAGAGCAAGTGCAAAAGTGAGCTATACTGTATCACCAAGACTTACCATAAAAGCAGGAACAGGAGTTCCTTTGTCAGGAAGCACAAGGACGCAGAATAACTATCTTTCTGGGGAAGGAATTATAGAGTATGATATGTCTAAAAATAACAATGGAAGTCTCGTAGGAAGGGTATATTCTAAACCTTCTAATGTAGGATTGGTTCTGGGAAGTTCCGCGGGAGCCAACCAGACATATGGTGGTGGTATAGTGCTTTCATATGGGTTTAATAGGTTTTTACCAAAGAAAAAGTCTAAAAAAGAAACTCAAGAAACTAAGAAGGACAGTATCAAACAAGATACAATGAAGTCAAATTAAAATTTTTATTAAAAAATCCTTTTATAATTGAATAAAAACAAGTATTTTTGTCCAACGATTGAAAACTTGTATTAAACATTGATAAAAAGGATAAGATATGCATAATTCACAACTTGATGAAATTGATAAAAAAATTTTAGATTACTTGGTAGAAAATACGAGGATGCCTTTTACAGAAATTGCCCAGAAAATGGGAGTTTCCGCAGGAACTATCCATGTGAGAGTCAAAAAAATGGAGGATGTAGGAATCATTCGAGGTTCTTCTCTAGTGATAGATTACACAAAATTGGATTACAGATTTATCACATATGTTGGTATTTTCTTGAGTAAATCAAATAAGACGATGGATGTCCTCAAAGAGTTAGAAAAAATCCCAAATGTGACAGAATTGAGCGTTATCGCAGGGAAATACAATATCTTCTGTAAAATCAGAGCGAAAGACACAGATGATGCCAAGAGAATAATCTACGGAATCAATGATATAGATGATGTAATGCGTACGGAAAGTATGATTTCTATCGAGGAATATTTCAGTGATAAAAATAGATTGATAAAAGCAGTAGAAATATAAATTTAAAATTTAGAGAAGTTTTTTACTTCTCTTTTTTATTTAAAAATGAAAAGAATAATATTTTTAATCGTAGCCGTTTTTTGCTGCTGTTCTGCATTGGCACAAGATTTACCGAATGAATTTTATGCAAAAGTAGTAGGGATTTCAGATGGAGATACCTTTAATGTTTTGTATCAAGAAAATCAAGAGATTAAAGTTCGGCTCAATCATATAGATGCACCAGAAAAAGGACAGCCTTTTGGGAAAAGTGCAAAGAAATTTGCATCTGATTTATGTTTCGGAAAAGAAGTGAAAATCGTCAGACAAAAGAAGAAGGACAGATATCAGAGAATCATCGCAGAAGTATTCGTTGGGCAAACTAATATCAATAAAGAAATTGTAAGAGCTGGATATGCATGGCATTTTAAGAAATATTCTTCGGATAAAGAATATGACAAGATAGAAATTGAAGCGAGGGAAAATAAGCAAGGACTTTGGCAGGATAAAAACCCTGTAGCTCCATGGACATGGCGTGAAATAAAAAAACAAAAAAGAGCACTTGAAAAAAGTACTCCTTTTTGATTGTATATAAAAAGATTATTAGTTTTCGCTTAATCCATCTACTTGGTAGTTTATACGCTCGATTTTAGCATCTTTAAGAGAGTAGTAAGCACCAACGATTTTGATTTCTCCTTTGTCCTCTTTTTCTTTGATGTATGGACTTCTCTTACGGATTTCTTCGATTGTATTTTTCACATTGTTTATAGCTACATCATGCACATATTGCTTGTTTTTAGTAGACTTTTCACCTGTGAAAGTTTTATTTGTCATAGCGACAGCTGGTTTTATTTTAGATAGCATTTCAGTGATGTTACCCAATTTCACATCATCGATTGTACTTTTTACAGCACCACAGCTTTCGTGTCCTAGTACCATAATCACTTTAGAACCAGATTTTACTGCATACTCCATACTTCCTAATTGGTCTACATCTACGAAGTTACCAGCTACCCTTCCTACAAATAGGTCACCGATACCTTGGTCTAAAACATCCTCTACAGGAACTCTACTATCTATACAGCTAAGCACAAAAGCCTTTGGATATTGCCCGTCCACTGCTTGCAATACAGCAGTAGAGTGATCTCTGGCTGTGATTGCTCCTGTTCTAAAACGCTCATTACCAGCAGCAAGCTGCTGAAGTACCATATCAGGAGTTAGTTTTTTTTGTTCTTCTTCTGACAAGACATGGTATTCTGTGATTTCAATATCATCTACCTCTCTTGTTTTTTCATACTCAGATTTGTGTTTTCTTTCTTTTTTGTGGTCATCATGTGCTTCTTTTTTGTCTTCTTTCTTACAAGATGCCACACTCAAAATTACTCCTAATACTAGAGCTGATTTTAACACTAATTTTTTCATAAATAAAATATTTAATATTTGTTCGGTGGCAAAAATATATTTTTTCTTTTAAATATGCTCGTTATTTTAATTAAAATAATAAAATTTTAACCAAAAATTAACAATTGTGATAAGTTTTTAACAAATAAAATGTGAATTTATAAAAAGTATAAAGGTTTTTGAAATAAATAATAATTATATTTGCCGAGTTTAAAAATTTAAAAATGAGAAAAATAGCATTCACATCTCTTGCCTTAGCAT
>CAUPCB010000040.1:0-13053 GCA_963509715.1 uncultured Flavobacteriaceae bacterium | reverse complement strand
TATTCCAATCTCTATATTTGTATAATATAGACGGAAAAAGTTTTAAGGCTTCTTGCTTTGTATATAATTTTATCTCTTTCACCTCTTTATTTTTTTATTAACTATTTACTCCATAGGTCTCACCATTTTTTCTATATAGGCGATTTCCTCTTCTGTTAAACCATATTTCTCATAAAGCTCTTCATCTGTCCACGGCTTATCGAACTTCTGCTGGGGAACAAACTTATAAACACCTCTCATTGCGTGTTGTGTATTTTTCGTTAATAAAACCATAAATCTAAAAAATCGTGTTTTAATATAAGATATTACATACTCACACCTTTCTTTGTTAACAAATGGACCTATGACTAAATAAGTTTGAGTACAACATGATTTGGGTTCTCCATAAAAAGGAGTACCTAAGACTTTATAAGGAGTTTCTTTTCCCATTCCATAAGCTTCCCCTATATAAACCTTATGATTGTTTATCCAATCATGGTTTTTTAATATAGTTTCTGGGGTTATATAGCCTATACCTCCATTTATATATATTTTCACAGCATTATCAAAAGGTTCCTTTTTATAAGCTTTAAAAGAAGTTACCAATCCAAAAGGAGTTTGAACACTTACTATTTCAGAAAAACTTTTTTCATTTAATTTTTTTACTTTATGATAGATACTAATGGCTTGATTGTCTCTTATAAAAATATTTGTTCCTTCTTCTTTTAGTGGTCTTGTCATGGCAGAAACACAATCCCCATTTTTATAAGTTTTCACTAAACAATCTCCCCTATAATTATTTTGCCAAAGGAAATAATTAATTCCGCCTTCTACACTTACCCCAGGGAATATTCCAGAAGCATCAGGGTAGTCATGGATTTCCTTTAATCTTTTATCATTGAGCATTTCATCACGAAAATCATCCAATCCTCTTCCTCCTGCAAACCAACGGCTTGGTACAATCATGCATAGATATTGGGGATTAAGTTTAATGGCTTGTTGGATAAATTTATGATAAATAGCAATAGCAAAATTTTTCTTCTCAACTCCTACATTTAATTGGTAAGGTGGGTTTCCTATAATGACATCAAAATTCATATTTTCATAAGGGTTTTTATCATGTATAAAGGCGTAGGCGTGCTGTGACAGCCCTTCTCTTTTTTCTTCTCCAAAGTCTTTTTTATTCACACCACAGTAGATACATTTCCCTGCTTTGTCCCATGTGTGGGAGATTTCCTCAAAGTAGATATTACCACTCTCATCAGGGAATTCGGTTACAGAGTGTTTACCATCAGCACGGGTAGAACAGTAGAGACTACGGCGACTCAGATAAGCAGTAAGCTCCGTGATACCTATTCCATACAGCTGATGGTGCATAATATGGTCTATGCGTTCCTGCAAGTCTGGGATTTGGCTTTCTAAACCTTTCAACAGTCTTTTGGCTATTTCTCTCAGAAACACGCCAGATTTACAAAAAGGGTCTAGGAATTTAGCTTCGGAATTGCTCCATAATTCGTTGGGTAGGGTATCCAGCATTCTATTAGCAACATCAGGAGGTGTAAAAACCTCATCGTTACTCAGATTGGCAAGACAAGTAAGCACATCGGGATTGTATTTTTGTGCATTCATTGTTAGAAAAGATTAGGGCTGTTCTGCACCAAGTTCCAAGTAATGCCTTATCACAGGTTCTTTCACTGTATATTCCGCAAATAAAGAAGCCATGCCCTGTTCTTTTTTGGACAGTTCACCATAGTCAAAATAGTTGGCGACTATTTTTTTGTCACTCAGTCCAGACCAATGTGTGAAAACAATAGGCTCTCCCTCTGGCGTAGTATAGCTAAGGGCATCTCCACAGATAATGTTCTGACTGATGATGAACGAAATGCTCCTCATCAGCATCTCATAGTCTGCTTCTTTTTTGGGATAAGATTTTTTGAATTCTGTGAGAAGTCTCTCTCGGCATTCTTGGGTATTATCAGGAAGAAGCTCCACACCATAAAGACTGCCTGCTACCAGCACCAAATAAAATCCATAATCAGATTTGTTTTTCTTGGTCTTTTTCAGCAGTGCTATTTTCCTTTGTAAAATCTCTATAAGAAAGTTACCCGAACCACATGACGGCTCTAAAAAAGTAGCAGTAAGAACCTTGTCCGCTGTACCTTTTTCTAGCTCTTTCCACACAAGGTCTACCATGGTTTTTACTTCTCTTTCGTTAGTAAATACCTCCCCATGGTCTGCCACTCGCTTTTTGGATTTTACCTGTCTGCCTTCCATCTAATATCCGTACAGAATAGATATCTCCTTTGTTCCTTTGGAGATGTGAATATTTTACTCAAAAAGAGCTGGAACAAGAGCGTTATTCCATACAGATACAAACCCTATGGTAAAGGAAGAGACTTACTACAGCCTCCCTTTACCATTTTAGGCTAACCTATTCTGTATTTGTTGTTTAAAATTTGGTAGATCTCTTGCAACAGAATAAAGCTAACTCTTTTTATGTCAATAATATGTTACAATAAAAAAAGCACGGATATCAATCTATCTGTTGCAAGAGGTTCTACCAAAACCTAACAAATACAGATAGTCTCAACCCATGCCTATACGGTATGAGCATTAGACCTCTTAGTTCTGTATTTGTTGTTTGAAATTTGGTAGATTCCTTGACAACAGAACAAAAGCCAACGCTTCATTTATCGTTAAAATCTTTGCGAAGATAAGGATGTTTTTCTCAATATTCAAATTTTTTCAACAAGTGTTTTATTGTTTTTAATATAAAGATAGAGGTTAGTGTCTCCTTACTATGCCTCTTTTGCATATGTGAAATGTGATTTTTTTTGTATCCCCCTTTTAATAGTTAGTTTTTATTTTAAAATTTATCGGGTAGAAAATTAGAATTTCACTTTTGTAATTAATTATTTAAAGAAAGGATTCTTTAGAAAATGAATAGTTTTTCTATTTTCACAAAGAATGATTCAATATCTTTTAAAGAAATTCAATATGAATAAAATTTAGAATTACCGTGACCAAAATCGTGACCAAAGCCCTAAAATTAGCAAAAATAAAAAAGCAACTACTTGATTTATAAGTAGTTGCTAAAATTCATTGTAGACCCACAGGGATTCGAACCCCGACAAACAGAACCAAAATCTGGTGTGCTACCGTTACACCATGGGTCTTCCGTTTTAAGTGGTGCAAATATACAAACTTTATCATTAATCACAAAAATATTTTTCATTTTTTTTCTAAATTAATTACAAAACATTGATAATCAATTCTATTTTTTACAAATTATTTTATTTTCTATTTTTGTATCTTTGGATTTTTAAAAATTATATACAATGAAACGCCCCATAGATGGTTTTTCCAAGCTACCAAAACAAGAAAAAATAGACTGGCTTATCCAAGAGTATTTAGAAAATGACACTAATTTTGAGTCTGTTTTAAAGCAGTATTGGAACGAAGATTTAGAATTACAAAAACTTCATGATGAATTCTCTGAAAACACAATTTCTAATTTTTATCTCCCGTACGGAATCGCTCCTAACTTCCTGATTAACGGGAAACTATACGCCATTCCCATGGCTGTGGAAGAGAGTTCGGTAGTGGCAGCAGCGGCCAAAGCAGCCAAATTCTGGATGGAGAGAGGCGGATTCCAAACAACCATCATCAACACGGAAAAACTCGGGCATACACATTTTATTTTTAATGGAAATAAGGAAAAACTATTCCAGTTCTTTGATTTGACTTTAAAAGAAAAATTATTCGAAGCCACACAGGACATCACAGCGAATATGCGCAAGAGAGGCGGCGGAATCCTAAGCATTGACCTCATTGACAAAACCAATGAATTGGAAAATTATTTTCAAATCAAAGCAAGTTTTGACACTCAGGATTCGATGGGAGCGAATTTCATCAATTCGTGTCTAGAAGTATTTGGAAAAACGCTGAAAGAAGAGATTTTTGAGTCAGAAATATTCAGTGAAGAAGAAAAAAACTCCCTGCAAATCATTATGAACATTCTGTCCAACTACACTCCTGAATGTTTAGTAAGAGCGGAAGTTTCCTGTAAAATAGAAGAATTAGGGAATAATGACGGCATCGCACCAGAAGAATTTGCTTGGAAATTCAAACAAGCGGTAACGATAGCAGAAATAGACACCTGCCGAGCAACTACGCATAATAAGGGCATTATGAACGGTGTGGATGCTGTGGTCATCGCAACAGGAAATGACTTTCGGGCAGTGGAAGCCTCTGTGCACGCCTACGCAAGTAAAAGCGGCAAATACAGCTCACTAAGCCACTGCACGATAGAAAACGGAATATTTCGGTTTTGGATAGAACTGCCTATTTCTGTGGGAGTTGTAGGAGGACTCACGAGCCTTCATCCATTGGTAAAATTCTCTTTGGCTCTTTTAGGAAAACCTAATGCAAAGGAACTTATGGGCATTTTAGCAGTATCTGGTTTGGCTCAAAACTTTGCTGCACTTCGCTCGCTGGTTACCACAGGAATCCAAAAAGGACACATGAAAATGCATTTATTCAATATTCTAAACCAGCTGGGCGCAAACGAAGAAGAAAAAAAACTGATTTCTGCTGCGATGCAAGGTAAAACCCTAAGCTACAACGATATAGCTTTAGAATTAGAAAAACTAAGAAAACAGAAATAATATTATAAAAAAATCCCCTTTTATGGGGATTTTTTTTATTTTTTCAAAACTTCTATATAGTAGTTGTCATCTATTTCCACAGCCTTATCATTAGCCAAAGTGACAGTCTGCCACTCCTGAGTAGGAGCGATATATGTAGAATGGCTTTTTAGTTTTACAGGCATTCTGAAATTCTTTATTGTGTTATTCCAGCGGAATTTCAGCTGATTTCCTTTTTGCTCATATTCCAGTTGTGGGATCTGTGTCGTTCTCAAATACTGATCAAAAACAAGCGAAAAATCTATTCCTGCTTTTTTGCTGATATAATCCTCTACCTGTTTGGAAGTCACTATTTTATGATAAAAATCTGTATTCATTCCCAGCAAAATTTGTCTGAATTTTTCATCATTATTGATAACCTGCCTGATGGTGTGTATCATATTTGCCCCTTTTATATATTGGTCTGTACTACCTGTTTTTCTCACGCCATATGTGCCTATGATAGGTTCATCATTCAGGATATTTTTTCTAAGTCCCTTTATATAGGTGTTTGCAGCGTTTTTGTCCATATAATTTTCCGTGAACAAGACTTCTGAATAAGTCGTAAAAGCCTCATTTATCCACATATCAGCTTTATCTTGGGCTGTGATATTATTCCCAAACCATTCGTGTCCGCTTTCATGAACGATAATGAAATCCCAATACAAGCCCACGCCAGTTCCTGACAAATCCCTTCCATAGTAGCCATTCTGATAGCCATTTCCATACGCTACATTACTCTGGTGCTCCATTCCCAAATATGGAGATTCTACCAGTTTGTAACCATCTTTATAGAAAGGATATCCACCAAACCAATGTTCAAAAGCTTTGAGCATAGGTTTTACTTGTTTAAACTGATTTTTAGCCTTTTCTAAATTATAATCTAAAACCCAGTAATCCAAATCCAATTTTCCTCTTTTCCCCATATAGCTATCCGAAAAATGGACATACTTACCGATGTAAGGAACGATGTTATACGAATTTATAGGATTGAAAACCTCCCAGACAAAGTGATTTTTGCCCTCGCTTTCAGAACGATGCATCAGTCTTCCATTTCCTACCCCCACCAAATCTTTCGGAGTAGTGATAGCGAGGGTCATCCCCATATCTGGTTCATCGCCCCAGTATTCCTTTATTGGAAGCCATACACTCGCCCCTATTCCTTCGCAGGCTACGGACATCCACGGATTTCCTTTTTCATCTTGTGTAAAAACCCAGCCACCATCCCAAGGCGCATTTTTAGCGATGATAGGATTTCCGCTAAAATCTATTTCCAAGGTATGTGTCTGCCCTTTTTTAAAACTTTCTTTTGTTTCTAAAAAGATAAAATCACCATCCACTCTTGTAGATTTTACTTTAAAACTAGAGCGAATGCTGTCATGTTTCATCGGCTGCTGCAAATCTATCTGAAAAACAGGATTTCTCACAGACTTTGTTATCTTGAATGTTATTTTATTGCTTCCTTTCAGGCTTTTTTGTTCATAGTTGGGCTCTACTTTCACATCATATCTCTGGACATCCCAAAAATCACGGTATGCAGTATTAGAACCCAAAAGTGTATCTTTTTTTGTAAAATTTTGACCAAAAGCCAAATACACCGAAAACAGAAATAGCAATTTTATTATCCTCATAAATCTAACTTTTTAAAGCGATAAAGTTATTAAAATTAAAGTTAATTTTTGTATTTTAGCCAAAAGTTTTTGGGATTTTAGACTTTTCTATTTTCCCTATTTTTTGAAAATTTTATTAAATCTTTTATTTATGCAAAAATCAAACAAACCCATTGCAGGTTATCATTTACTAATGATTCTTTCGGCTGTAGACCACGAATTTTCACCAAAAGAAGGACTAAAAATACAAGAATATCTGTCGGAAGAATTTCCGTTCAGAATAAATCTGGATAACGAGCTGGAAGTCATTGCTTCCCTGCAGCCAGAGGATTGGAAAGACCATTTCGAGTTCCATGCGCGCTGTTTCTATGATGATTCTACCGAGGAGGAAAGAAAAAACTTCGCCGAGTTTGCAAAAACACTTATCAAAGCCGATGAGCAGGTGACTGAGCGTGAGCATCAGTTCTATAAACTCATGAAAACCATCTGGAAAATGGATTAAACCAAGGAAAAAAAGCTGGTATCTAAAGCAGAAAAATACAGAATTTCATTAAAAATAAAACTAACTGCTATGAAAAGGTTTTGGTCATTTTTACTCATTATTTTGTTTTTAGGATTTTCAGCCCATGTGCAGGCTCAGAAAAAAGGTAAGAAATCCTACAAAAAACGCCATAAAACAAAGAAAAGCCCGTCACTTCCCTACAGCTACTATCTTCCTGTAGAACTTCCACATTGCAAGCTTCCCAAAGCTGATGAGGAACTGGATGAGGAACTGGATGAAAGCAGAGATTATCTCATTATACAAGTAGATGAACCGCCCATTTTTGAGGTATGCAAGGATAATATTAACAAGAGAAAATGCTTCCAAGACCAACTGGAACAGCATGTGAAAACACATTTTAACCCAAATAATATTGATGCCGAAAAAAGCAAAGTGTATAAAGTGTATGTAGCTTTCAGGATTGATAAAACAGGCGAAGTGGAGGTGCTTTTCAGCAGAAGTGAAAACGAAACGCTCAAAAAAGAAGCGGAAAGAATTATCAGCCTCCTGCCAAAGTTCATCCCTGCCAAAAAAAGAGGCAAAAATGTGAAAACATACTATATAAAAAGCATTTTCTTTGAAAATAAAAATGTAAAAACAAGTGATAACGAATAAATAAAATAATTATGAGAAAAAATATCGTCGCTGGAAACTGGAAGATGAACAAAAATTTCCAAGAAGCAGAAGCCCTTATGCTTCAGTTAGCCGAGTACAAAAAGAATAACAAAACCAACTGCGAGGTGTATATCGCTCCGCCGAGTCTCTATCTCACCACAGCTAAAAATATTTTTGCTAATGATGAAGTGAAAGTCTTTTCGCAAGACATTTCCGAGCACGAAAAAGGTGCCTACACTGGTGAAATTTCCGTAGAAATGATAAAATCTGCTGGACTAAGCGGGAGTATCGTAGCGCACTCCGAAAGAAGACAATACCACAACGAAACCGACAGCCATGCAGCACAAAAAGTAAAAAATCTACTTAATGCAGGGCTTACGCCTATCTACTGCAATGGAGAAACTTTGGAACAAAGAAAAGCTGGACAGCACCTCGATGTAGTAAAAAAACAAACCGAAACAGCGCTTTTTGAGCTTTCTGCAGAGGAAATCAAAAAAGTGGTTATCGCCTACGAACCTGTTTGGGCTATCGGAACGGGAGAAACTGCTACGCCAGAACAGGCGCAGGAAATCCATGTTTTCATCCGAAACCTTATCGCTGAGAAATACGGAAAAGACACCGCAGATGAAATCTCCATTCTCTACGGAGGTTCGGTAAAGCCAGACAACGCAAAAGAAATCTTCTCGCAGCCTGATATAGACGGTGGACTTATCGGTGGCGCATCGCTAAAAATAGAAGATTTTTCTAAAATCATCGAGGCTTTTAACTAATTAAATTTATACAAAATCCAAGGTGTAGCTGGTAAAACTAAAAAAGTTCCTGCCACTACACCATTTTTAAATAAAGCTGAGATTTAAATTAAAATCGTGGTTTTATCATTAAGTGAATAACCACACTAAAGATTGTTTTACTAAATATATGGAAATACTACTTGCCACGCACAACGAGCATAAAAAAGATGAAATCCAAGAAATTTTAGGCGAAAAATATCATGTTACCAGCCTTACTGATTATCAGCTCTTTGATGAAATCGAAGAAAACGGAACTACCTTTCACGAAAATGCCCTTATCAAGGCTAAATATTGTTTTGAGAAAACAGGAAAACCAAGCGTAGGAGATGACAGCGGTCTGGTTATCCCAGCTTTGGACGGAAGACCTGGTATTTTTTCGGCAAGGTATGCAGGGAAACATGATTTTGAGGCAAATATACAGAAAGTTCTCACTGAAATGCAGGATATAGAAGACCGCGAGGCGTATTTCATCACGGTAATGTGTCTGGTGGATGAAACAGGCGAAAACTATTTCGAAGGCAGAGTATACGGCACTATTTCCAAAGAAAAAAGAGGCGAAAAAGGCTTTGGGTACGACCCTATTTTCATTCCAAAAGGCTATGAAATTTCTTTCGCCGAAATGCCTCCAAAACAAAAAAACAGCATCAGCCATAGGTCTGAAGCAGTGGGCAAATTTTTAAAATTTTTAAATAAGGAATAAAAAAGAATGACTAAACAGGATTATTCCAACCAATGGCTGAAAGACTTGAAGCTCAGCAGACCTCTCATCATCACTGGCCCTTGTAGTGCTGAAACCGAGGAGCAAATGCTGAAAATAGCCAAAAGCCTAAAAAACAGTGAAATAGACTTCTTCCGAGCTGGCATCTGGAAACCCAGAACGCGCCCAGGTGGTTTTGAGGGCGTGGGAGAAATCGGGCTGAATTGGCTGAAAAAAGTAAAAGAAGTCACAGGACTGAAAACCGCCACCGAAGTAGCCAACCGAGACCATATAAAACTAGCGCTGGAATACGATGTAGATTTGCTTTGGATAGGTGCTAGAACTACGGTAAATCCGTTCATTGTCCAAGAAATAGCCGATGAACTAAAAGGAACTGACAAAATAGTACTTGTCAAAAACCCTGTAAATCCTGACCTTGCTCTGTGGATAGGAGCTTTGGAACGGCTGAAAATGGCTGGTATAGAGAAACTTGGCGCTGTACATCGTGGATTTTCTTCCTATGAAAAATCTAAATACCGTAACATTCCAGAATGGCAGATTCCGATAGAACTGAAAAATATTTTCCCTAATCTGCCCATCATCTGCGACCCTTCGCACATCTCAGGAAACCGAGAACTGATAGGCGAAATCTCGCAAACAGCACTTGACCTCAACTTTGATGGGCTGATGATAGAGTCCCACTGCATCCCAGAAAAAGCATGGAGCGATGCCCAGCAACAGATTACGCCAGAGACACTTTCGGAGATGCTGCAAAAACTGGTTCTTCGCAGAGAGAATACGGAAGAAATTGATTTTCAGATACAACTAAAAACACTTCGTTCACAAATTGACATTCTGGATGAGCAGCTGCTGGATTTAATAAGAAAAAGAATGGAAATCGCTGACAATATCGGCAAACTCAAAAAACAAAAAAATATATCTGTCCTCCAAAACAAACGCTGGAACGAGATAATAGAACGCATGAAAATCCTCGGAAAAGAAAAAAATCTTTCGGAAGAACTGATTCTCAGAATATTCAAAGCCATACACCAAGAGTCCATCGATAGACAGGAAAATATTTTATCCAAATAAAAAATCGGTAATTCTAAAATTAGAATTATCGATTTTGTATATTATTTTTTAAATAGCTCTATCAACTTAGCTATGATTTCATATAGAGAAGTATAAAATCCAATTATCCAAACAATCATGGCAAAAATTAAACCCCACGACCTCATACCACTTAAATCATATAACCAATTTTTTCCTTCAGACTCTTTATACAACCAACTGTTTTTATCATATAATTTTAAATACGCTCCCCAAAAGCCTACAAAAGATATAATAAAACTTACCACACAAATTAAAACATATTTTAATAACTCATTCATTATGTTTCTTGAGAGTATCTATTTCTTTATAATATCTGATATTATTCCAATTAAACCAGCTAAAAAAGCTACCCCTCCCCCAATAATAAGTAATAAAATTATTCTCCATGAACTTTGGCTATCGAAATTATAAGGCCACTTTTCCTGTTGGGACTCTTTATATAACCAGCTATTTTTATCATATAATTTTAGATAAGCACCATAAACTCCTAATAAAAAGAGGAAAAAATAGAAAAATATCCACAAAAATCCTTCTAATATATCATCCATGATTATTTAATTTATAGTTTTTAGTATGGGTATAATAAAAGTATTACCAATCTGTTTTTTTCAATTCATTTTCATTCATAAAAATAAATCAAAAAATTCCCACCTACCCCAAGAAACCTTTATCAAAACTATCTCTCGCCTCCTCGTATCCTATTTGGAAAATCTCATCCATTTTACTTTTTTTAGTCTCGAAGGTGCTGTAATTAGAGAGTTTCTGTGAATCTATAAGCCAATCGCAGTAGGCAAATTTGTAAGTTTCCACCCTGTGAGACAGCAGGTCAAACGCCCGATAAGTAACAGATTTTATGGTATTCATCTGCTTTTGTTTCACTTCTTGTGGTGAGGAAAGATAAACGCCTATCATCTTATCACACCTGTCCCGTATGATGTCCGCAGGGAAATTATTAAGGATTCCACTATCGCTGTACAGCACCCCGCCGAACATATACGGCGTAGCAATCCCAGGGAAACTAGACGAAGCGATGATGGCATCTATCACTCTGGTTTCTTTGTCAAAAATTTTCAGCTCCCCAGTCACGATATCCGTAGCGGTGATGTTCACCTCCTTTTTAAAATCGCCTATCTTCATCTCGCCAAAAATAGGTTTTAGATATATTTTAAAAACTGCAGACTTGACAATCCCTGGCTTATTAAACGCGATATGTTTCCAATTGAAAAAATACACCGATTTAAAGAAATCCAAAATTTCCTTTGGTGTTTTTCCTACTGCGTAGAGACAGCTCACAATAGCCCCTACACTCGCCCCTGCCAATATCTGCGGCTGAATGCCTTTTTCTTCAAGAAATTTGAGCACTCCTGCATGAGCCACTCCCTTTGTCCCGCCACCAGACAATACCAATCCTAATTTATTACTCATTTTTATCTTAATAAAACTACAAATCTAATAACAATCTCAAAAAAACAAAAAAAAGACTGCCTATATTTTAGGACAGTCTATATCTTTTTATCATTCATTAAATATGAATAACCTCTCCATAGGCTGCTGCTACAGCTTCCATTACTGCTTCAGAAAGTGTAGGGTGCGGATGGACAGTCTTTAAGATTTCGTGTCCTGTGGTTTCTAATTTTCTAGCTGCCACAGCCTCTGCTATCATTTCGGTAACGCCTGTTCCTATCATATGACAGCCAAGCCATTCGCCATATTTCGCATCGAAAATCACTTTCACAAATCCGTCTGTATCTCCATTTGCAGTAGCTTTTCCACTTGCAGAGAATGGGAATTTTCCTACTTTTATTTCGTAGCCTTTTTCTTTCGCCTGCTTCTCTGTAAGCCCTACTGATGCTATCTCTGGCGTGCAGTATGTACATCCTGGGATATTGCCATAGTCTATACGCTCTACATCCAGCCCTTTTATTTTCTCCACGCAGGTAATTCCCTCTGCTGACGCCACATGCGCCAAAGCCTGAGTAGGAAGAATATCTCCTATCGCATAATATCCTGGCACGGAGGTTCTGTACCATTCATCCACTACTACTCTGCCCTTTTCAGTTTTAATGCCTACTTCTTCCAAACCGATGTTTTCTATATTAGCTGTAATTCCCACTGCTGAAAGTAAAATGTCCGCTTGTAGCTCTACAACGCCTTTTTCAGTCTTCACTTGGGCTTTTACTCCATCTCCAGAGGTATCCACAGACTCCACTGAAGCGTTGGTCATTACTTTTATTTTTACCTTTTTAAAGGATTTTTCTAGATGTTTAGACACATCCTCATCCTCCACTGGCACGATATTCGGCATAAATTCTACTACTGTAACCTGCGTACCCAGCGTAGCATAGAAATACGCAAATTCCACTCCTATCGCTCCAGAACCTACTACTATCATAGATTCAGGCTGTTTTGGAAGGGTAAGCGCTTGTCTGTATCCTATCACTTTCTTGCCATCCTGAGGAAGATTAGGAAGCTCACGAGAACGAGCCCCTGTTGCTAAAACAATATGTTCAGCTGTGTATTCTGTAACTGCTCCATCTTTCTCCACAGCTACTTTCTTGCCTGGTTTTACTTTGGCTGTCCCGAAGATAACATCTATTTTGTTCTTTTTCATCAAGAACTCCACGCCTTTGCTCATTTTTTCGGCTACGCCGCGGCTTCTTTGAACTACATTAGGAAAGTCAAAACTCGCCTCTACTTTATTTAAACCAAAATCCTCCGCGTGGTTGATATATTTAAAAACCTGTGCCGATTTCAAAAGCGCTTTGGTAGGGATACAGCCCCAGTTAAGGCAGATTCCACCCAAATTTTCTTTTTCTATAATTGCAGTTTTAAAACCTAATTGTGCTGCTCTAATTGCTGTAACATATCCACCAGGGCCACTCCCGATGATGATGATATCATAATTCATTGTGATTAACTTTTTTGTTTCTGCGAATTTAATGTTTTATTTTGATTCATCAAATTTAAATGCTTTTTATTTCCGCCTTTACGAACTTATAAGCCTCAAGGATAAATTGCCCAA
>CAUPCB010000039.1:0-13870 GCA_963509715.1 uncultured Flavobacteriaceae bacterium | reverse complement strand
GTGTAAGTATCTTTTATCTAGTTCTATTTCCATTTTGTTTGTATTTTTATATTTTTGAAATACTCTTTATTTTTTATTTTATCTCTCATTATTTAATGTTTTATTTAAAACACAGAAAACAAAGATACTGCATATTTCTTCGAGGCTGTGAATATATTTTAGAAAAAATAAAGTGCAGGAAAAAGCAAGGATATCGCTTTATGAAAACTTTTAGGATTTGAAATAAAAAAAAGACTTTTGAAAAATTCAAAAGTCCTTGTAATTTAGTTTTAATACTTGCGGAGAGAGAGGGATTCGAACCCCCGGACCTGTTACAGTCAACGGTTTTCAAGACCGCCGCATTCGACCGCTCTGCCATCTCTCCAAAAATGAAACAATCTATCATTTCAGTGGTGCAAATGTAAGGATATTTTTAATACTGACAAATTTATTTATAGGATTTTTACACTTAAATCATTAATGTTTTGAAAATCAATATTAAAACTTTACTTTATTTCAAAAGCTGACTTCCTAAATATACCGCAGAAAGCCCCAATGCAATGCTCAAAGTCAAGTACAAAACCAAAATTCCATACTGTCCGTTTTGCCAAAGAGTGATGTTTTCCATAGAAAATGTGGAAAATGTAGTAAATCCACCACAAAATCCTGTAACCAAAAGGTATTTCAGATATTCATTTTCTTTAAATAAAGAAGAAAATATCCCTATAAAAAAACATCCCAAAACATTAGCTAAAAGCGTTCCAATAGGAAAAGAGCCTGCCATAGGCAGTTTATGAGCATAATTAGATATCATAAACCGAAAAATACTCCCTGCTCCTCCCCCAATGAAAACATATATCAGGGTTTTCATAGTCGTTTATTATTTCAATTCGCCTAAATATCTCTCTGCATCTATCGCTGCCATACATCCACTTCCTGCTGCTGTAACTGCCTGACGATAAATATGATCCTGCACATCTCCCGCTGCGAAAACTCCAGGAAGGTTAGTTTTAGAAGATTTTCCTTCGGTGATGATATAGCCGTTTTCATCCATATCTATTTGCCCTTTAAATATCTCAGTATTAGGCTGGTGTCCTATGGCTATGAATATCCCGCTGACAGGTATTTCTGAAGTTTCTTGAGTCTGGTTATTGATAACCACAGCTTTTTCCACCAAGTTGTTTTCTCCTTTAATGCCTATTAATTCGTGATTAAATTTCACTTCTATATTTGGTGTTTTTTCCACTCTGTGAGCCATTGCTTTGGAAGCACGAAAATAGTTTTTTCTCACAAGCATGGTCACTTTACTGCAAATATTAGCAAGGTAAGTCGCCTCTTCTGCTGCCGTATCCCCTGCCCCAACTACGATAACTTCTTGGTTTCTGTAAAAAAATCCGTCACAAGTAGCACACGCAGACACTCCGCCTCCAGAGTATTTTTTCTCATCATCCAGCCCAAGATATTTGGCTGTAGCTCCAGTGGAAATAATCACTGTTTTAGCCAAAATTTCTTTCTCTCCCGCCCAAAGTTTATGAATTCCTCCTTTTTCCTTAGAAAATTCCACTTTCGTAATCATTTCATAATGAACTTTGGTGTCAAATCTTTCGGCTTGTTTCTGTAAATCTTCCATCATTTTCGGCCCTGTAACTCCCTCTGGATAACCTGGGAAATTGTCCACTTCCGTAGTTGTAGTAAGCTGACCACCATGCTGTAGACCTGTATAAAGTTCAGGTTTTAAATCTGCTCTCGCTGCATAGATAGCTGCCGTAAAACCAGAAGGTCCAGAACCTATAATCACACAATCTAAAATATTATTCTCCATTTTTATATTTTTTAAAATTCTCTTTTTATTACATAATCCAGCATCAGTTGTAAAGACTTCTTCGCTTCATTATCAGGAAATTCTGATAAAATATCCAAAGCCCTCTGCTGGTAATTTTCCATTATTTTTTCGGCGTAGTCCAGCCCGCCCGATTTTTTCACAAAATCAATCAGTTCTTTTACTCGTTTTGGGTTTTTATTGTGGTTTTTAATGATATTAAAGTAATATTTTCTGTCTTTTTCATTTGCCGTTTTTAAAGAATAAATAAGCGGCAAAGTCATTTTTTGTTCCTTAATATCTATTCCAGTAGGCTTCCCTACGATGTTTTTGCTAAAATAATCAAACAAATCATCTTTTATCTGAAAAGCCATTCCTGCATAAATCCCAAAATCTTTCATCTTCATTATCAGCGAGTTTTCAGCATTATTAGAAACTGCTCCTATCTGACAGCACGCCGAAATAAGCGAAGCTGTCTTTTGTATAATAATCTGATAATAAATATCTTCTGTAATGTCCAGCTTTCTTGCTTTTTCCAGTTGTAAAAGCTCGCCTTCGGACATGTCTTTTATGGTTTGGGAGACGATTTCCAACAAATCGAAATCCTTATTTTCAATAGAAAGAATTACCGATTTGGACAATAAATAATCCCCAATCAAAACCGCAGTCTTGTTTCCCCATAAAGCATTGATAGAGAAAAAATTACGCCTTCTGGAGCTTTCATCCACTACATCATCATGCACCAAAGCCGCCGTATGTATCAGCTCTATCAAAGAAGCTCCACGAAAGGTTTTTTCGCTCACCTCGCCTGTCATTTTTGCTGAAAGAAAAACGAGGATAGGCCGCATCTGTTTGCCCTTCGTAGCGATGATAAATTGTGTGATTTTATCTAATAAAGGCACGCTGCTCTGCATGGACTGATAAAACTTTTCCTCAAAAAGTTTCATTTCCCTGCTTATAGGAGCTTTGATTTCTTCTAAGATTTTAGCCACAATTTTATTTTAATTCACAAATATAAGATTATTTAATTTTAAATTACAGCCGTTCAAAAGGCACAAAATACAGACTCTGTTTCGCTTGAAAACTGAATTTCTTAAATTCTTCGCCTGAGATATAAATGCCCTTTTCATCTACTGCAACTCCCTCTATCTGACCATATTTAAAGACCGAACCCAGCTTGTATTTCGTATATTTTCCACTGAAAAAATTGCCGTTTTCATCTTCATCAAAAATTATCAAAAAGGCTTTTGCTATTTTATTATAGCCCACCAGATACAGTTTTTTATTGAAATAAAAAGCATCTGTTACTAAGAAATTGGTTTTAAATTCTTCCGTTTTTTCGATGCTCTGTTCTTCCTCTGTATCGGGATTTATCATGTATTTTGATACTTTTAGCGAAGCCCATTCTTTGGAAAAAAGATAGATTTTCCCATCTTTGAAAATCATCGCTTCAGCATCAAAATCGTGTTTGTCTTTTTTAAAACTAAAATGAGGCTGATTTTGGTATTTAAATCTGATTTTCTGATGAGAATTATCCAATATTTTATAAATCGTTAAATCCGTTCTTTTACCTCCATTATTCCCGAAATCTCCTACATAAAGGTTGTTTCCGTCGTTGGTCAGGGCTTCCCAGTCTCTGTTTGGGAAATCAACTTTGATGGTAGAAATTATCTGCCCATTTTCAGGGTTTATTTCATAAATTTCATTGGGATTTCCACCGTCATTGAAACTATACAACCTCCCATTCATCAGTGTCAATCCAGATGTTTCCCTCAATGTATCATTTAAAACAGCGATTTTATAATTTTTCAAAGGCAGTCTTTTGTTTTTTTGAGCCAAAGAAAAAGTGAAAAATCCACAAAGAAAAACGATAAAAAAACTCTTTTTCATCTTCTATTTTTTAGTTTGGGTAAATAGTTTATTGTAGCCTGTGGCAGCCTCCCATGTGTTCACATTAGCAAATCTGACAGCATATTCCGCTCGGTCTGCGATGGATACAGATGAGTCTGGAAGATGAAGCAAAACATCATAATCCCCAGCAGGAATATGATTAGGGATATTTACGGAAATTTCTAACCGATGATTTCCTGTAAACCAAAACTGAGGATTGGACTGAATCTGATGAGAAAAATGTATTCTGCCATCGGAAACAGAACGGAATTTAATGTACGCAGACCTAGCATTATACGGCGATGCAAAGCCTTTGTTTTCGAAATTCAGTATCAGTTTATAGTTTTTTCCTGACTCCATTTTTTCGGTATATTGGACTTCTTTCATCACGAAACGATATCCCAGTCTTTTTTGGATTTCATCAAAACAATGCGTGTTTTTCCAGTCCGCAATCATATCCTGATGATAGCTTAGATTGAGATAAGACCAATGGTATTTTCTCATGGTCTGCAGAGCTGCGTTACACTGAGAATAGCTGGTCGGCGGCGTACAGGTCTCCCCTCCTACAACTGTGTATTTAGAGTCTAACTGTGTATATTTTTTATCTTGTTCACTGGTGTAAGTTCCTCTGTCTTTTTCATCCGCTAAAAAGCAGTCGTTATGATGTCCCAAACGCGCTTTGTTACTTCTATTAAAAGCCTCCGACTGAGTCAATGGAGAGTTTAAAGAGATGTTAAGAAGATTAGTTTTAATCAATGGAGTTCGTACCGCTATCATTCTTTCTTTTGGGAAAGCGTCCAGCATGGCATTGATGATGGTTCTTCGTTTAGCATAGTCAGCCTGTCCTTTGTTTCCGTAATGTGTGGAATAATACCATTCTCCATATGCACCGATGAAACCAGATTCTATAAGGGCGATGACATCTTTATTTTTCTCTAAAATAGGTTTTAGCTGAGAAATATGCTTTAAAACAATGGATGGCTCGGCATCATAAACAGCCGCAGAAATGCTGTTGGAATATGTAAAACGAACTACAGCCTTTATCCCATTAGCTCTCAGTTTATCAAAATTTCTCTGCATCATTCCTAGCATATCGGAATTTATAGGACTGGAAATGAATTCCTTCAATTTAAAATCAAAAAAAACTAATGTATGTTTGCTGCTTTTCAGTGTATTGATTTCATAATCGGATATTACCGAACTCCTGCTATGGTAGCCATTTCTTGTACAAAATCCTCGCTCTGGATTAGATATCATAGAATGATCTTCTCCATAGATTACTTTTGCCATTTTCGTAGGGTTTTCAGGTATATAATCCTGATAATTACCATATTCTATGGTTTCTTTTGCCCGAGAGCAAGATATCATAGCTGCTATGGACAGCCCTATAAACAATATTTTTTTCATGATTATAAAGTTTATTTTCGTTATATATTTTTCATTAAAAGCACCATTCCAGCACTTTATACCAAATTCCCAAAGTGAAAAAACCAACAATAATGCTGATTCCGATAATCATATTGGTGAGTTTGGTATTGAGTTTAAATTGCTCGGCGATGACACTGGACATTACCAAAGTAGGCATAGCAGATTCAAAAACTGTGATTTTCACTAAACTTTCTTTCAGTCCTAAAACAAGTCCCAAAACCAAAATCAAAGCAGGACCAATCAATAATTTATAAACCATCGACATGGAAATTTGGCTCATCAGTTTTTTCCAGCCATTAAATTTCAACTGCAAACCTATCGAGAACAAAGCCAAAGGCGCCACCGTTCCAGATAGCTTATTAAAAAGCGGTTCGGCAGAAGAAAGGTCTATAAAAGATGATAAAACTAATGCTGTAATACACCCAATAAATGGCGGAAATGTAAAAAGCCTTTTTAGTAAAAATTTAGTGCTTATGGTGTTATTGTTTCCGCCTTGCAGAGCAGTGATGATGCCCAGCGTAGAAAGGGTAAGAAACATGGCTTGGTCACAGATAATCGCAATGCTCAAATATTCTTCTCCATAAAAAGCAGAAATCAGCGGAAAACCAATGAACGAGGTGTTACTATATCCACTTGCCAGCTGCAAGGTGCTTGTAGAACGGTTGGAATAGTTTTTTAGTTTTGAATAATATTGCATAAGGAAATACGCTCCCAATGCCAGAACTACCATACTAGCCGCAGGATAGAGTATTTCCAGCGACCACTCTCTTTTCGGAATATATTTAAAGGAAATAGAGGGCAGCGCGATGTAAAGTATCCAAGTATTGATTCCTTTGTGAGCTTCTGGGTGAATGGATTTAGTTGCCTTAAAGACCATTCCCGCCACAATGCACAATATGATTAAAATAAAATTATCCATTTTATTCTCTATTTGTAGTGCTTTTTCTACGCTTCGGCTATTTTATTGGCAAGCTGTCCGCAGGCGGCATCGATATCTCCTCCTCTGCTTCGGCGAATCATCGTAGTGATTCCGTTTTTCTCTAATTGACGGACATAGTTTTCTGTGGCCTCAGGGTTGCTGCGGTCATATTTTCCGTTACCAATGGAATTATATTCTATCAAATTCACCTTTGTAGGCACTTTTTTACAGAATTTTATCAGGGCTTTTATATCTTCATCTTTATCGTTTATGCCTTTCCAAATGCAGTATTCCAGAGTAATGATAGAGCCTGTTTTAGAATACCAATATTGCAGGGCTTCTATGATGTCTGTCAGTGGGAAATTTTCAGAAAAAGGCATGATTTCATTTCGTTTTTCTTCAATCGCAGAATGCAGCGAAAGCGCTAGTTTCACCTTTAAATCTTCATCCGCCAGCATTTTTATCATCTTCGGAATTCCAGAGGTAGAAACGGTGATTCTCCTTGGAGACATGCCCAAACCATCGGGCTGAGTGATTTTTCTGATGGCTTCCACTACATTTTTGTAGTTCATCATAGGCTCACCCATTCCCATGAATACGATATTAGAGAGAGGTCTATCAAAATAAAGTCTGCTCTGCTTGTCTATCAAAGCCACTTGATCCACTATCTCTGCCACCTCTAAGTTTCTCATTCTTTTGAGTTTGGCAGTAGCACAGAACTCACAGTTTAGAGAACATCCTACCTGCGAGGAAACACAAGCCGTTGTTCGTGTTTCTGTCGGGATTAGAACGCTTTCTACCAGAAGCCCATCATGGAGTTTTACACCGTTTTTTATGGTTCCGTCTGAACTTCTTTGGAGTTTGTCTACCGAAATGGGATTTATCGTATATTCCTTAGAAATCCTTTGGCGAAGCTCTTTGGATAGATTAGTCATTTCCTCAATAGAATGAAGATTTTTAGACCAAAGCCAGTCATAGACCTGCTTGGCACGAAATGGTTTTTCTCCCAAGGAAACAAAATATTCTTTGAGCTGGTCTAAACTAAGCGTTCTGATATCTTTCATTCTATTTGATTGTTTTTAAGATAAAAAAGCCTTTTGATTAGGCTTTTTGAAATAATTATTGATGTTTTATGACTAATTCTTCTTTGGAGATTCTCACCTTTTTCATCGGTGCCAGCCAGTCGTTTTCGCGGTCAGCATAGCCGACATACATCAGCACCACGCTTTTCAGCCCGAGTTTCTCCAAACCAAGGACTTTATCAAAATTCTCGTTGTCAAATCCCTCTGCAGGCGTAGAATCTATTTTAAGCTCTGCCGCTTGTGCAAGTGCCATTCCAAGGGCGATATACGCCTGTCTCGCAGCATGTTCAAAATTTCGGATAGGTTCATTTTCTGCAAAGCGTTCCTTTAGCATATCCGTGTATCTCGCATATCGCCCACGAGGAAGCCCTCGTTCATCAGTGATAAAATTATACATCTCATCTATTCTCTCAGGTGTATAATTGTCCCACGCAGCAAAGGCAATGATGTGCGAACATGCTATAATTCCCTTCTGATTTAGAGCACCTTCTGCCAGCTTCTGCTTTGTCTCCAAATCATCTATTACAATAATTCTGAAAGGCTGCAGCCCAGAAGAAGTAGGTGCAAGGCGGATGGCTTCTATAATCTTGTCTATGTCCTCTTGTGGGACTTTCTTTCCCTCTTGATAGGTTTTTGTGGCATAGCGCCATTTTAAATCGTCTAAAAGCATTTTATAATATTTTTTAAAGTTATTTTCTTAATTTAAATGATAAGCATCGCATCACCATAAGAATAAAACTTGTATTCATTCTTAATGGCTTCTTCGTAAGCGTGCATCACGAAATCCTTTCCAGCAAAAGCCGCAATCATCATCAGCAAAGTAGATTTTGGTGTGTGGAAATTGGTAATCATAGCATTAGCCACGCCAAATTCATACGGCGGATAGATGAATTTATTAGTCCAGCCGTGGTAAGCAGATACTCTTCTATTAGAAGAAACAGAGGTTTCCAATGCTCTCATGGTAGTAGTTCCCACGCAGCAAATTCTTCTGTTTTCCTCCACTGCTTTATTGATGATTTCAGCATTTTTTTCATCTATAATGGCTTCTTCGCACTCCATTTTGTGTTTAGAAATATCCTCTACTTCTATTGGGTTAAATGTTCCTAAACCTACATGAAGCGTAACTTCTGCAAAGTTAATTCCCTTGATTTCCAGCCTCTTCATAAGGTGTTTAGAAAAGTGAAGTCCAGCCGTAGGCGCAGCCACTGCACCTTCTACTTTGGCATAGATAGTCTGGTATCTTTCTGCATCTTCTGGCTCTACTGCTCTTTTGATGTATTTAGGAAGCGGAGTTTCTCCCAGTTCTTTTAGTTTTTGACGGAATTCTTCGTAACTACCATCAAATAAGAATCTTAGCGTTCTTCCACGGGAAGTAGTATTGTCAATCACTTCTGCCACCAAAGATTCGTCTTCAGTAAAGAAAAGTTTATTCCCTATTCTTATTTTTCTTGCAGGATCTACCAAAACATCCCAAACACGAGTTTCGCGGTCAAGTTCTCTAAGTAGGAAAACTTCTATTCTTGCTCCTGTTTTTTCTTTGTTCCCGTATAGTCTTGCAGGAAAAACCTTAGTATTATTAAAGATAAATAAATCTCCATCATCAAAGTAATCAATCACATCCTTGAACAGTTTATGCTCTATCGTCTGGTCTTTTCTGTTAAGAACCATTAGTTTTGCTTCGTCTCTGTGTTCTGATGGATGTTCAGCCAAAAGGTGCTCTGGCAAATGGAAATTAAAATTAGATGTTTTCATTTGAATAAAATTTACGGATTTTATATTTTTTAAAATTAAAATAAGTTGGCAAATATACAACCTTAAAATGCCTTTGTCAAGTTTTATTTTTATCAATACTCTAAACAGCCTTTAAACTCAAGCTAAATCAAGAAAGATATTCCAAAATCTTTTTCCAGTCTTCTAATTTTTTATCAAAAGAAATGGTGTGCAGAGGACTCGTCGAAGGCAAAAGTATAATGGGCAAATGAAAATCTAAGCCTAATAATTTAATGAGATTTTTATAAGATTTTTGACCATTGCAGAAAACAGCCTTTATATTAGAGTATTTTTCCAGCAAATCAGGGATTTGATTGGCTGTTTCGTTCTTTATTTTCACATCTTGGCTCCCTTCCCTTTCGCAGCTCTCGATGGTATCCCAAAGTGCGATATTATATTTCTCTAAAAGCTCTAATCTATCCTGATAATCAACAGAAAACTCCTCTCCCAGCATACAAAACAACAATTTCCAAAAATGATTCTGAGGATGAGCATAGTATTCTTTTTTCTCCAAAGATTTAGTCCCAGGGATAGAACCCAAAATCAAAATTTTAGACTTTTTTGATATTATTGGAGGGAAAGACTGAATTCTAAACTGCATTTTTATATAAATTATCAACAAAATTAAGTTTTTTAAGCTTAAAAATATTTATAATTTCACTTCTATTTTGTAGATTTGCCATTCAATTTTTTAATACTATGATAAAAATAACTTTTCCAGACGGCAATCAGCGTGATTTTAACAGAGGAGTAACTCCTTTGGAAATTGCCAAATCAATTAGCGAAGGTCTTGCGAGAAATACCATCTCTGCATTAGTAGATGAAAAACAAGTAGAAGTCTCTACCCCTATCACGGAGGATGCCACGGTTCAGTTATTAACATGGAATGACGATATGGGTAAAAAGGCCTTTTGGCACTCTTCTGCCCATGTCTTAGCACAGACTATTTTGGATTTTTATCCTAATGCGAAACTTACCATAGGTCCTGCCATAGAAAACGGATTTTACTATGATGTGGATTTTGATGGAGAAATTCTTTCTGAGAAAGATTTTGAAAAAATTGAGAAAAAAATGCTGGAAAATGCAAAGAAAGATTCAGCTTTTAGAATTTATCCAGTATCCAAAGCAGATGCACTGAAAGAATATGCTGATAATCCATTCAAAAAGGAATTAGTAGAAAACCTTACTGATGGAGAAATCACTTTCGTGACTCATGATAATTTCACAGACCTATGCCGTGGAGGGCATATCCCTAACACAGGACTTATCAAAGCTGTGAAAATCCTAAATGCAGCAGGAGCTTACTGGCGAGGAGACGAAAAAAATAAGCAGCTTACCAGAGTTTATGGTATTTCTTTTCCAAAACAAAAAGAACTTACCGAATACTTGGAAAGATTGGAAGAAGCAAAACGCCGTGACCACAGAAAACTAGGTAAAGAATTAGGAATTTTTGCCTTTTCTGAAAAAGTAGGTGCAGGGCTTCCTCTTTGGCTTCCAAAAGGCGCTGCACTAAGAAAAAAATTAGAAAACTTCCTTTCTGAAGCACAGAAAAAAGCAGGATATGAATTCGTAATTTCGCCGCACATCGGTCACAAAGACTTGTATGTAACTTCTGGACATTACGAAAAATACGGAGCAGATTCATTCCAGCCAATAAAAACTCCACACGAAGGAGAAGAATTTTTATTAAAGCCAATGAACTGCCCTCACCACTGCGAAATATACAAAACTAGCCAGTGGTCTTATAAAGATTTACCAAAGAGATTTGCAGAATTCGGAACAGTATATAGATATGAGCAAAGTGGTGAGTTACACGGACTTACCAGAGTACGAGGCTTTACTCAGGATGACGCCCACCTATTCTGTACTCCAGACCAGTTATTATCTGAGTTTGAAGGAGTTATAGACTTGGTGTTGTATGTATTCAGCAGCCTTGGATTTGCTGACTTCACGGCTCAAATTTCATTAAGAGACCCTGAAAACAAGCAAAAATACATTGGTTCTGATGAAAACTGGGAAAAAGCAGAAAATGCAATCATTACCGCTGCTAAAAATAAAGGACTAAATACCGTGGTAGAATACGGAGAAGCTGCATTCTACGGGCCAAAACTAGATTTCATGGTAAAAGATGCTTTGGGAAGAAGCTGGCAGCTTGGAACAATCCAAGTTGATTACAACTTACCAGAGAGATTTGACCTTTGGTATACAGGAAGTGATAATGAGAAGCACAGACCTGTGATGATTCACAGAGCGCCGTTCGGTTCTATGGAGCGTTTTATCGCTATTTTATTAGAAAATACAGCGGGAGATTTCCCACTTTGGCTGGCTCCAGAGCAGTTTACAATCCTTCCAATTAGTGAAAAATATGTAAATTATGCAGAAAAAGTTTCACAATTGCTGGAAATTAACGATATTTGCGGTCTGATTGACAAAAGAAATGAAAAAACGGGTAAAAAAATCCGTGATGCAGAATTAAACAAACTGCCATTTATGCTGGTTGTAGGAGAAAATGAAGAGGCTGAGGGAACTGTTTCCGTGAGAAAGAGAGGCGAAGGAGATTTAGGAACAATGAGCATAGAGGATTTCATCGCTTACTTTAAGAAAGAAGCCGCTCTGTCATCAGATATTAAATAAGATATTAACCATTAAAATTTAAAGCGATAGCACTAAAGAAAATTAACAACAGAGGTCCGATGCGAAAGCCTGCACAGGAAGATGCGCATCAGATTAACGACAAAATCAGAGCCAAGGAGGTTCGTTTGGTCGGTGATAATGTAGAACCTGGTGTCTACCCTACTTCTGAAGCTTTGAAAATGGCTGAGGAACAGGAATTGGATTTGGTAGTAATTTCGGATAAAGCAGAGCCTTTTATCTGCCGTATCTTGGATTACAAAAAGTTCCTTTATGAACAAAAGAAAAAACAAAAGGAGCTGAAAGCCAAGCAGGTAAAAGTGGTGATAAAGGAAATCCGTTTTGGTCCTCAGACTGATGAGCACGATTTCCAATTCAAGAAAAAACACGCTGAAAAATTCTTGGAAGAAGGTTCTAAACTAAAAACTTATGTATTCTTCAAAGGAAGATCAATAGTTTTTAAGGATCAAGGAGAAATACTACTTTTAAAACTTGCCCAAGAGCTGGAGCATGTAGGAAAAGTAGACCAAATGCCTAAATTAGAAGGAAAAAGAATGATAATGCTAATGAGCCCGAAAAAGGCTAAATAGTTTTATCTTTCAACAAAATAAAATATTGATAACAAATAACATAAAAGAAGTAAGAAAATGCCAAAATTAAAAACGAAATCAGGTGCTAAGAAGCGTTTTGCTCTTACTGGAACAGGTAAAATCAAAAGAAAAAATGCTTTCAAAAGCCACATCTTGACTAAAAAAGAAACTAAGAGAAAGAGAAATCTAACTCAGACTTCTTATGTTGCTAATGTGGATGAGAAAAGTGTTTTAAAGCAATTAGCAATTAAGTAGTTTTTATAAATCAATTCGGTTTATAAGAATTTTATTCAAAAAAGTTTAACCCTGAAACGGTGCCACTAAGAGAATTCTATGTAATTCCGCCCTTTTCAAAAAAACAAATTAATTAAATTATGCCAAGATCAGTAAACGCTGTAGCGTCTAGAGCGCGCAGAAAAAAAATCTTAAAACAAGCTAAAGGTTTCTTCGGAAGAAGAAAAAATGTTTGGACTGTTGCGAAAAACGCAGTAGAAAAAGCAATGCAATATGCCTACAGAGGCAGAAAAGAGAAAAAGAGAAATTTCAGAAGTCTTTGGATTACGCGTATCAATGCGGGAACTAGACAATACGGAATGTCTTACTCTCAGTTCATGGGAGCTCTTAAGAGAAACAACATCGAGCTAAATAGAAAAGTATTGGCTGATTTAGCAATGAATCATCCAGAAGCATTCAAAGCTGTTGTAGATCAAGTAAAATAAATGTTGAATCGCGTTTTTTGTTATCAATAAAAGAAATCCAGGTTATTATTAATCTGGATTTTTTATAAAATATTAAAACAAAATGAAGCTAAAATTTTTAGGAACAGGAACTTCCCAAGGCGTTCCGATAATCGGCTCTGATGACCCTGTCTGTCTGTCTTCCGACCCAAAAGACACAAGGCTGCGAAGTTCTGCTCTGATAACCACCGAGACAAATGGGAAAATATTGATAGACTGCGGGCCTGATTTCAGGCAGCAGATGCTTACCAATGGAGAGAACAACATAGATGCTGTACTTCTCACACACGAGCATAATGACCATGTAATCGGGCTGGATGACCTGCGTCCCATTATTTTCAAAAGACAGAAAAATATTCCTATCTATTGTTTGGAAAGGACTGCGGAAGAGATAAAACAGCGATTTCCCTATGCTTTTAGCGAGGTAAGATACCCTGGAGCTCCAAGTTTTGATATCCACCTGATAGACAGCGATTTTACAATAGATGAAACCGAAATCACACCAATACATGTTTTTCACAATCAGCTGCCTATAATTGGTTTTAAGGTGAAAAACTTGGCCTATATAACGGATGCAAGCTCTATCCCTGATTCAGAAATGGAGAAACTACTAAATCTAGATTTCTTGATTATCAACTGTCTTAGAAAAGAGGAAAAACACCCTGCACACTTCATTTTGCCTGATGTTTTGGAATTGGTAAAAAAACTAAAACCAAAGAAAACCTATCTGACGCACATCAGCCATAAAATAGGCTTTTATGAGCAGACAGAAGCTAAACTTCCTGATGATGTTCATTTGGCATACGATGGTTTAGAAATTATTTTCTAAAATTATGCTGATTTTTTTTGCTGTTATGAAAATAATGTCTATATTTGCACCCGTAAGATTTGAGTAGGCCCAGATGGCGGAACTGGTAGACGCACTGGACTCAAAATCCAGCGCCGCAAGGCGTGCCGGTTCGATTCCGGCTCTGGGTACCAAGTAAAAAGCTAAGTTGTTTATAATCAAACACTTAGCTTTTTCT
>CAUPCB010000038.1:0-14600 GCA_963509715.1 uncultured Flavobacteriaceae bacterium | reverse complement strand
ATGCTACTGTGATGATGTCTGGCGCGTGTCCACCTCCTGCTCCCTCTGTGTGGAATGTGTGGATAGTTCTACCATTGATAGCTCTCATTGTATCTTCTACGAATCCAGCTTCGTTCAATGTATCCGTGTGGATAGTAGCTTGTACATCTAACTGATCACAAACTGTCAAACAAGAGTCGATAGCAGATGGTGTAGATCCCCAGTCTTCGTGTAATTTAAGACCTAGAGCACCAGCTTCGATTTGTTCTACAAGAGCTTCTTCAGAAGAAGAGTTACCTTTACCGAACAATCCAAAGTTCATTGGTAGGCTGTCTAAACCTTCGAACATTTTTCTTAGGTTCCAAGCACCTGGAGCAATAGTCGTAGCTAATGTTCCGTGGTTAGGTCCTGTACCACCTCCGATGAATGTAGTAATACCTCCTGCTAATGCAGTTTCTACTTGTTGTGGACAGATGTAGTGAATGTGAGTATCGATACCACCAGCTGTAAAGATGTGACCTTCACCTCCTAACGCTTCTGTAGATGCTCCGATAACCATTCCTGATGTTACTCCATCCATTGTATTTGGGTTACCTGCTTTACCAATACCAGCGATTTTTCCATCCTTAATACCGATATCTGCTTTTACGATTCCCCAGTAATCGATAATTGTTGCGTTAGTAATTACTAAGTCTAACACTCCCTCATCTCTAAGGTGAGTAGCTGACTGAGCCATACCATCTCTCAAAGTTTTTCCTCCACCGAATTTGTTTTCTTCTCCGTATACTGTGAAGTCTCTTTCGATTTCTGCAAACAATTCTGTATCTGCTAGTCTAATTTTGTCCCCAACTGTTGGTCCATACATTGAGGCATATTTTTGTCTATCTAATTTAGCCATGATTTTAAATTTTAATCGTTAATAATTATTTTTTTAGTGAATTAAGAGCCTCTCTGTTTCTTTCTAAGTGTCTAAGGCTAAATCCTCTTACTGATCTAGCTCCACCGTAAGGAATCAACTCTACTTCTTTAGATTCACCTGGTTCAAATCTTTGTGCAAGACCTGCAGGAACATTCAATCTGTGAGCTTCAGCTGCTTTTCTGTCAAACTCAAGTGCAGAGTTAGTTTCAGCGAAGTGGAAGTGAGATCCAACTTGGATTGGTCTGTCTCCTGTGTTAGTAACTTTAAGTTTAAGAACTTTTTTACCAGCGTTGTATTCGATGTCACCAGAAGCTAAGATGTATTCTCCTGGAACTACATATTTATTATTACTCATAACTTTAATTTTTTTAGAAGTTTAAATTAGTGGATTGGGTGGTGTACTGTTACCAATTTTGTTCCGTCAGGGAAAGTTGCTTCGATTTGTACATCGTGGATCATTTCAGCAACTCCATCCATTACATCTTGACGACTCAAGTATGTAGTTCCTTCTTGCATTAATTGAGCTACAGATTTTCCTTCTCTTGCACCTTCAATTAATTTGTGAGCGATATACGCTACTGTTTCAGGGTGGTTAAGTTTCAACCCTCTGTTTTTTCTGTCTTCAGCCACTTTACCAGCTAGATAAAGCATTAGCTTCTCAGTTTCTCTAGGTACTAAATGCATAATTAAAAATTTAAAATGTTAATATTAAGTTATTATACAATATCAAAACACAGGTTTTGAATATTTTCTTTTTTTATTAAGGATTTAATGATTTTACTAATTCCTCAGTATTTGGGTTTGATTTGTTCACTGCTTTTTGAACAGCTTCCATAATCCAAGTTGCTACGATGAAACCAATAGTGTAAGTTGCCATAAACTGACTAACTCCATAGTGGATTAACACTGCTAAAAGGATTCCAACAACGATGTAAACAAAGTCTGCTCTTGAAACTCCTGATTTTGTAACGAACGCACATGCTACCAAGATAGGAGAGAATGAATAAAGCCCGTTTGCTAACACATTGGCATCTATTCCAAGTACATAGTGAGCGAATAAACCTCCCAATGTTGCAGCTGCTGTTCCCCACATTGCTACAGAAGGTGAGCTTATTGCCAATCCTAAGAAGATAAACACCCCTGTAAGGAATTTAGCACCGAAGTTTACTTCTGCCCATCCATAGAATGGAGTTGTAATAGCATCTACTGTTCCTGTGTAATCAGGTAATGCTGGTGTAGTTTGTTCTAATCCTAAAACATTGTATTTAGCGAATGCCCAGCAAAGAACCCAACATGTTACTACGAATGGGAATGTAAACGCAGTCCATCCTTTAGTTACAAAAACATGCATAATCACTGTTGCTATCACTGCTGCTACTGCTCCAAGAACCCAAAGGATTGGATTTGCACCATTTAATGTTGCATGAGCATCGTTAGTTGCAAATGTGAACATTACACACATGTAAGCCAAACTTGCGTTGAATCCATAAAGACCAAACTCTATGTCTCCTTCTTTAGCTTTTAATACTTTTGCTGTAAGGGTTCCTATCAAAGCTCCCAAGAAGCAAGTTACACCTAATGTCCAGTGGCTAAAAAACATACCGATTGTAATTAGCAATCCAGACCAACCATTGTCTTGTAGGAAGATTTGTCCTATCCCAACAAGCGTTGTTTTAATCAATTTCATAATTTTCTGTTTTAATTGTTATAATTTAGAATCTGTTATTTATTTTCGTTTCTGTTATTTCTTAGCTTCTTTCTTTTCGTTGATTTTTGCTAGAATCCAATTTACCCAATTCTCCATGCCAACATCTGTAAGAGTTGAGATTTCCATTACCTCAATATCTGGGTTCACGCTTCTTGCATCTTTTGTTACTGCATCCACTGAGAACGGAAGATATGGAAGTAAATCTGTTTTGGAAACAAGCATCAACTCACTTGTTAAGAACATTTTAGGATATTTACTTGGTTTATCATCTCCCTCTGTTACAGCTATCAATGTCACTCTATAATCCTCGCCTAAGTCAAAAGAAGATGGACACATTAAATTTCCTACATTTTCAATGAACAATACATCCGTGTTGCTAAGATCCATATGATCTATCGCTTGTAAGATCATCTGTGCTTCTATGTGACACATTCCTCCTGTCACTATCTGAAGGGCATCTATTCCCACATCCTTCATTCTTTGTGCATCTCTGTCTGTTTCTGGGTCTCCGACTAATACAGACATTTTTGCTTTTCCTTTTAGTAACTCTCCTGTCTTCTGCATTAGAGTAGTTTTTCCACTCCCTGGCGAAGAACAAACATTAATTACTAATATATCTTTTAATTTCTCACGAATTGTTCCCGCAACAAAATCGTTTGCTTTCAACAAGTTAAGTGATACATGCTCTGTATCTATGCTACCTGCTGTAAGTCTTGATGATTTTGGTTTAACTTCACTCATTTTTCCTAAAATTTATTTCATTAATATATAACTCCTCTCCTTGTATTATGTTCCTTGTAGGATGCCCACAATTGCCACATACAAATTTATTCTGTTTTACTTCCGTGACTTCTCCACATTCTTCGCATTTTATCAGTACAGGGAGCACATCTACTACCAACTCCGTATGATAAAACTCTGGACACTCCATCACATAAGCCTTATAAGCATTCTGGATAAGGATAGGCTGAACATTACTCAATAACCCTACCTTTAAATGAACACTTGAAACATCTTCATATTTTTCTGGAAATTCCTCCTGTATTCTGTCAAAAATATTTTTGACTAAATAAATCTCATGCATTTTAAAAATCTTTACTTCTCTAAACTCCTTTCAAGATATATCCTAAAAAGAATCTAGCAGTCTACTTTTAAAGATTGATAAAGTAAGAATAATTGAGGTTTAGAATATTCAGCAGATTGAGAATTATAGGATATATGCTGACTATTTATAGTGTTTAGAATTCTGTTATTATTATTTTCAAATATTTTATCCGCCCCTTCATCATCAAAGTATTTAACTTTTATAGCAACTACTTTAGATTTATCTCCATCTGTAATATCAGCAAAGGATATTTTATTAGCTTTTTTAGCCTCCGTAGCGTTTCCGCCTTTTGTAGCAGAACCGTTTTTCAAAAGCAACTGTAATGAACTAGTCACGATCATTACAACCAACATTTGAAATACTACTTTATGGATTCTTGTTCTTTTCATTTGGACTAAACTTTCTTATCCTTTTTTGATGTAACAAATGTAGAGATTATTTATGACATTACAATATTTTTCCCATTTTTTAGTTTATGATATTTAACATATTCATTGATTCTTCCCGAAAAGCTATTTTTTCACAAAATAATATTATCAAAATAAAAAAAATAACACAAAATGTGTTATTTTAAAATTTAGTGTTACTAAATGGCGTTTTTTCAACCTTCTTTTTTAACCATTTTTTAACAAAATATAGGATTTTTGATTTTATAATGAATAATTTGGTGCTTCTTGTGTAATAATCACATCATGAGGATGAGATTCTTTAAGTCCAGAACCTGTAATTCTTACCATTTTAGAATCCTGCTGCAGCGTAACGATATCCTTAGCTCCACAGTATCCCATTCCTGCTCTCAGTCCTCCAGTAAGCTGGAAGATAACATCCTCTAACTTTCCTTTGTACGGAACTCGCCCTTCTATTCCTTCTGGAACGAATTTTTTTGCTTCAGACTGGAAATATCTTTCTTTACCTCCTCTCTTCATCGCAGAAAGAGAACCCATTCCTTGGTAAGATTTAAACTTTCTTCCTTGGAAAATGATTTCTTCCCCTGGTGACTCATCCGTTCCCGCCAATAGAGAACCAAGCATCACAGCTCCTGCACCGCTTGCGATAGCCTTCACTATATCCCCTGAAAGTTTGATACCTCCATCGGCAATGATAGCTACATTGTGTTTTTTAGCAACTTCATATATATTATATATAGCTGACAGCTGTGGAACTCCCACTCCTGCTACCACCCTTGTAGTACAGATAGAACCAGGTCCTACACCTACTTTTAGCACATTCGCTCCTGCTTTTATCAAATCTTCTGCTGCCTCAGCGGTTACAATATTTCCTCCAACAATATCCAAATTAGGGAAATTTTGTCTGATTTCTTTTATTTTATCCAAAACTCCTTTGGAGTGTCCGTGCGCAGAATCCACCGCAATAATATCCACTCCTGCTTCCACCAATGCAGAAACACGCTCAATGGTATCCACTCCAATTCCTACACCCGCACCCACTATCAGCCTTCCTGATTTATCTTTGTTTGCATTTGGGTATTCTAGTTGATTATCTATATCTTTGATGGTAATCAGACCTATAAGTTTGTTGGATTTATCTACGATAGGAAGTTTTTCTACTCTGTTTTTCAGTAGAATTTCTTTAGCTTTTTCTAAATTAACTTCTTCATTAGAAACGATGAGATTTTCTTTGGTCATAAGCTCCTCTACTTTCACAGAGAGGTTTTCTTGGTATTTCACATCTCGGTTGGTAATTATCCCGATGAGCTTGTGCTCTTCATCCACCACTGGAAGCCCAGAAATTTTGAATTGAGCCATTAGCGCCTTCGCCTCTGCAAGGGTATGGTCTTTAGAAAGTGTAACAGGATTAGCTATCATCCCGTTTTCGGAGCGTTTTACTTGATTGACTTGGGAAGCCTGCTCCTCTATAGGCATGTTTTTGTGAATAAATCCCAGCCCGCCGACTCTTGCGAGTGCAATCGCCATATCCGCCTCTGTCACGGTGTCCATTGCCGCAGAAACGATAGGAACATTTAGGGTTATTTTATCCGAAAGTCTGGATTTTAAAGAAACCTGATTAGGTAAAACTTCTGAATAAGAAGGAACAAGAAGCACATCATCGAAAGTGATGGCTGTCTCTACAATTTTATCATAAATAGACATAGCACTTTCTTTGCAAAATTAAAAAAATTAATTTAAAAAAGAAAGTGCTACGGGTAATGAATTCAAAATCTAACTCTAATCGTCTATTCTAAGGAAATCTCCTTTTAGTGTAAATTCAAGGTCTAAATCGTTATCCAATTCTACTTTTTGTTTATTCCATTCTTTTTCCCAATGTACTATTTTATTCTGTGGATAATATTTTCTCACATAAGCCTGAACCTTAGAAGGAACCACAGAAGAAGGAACACCACTATAGCTTTTCACTTCTATGATATTTCCATTACTGCTAAATTCAGCTTTTGTACCATCTTCAAAATAAACATCATAAACGATTCTACCATCTTCTCTATCTTTAGTAACAGAAGAAATCGCTTTCTTACCAAAATACTTTGTTACATTTCTCTGCACAGCAGAAGGCATGTCTCTTTTTGAAATCGGCATATCATCCTGCGCAAAAAACAATCCTGTTGCAAATAGTGCGAACATCGCACCTAAAATTCTCTTTTTCATATCTTTTCTTTTTATAATTGATATAACAAAAATAGTACCTTTTATTACATAATAGCAACCAAATTGATAGATTTTATCTATTCGTTATATAGACAGGACAATATAACCCTATCTTCATCAGTCAAATCAACCTTTCTACGAGCCATTACTTTTTCTATGGTTTCAAATGCCTTATTCAGATTATACTTTTCATCATCTTTCATTCCGCCCCAGCTAAAACTATTCACTAAATTCGGCGGAAATCCACTTTTGAAAATATTAGCAGCCACGCCCACTACTGTTCCTGTATTCAACTGAGTGTTTATTGCTGTTTTAGAGTGGTCTCCCATTATCAATCCGCAAAACTGAAGTCCTGTATCTACGAATTTTTTCCATTTATAATTCCAAAGTTTCACATTGGCGTAATTGTTTTTCAAATTGGAAGAATTGGTGTCTGCTCCAAGGTTACACCACTCACCGATAACCGAATTTCCCACAAAACCATCGTGACCTTTATTGGAATACCCAAAGATAACGATATTATTCACCTCGCCGCCTACTTTTGAGTGAGGGCCAATGGTCGTCGCGCCATAAACCTTGGCTCCGAGATTAAATTTAGAACCTTCACAAAGAGCAATCGGCCCACGAAGATGGCAGCCCTCCATAATTTCTGCATTCTTCCCTATGTATATTTTTCCCGTTTTGGTATTAAGTGTAGAATATTCCACCACTGCACCTTCTTCTATGAACAAATCTTCAGTATTTCCTAAAAATCCATTTGTAGAAGAGAGCGGCTGCGAAGTTCTTCCTTTTGTAAGCAGTTCAAAATCAAAATCTATCGCTTTATCATTGAAAGAAAATAAATCCGTAGGCTGTTTAAACAACAATATTTCTCCCTCTACATCCATCATGGTTGTAATTTGATCCAAACTAAAATTTCCCACATTGACCTTCGCCACCAAAAGTTCATTTTCATAAACCAAAGCCTCACCAAGCCGAAGTCCCTTTATCTGTTCCAAAAATTTATCTGAAGGAATACAATTAGGCGTTATGAACAAGCTTTCCTTTCCCTCTGGTCTAGCGAATTTTTGCTGAAGATAATCCTCAGTGATATAGGATATTTCATCCGTATTCAAAAGCTTTTTCCAGCGTTCAGAAAAAGTAAGAATTCCACATCGCATCTCCGCCACAGGTCTAGTGAAAGTCAGCGGAAGGAAATTTTCCCAATAATGGGCATCAGAAAATACTAACTGCATATTTTTTTATTTGTAACAAATTTAATTCTTTTCCTCTTCTAAACAAAAAAACCTCCTGAAAAAAATCAGAAGGTCTTTTAATATTTTCCTAATGTTACTTAGCAAATTTTTTGTACTTGTTCATGAACTTATCTACTCTACCCGCAGTATCTACCAATTTCACTTTTCCTGTGTAGAATGGGTGAGATGTAGAAGAGATTTCCATTTTTACTAATGGATATTCTTGTCCTTCGTATACAATCGTATCTTTTGTTTCTGCTGTAGATTTGCAAAGAAACACCTCATCGTTACTCATATCTTTGAAAACAACAAGTCTATAATTTTCAGGGTGGATTCCTTTTTTCATAATATTCTAGAAATTATTTTTATTTTTAAATTCAATTACTTGGATAAAATGGTAATGGACACCTTATCCTTATACTGGTATTTCAGTCTGCAAAAATATTATTTTTTTTTGAATTCACAAAAACTTTAAATATTTATCTTAAAATATTTATCTTTGAATATTATTTTAATACATATGAAAGTAAAATTCTTGCTTGGACTGGGCTTTTGGGTTTTATTGTTATTTGTTTCATGCAAAAGGGATGAAATCAACTTTGAAACTCCTTCTGCAGACTTGAAATTCTCACAAGATGTCGTATTTTGTGATACGGTTTATAATCAGGTTCGCTCTGAAACTTATTTCGTAAAAGTCTATAACAGAGAGAATAAAGATGTCCGAATCCCGAAAATCACATTAGAAGGCGGAAGTTCCTCGCCATACCGCATCAATGTAGATGGAAAAGCTGGGACAGAATTTTTTGATGTTCCGCTGAGAAAAAACGACAGCCTCATTATCTTCATAGAAATAGCTCCCGTAGCCAATGCAAGAGAAGCCATTGCCGAGGACAAAATAGTTTTCAGCTCACCGAGAGGCAGCCAGCATGTGACACTTTTTTCCGTGGTGCAGGATGCCGAGTTTTTCATAAAATCTGACACAAATCCAAATATCCTAAACGCCAATACAACTTGGAGAAATGACAAGGCTAAAATCATCTTCGGAGAGCTTACTCTCGCAGAAGGGAAAACCCTTGATATAGAGGAAGGAACGAAAATCTATTTTACCAAAAACAGCAGTCTGAAAATATCTAAAAACGCAAAGCTCAATATCAATGGGCTGATAGACAAAGAAGTCATTTTTCGAGGCGACAGAAATGATATAAGATATGACACCATTCCGCTCAATTGGGATGGAATTTACCTTGAAGAAAATGCCGTTCTAAACATGAATTACGCTAAGATTTTCGGAGGAGATTCTGGGCTTAATCTTTATAAAACCACAGCCAATATCAAAAATTCTATCATTCATACTTTTCAGGAGTATGGAATTTATTCAGTAAAATCTAATATCAATGCAGAAAACATGGTGATGAACAACTGTGGAAAAGCAAATTTAGCCATATTCGGCGGCGGCGAGGCTAATCTTACTCATTGCACATTGGCCAATTATTGGTATCAAAGTTCTGCTTCGCCAGCTTTGGGAATTTATGCCACGAATAAATGGCGAAATAATTCTGGGAATACAGAAAACGCAAATTTGGAACTCAACATCAAAAACTCCATCGTTTACGGAAAAAAGGAAAACTCCATTTTATTTGAACCTATTTCTGGGTATAATTTTAATTATCTTATCAGCCATTCACTTATAAATTACAATAATAAAGCAGGTTATAATTTTGATACTAATCCACAGATAATCAGTTCTATAAAAAATGAAAATCCAAAATTCCTAAGCCACGCCATCGCGAAAATGAACCTTCGCACCGCAAATGATTCTCCTGCTAAAAGAAGAGGAAACATATCAACAGCGGCTGGTGTACCTCAGGACATCAAAGGCGTTTCAAGAACGAGTAATCCTACTATCGGAGCTTATCAATAAGATTTAAAATGAAAAAATTATTTGGTTTCTGTTTTTCTTTGTTATTGGTTTTTATTTCTTGTGATAATAAAAACACGAAAGAAATTGAAAATTCGGCAACGGCAAATCTCATCAAAATTGGATTTTACCCAGCAACTGATGGACATCCAGCAGAAACCATTCTTAATCTAAAAGAAAAATATTTGGTTTTTTATTCTTCTGAGGCTTATTACCACGAAATTCCACCACCTTCGGAAACCAGCCAGGTAAAAACATATAATGAACTTATTTCTGAAAATCCAAAACTTATTCCTTTTCGTGCAGAAATGACCGATAAAGAAATTCAGGAAATCAAAGCAATTGTTTCCTCTTTCAGCGAACAAGATGTAGAAGAAAAACCAAATTCTAATAAAAAACTTTCTGAGGAGAATGAATTTATTCCACAAATTGATGGATTAACTGTGAATATAATGATAGATTATTCCGATGGGAAAATTATTCAAATCAACCCTGTTGTCAAACCGAAAATAAAAGAATTTTATCAAAAGATTATTCATCTCTTATTAATTAAAAATAAAGAAAAAAATAATCAGAAAATTTTATTTAAAATTGAAAAATACAATTAATTTTCTCTAAAACAATGGAAATCAAAACACTACAAGAACAAGTAGATAACTGGATAAAGACAATCGGTGTCCGCTATTTCGATGAGTTGACCAATATGGCGATTCTAACCGAAGAAGTCGGCGAAGTGGCAAGAATCATCGCCAGAAGATACGGAGAACAATCCGAAAAAGAAAGCGATAAAAACAAAGACCTCGGAGAGGAACTTGCCGATGTGCTTTTTGTAACACTTTGCCTTGCTAATCAAACTGGAATAGACCTGCAAGATGCCTTTGACAAGAAAATGAAAAAAAAGACAGAAAGAGACCAAAACAGGCACCAAAACAATGAAAAACTAAAATAAAAGTTTGTCTAAATGAAATTATTTCGTCCAGTTCTTCCAAATGAAATACAAATCACAGGCTCTAAAAGCGAGTCCAATCGTCTATTAATTTTACAAAAACTCTTTGGAAATATTGAAATAAAAAACATATCTAACTCACAGGATACCAAACTTTTACAAACAGCTTTGAATTCCGATGAGAAAACGATGGACATCCATCACGCTGGTACAGCAATGCGGTTTCTGACTTCGTTTTTTGCGGTTCAGGAGGGTGTAGAAAAAATACTCACAGGCTCCGAAAGAATGAAACAAAGACCCATAAAACCTTTGGTAGAAGCACTTAGAGAGCTAGGAGCAGATATAGAATATTTAGAAAACGAGGGATTTCCTCCTCTTAAAATAAAAGGAAAAAAATTAGAGAAAAATTTCGTGGAAATTCCTGCGGATATTTCTTCGCAGTTCATCACTTCGCTCATTCTTGTTGGTGGAAAATTAGAAAACGGCCTGACCATAAAGCTTTTGGGAAAAATTACATCAAAGCCTTACATAGAAATGACTCTGAAACTGCTTTCAGAAATCAGTGGAAAATCAATTATCCTAAAAGACAAAACTATCCAAATTCCCAACATCAAAACTCACAAAACAGCCTTCACTGTGGAATCTGATTGGTCTTCGGCTTCTTATTTTTATTCGTTTTCGGCTTTGGATAGACAAAAAATTACACTTAAAAATTTTAATGAAAATTCTCTGCAAGGCGATTCCAAAATTATTGAAATCTACTCCCATTTTTTCGGAATTGATACTATTTTCAACGAAAATCAGCAGAAAATTACTTTAATTCCAAAAAGTAATTTTAGCCTTCCTCAGTCCATTCAGTTCAATATGAACGACTGCCCAGACATCGCCCAAACAGTCTGTGTAACGGCTGCTGCACTGAAAATTCCTTTTGAAATAAGCGGACTTGCCACTCTTAAAATAAAAGAAACCGACAGGCTCTCTGCCCTTCAAAACGAACTAAAAAAAATAGGCTGCGAAACAGAAATCACGGACAATTCCATAAAATCTGTCCTCTACACCAATCCCGAAAAAAACATATCCATCGCTACCTACGGCGACCACCGCATGGCAATGGCATTCGCACCCTACTCGCTAATTCAGGAAATAGAAATACAAAATCCCGAAGTGGTGGAAAAATCTTTCCCTGATTTTTGGGAATTTGTGAAATAACCTAATTTCATTTCTAAAATTGAAAAACTTTTTAACAAAGGTTTTTTATTAACTTTGCTGTTTAATCATTAAACAAATGAATTCTAAAACATTCCAAAATATTTTCGCTTTTTTAGAAGAGCTAAAAAAGAATAACAACAAAGACTGGTTCAGTTCCCATAAATCCGACTACGAAAAAGCGAAAGTTGATTTTTCGGAGTTTTTCGAAGCCGTACATAGCGAAATTGCAAAAAATGATTTCATTTCAGAGCCGAAAATCTACCGAATTCACAGAGATTTGAGATTTTCCAAAGACAAAACTCCTTACAAAACCCATTTCGGAGGCTATTTTGCCCGAAGACAGCCACAGTACAGAGGCGGATATTATCTTCATATTGAGCCTGATAACTGCTTCATCGGCGGCGGATTTTTTGCACCAAATAAAGATGATTTGCACAGAATCCGAAAAGAAATAGAACTAAACGGAAAGGATTTAGATACATTTTTAAATTCAACGAAAGCCAAAAAATTATTCGGAGGAGAATTCTGGGGCGAAGAACTAAAAACTGCTCCAAAAGGCTTTGAAAAAGAGCATCCTTATGTTCATTTATTAAAGAAAAAACAATTTCTTTTGGTTCGAAATTTCAAAAACGAGGAAATTTTCAGCCCTGATTTTTTGGAAAAAGTAACAACTGGTCTGGAAGCAATGCGCCCATTTTTTGACTTCATGACTGAAGCACTGACCACCAATCTAAACGGAGAATCAACCATATAACACGACTAAATGAAAAAAACAATCATCATTACAGGGACATCGTCTGGAATTGGCTTTTCCCTTGCAGAATATTTCGGAAAACAAGGACACAGAGTCTACGGACTGAGCAGAAAAAAGGCTGATTCTAAGCTTTTCACATCCATCCCAACCGATATCACCGAAAAAAGCCAAATAGACCGCGCCATAGAGGAAATTCTATCCAAAGAAAATCACATTGACATTCTTATCAACAATGCTGGAATGGGAATGGTGGGAGCCGTAGAAGACTCTAATAAAGAGGAGATTATGAAACTTTTTAACCTGAATCTAATTGGAGCTGTGCAGATGATGACCGCCGTGATGCCCAAAATGCGCGAGCAGAAATCAGGACAGATCATCAATATTTCCAGCATCGGTTCAGAAATGGGACTGCCTTTCAGAGGGTTTTATTCCGCCTCCAAATCGGCTTTGGATAAAGTTACCGAAGCCATGAGATACGAAATTTCGGCCTGGAATATAGAACTCTGCTCCCTTCATCTGGGCGATATAAAGACCAATATTGCAGAAAACCGAATCAAAACCACAGTTTCTGAGCCTTACAAAAATATTTTTTACAAAGTTTATTCTACTATGAATTCCCATGTAGACCATGGAGTAGAGCCTGTGGAAGTGGCGAAATACATCGAAAAACTATTGCTCAAAAACAAATGGAAAGCCCATTACTATTTCGGGAAATTTGGGCAAAAAATCGGCATTCCTCTCAAATGGATTCTACCACAAAAAACCTACGAAAATCTAATGAAAAAATATAATAAAATGGATTAGCTGTTTGCTAATCCATTATTTTTAAATTTCTAATTTTATTTATTCTAAATATCGTTCCCATACATTATATAGTTCATATAATCTTGTACCTTTTTTCGTTTTCTTAGCTAATCCTGATGCCAATATATAAATTACCCATATACTATTAAGAACATCCTTTCCAAAACCTTTTATTACCATATGCCCTTTATCCATATGATACTTGCTACGAGTAAGATATTGCTCCCATTTTAAGCCTTCATGATTCTTTATAAAAACTTCTCCAAAATAAATCCCAATATCTACAGCCAACGAGCGGGTCTTTATTGTAATGTCCCAGTCTTGTATTTCTATATAATCTGGAACAGCAGCTCTCTTTTCTTTGTATTCCTCCTCTGAAAGCTTCTCTGTTTCTACATTCTCCTCAAACCACTTTCCAAGCATTTTCAGAGATTCTGGGCTGTAGTCTGCCTCCCAGTTTTCATAGCCTTTTGTAGTTTTTACTGCTTTTATCAGCTCTTGCAGTCTGCTTTCTTTATTTTCCTCAAACCATTTAGCGTATAGTTTTAGTTCTTCCTTCGTCTTAGATTGAAAATCATAATCAATCGGCAAATTGTTTATTACTTGATACTTAGGTTTATTTATTATGATTTTTTTAAATAATGAAAACAACACATCTAAAAACATAACTTTCACAATTATTTATACTTTTCATCTAATTTATTCTCTAATATAGTATAAAGTTCATATACTATTTCCCCTGTATCTGTTTTATCTGCTAGACAATTGGCTATTATATATAATTTCCATATACTGTTAAGCCTAGTTTTCCCAAAACCTTTTATCACCATATGCCCTATGTCCATATCATATTTACTACGAGAAAAATATTGTTCCCATTTTAAACCTTTATGGTTCTTTATAAAAACTTCTCCAAAATAAATCCCAATATCTACAGCCAATGAGCGGGTCTTTATTGTAATATCCCAGTCTTGTATTTCTATATAATCTGGTACAGCAGCTCTCTTTTCTTTATATTCTTCCTCTGAAAGCTTCTCTGTTTCTACATTCTCCTCAAACCACTTTCCAAGCATTTTCAAAGATTCTGGGCTGTAGTCTGCCTCCCAGTTTTCATAACCTTTTGTAGTTTTTACTGCTTTTATAAGCTCTTGTAGTCTGTTTTCTTTATTTTCCTCAAACCATTTAGCGTATAGCTTAAGTTCTTCCTTAGTCTTGGATTGAAAATCATAATCAATCGGCAAATTGTTTATTACTTGGTACATAAAATTATTTGCTATATTTTATTATTTGTAAATTTAAATAACTTCTATTACCCAAATTTAATAAATTCCTATCAAACAAAAACCTCTTTCCTATAATCAAAGCAATTCAATGAAGATTTAAAAAATTTAAAACTATTAAA
>CAUPCB010000037.1:0-15133 GCA_963509715.1 uncultured Flavobacteriaceae bacterium | reverse complement strand
TATTTATTTATATTTTTAATTAAAATGATACATTAACACCTAAAGCAATTGTACGAATAGGAGAATAATTATTTGACGAACGCCCTGAAACACTTTGTCTAGGATCATATCCTCTTCTCTTAGACCATACATAAATATTATCTGCCGTTGCATAAACTCTAATATTATCTATTCCTGCTATATTCACCATATCTTTGTTTATAGTATAGCCCATACTTATATTCTGCAAACTAATATAGTCACTTTTTATTAAGCCCATAGTAGAAGGATTATAATATTTCTTTGCATCCCCTGGTAGGATTACAGGTAACTGAGCCCCAGTATTGTCATAACTCCATGTAGATGCATAATCTTTATGAAAGTTTTGTCCTGTAGTTCCTTGCATTGAAGTCATCCATACACTATCATATCCCCAGCCACCAAACTGATAGGAGAAATTAACAGCAAAATCAAAATTTTTATATGCTATATTAGCCCCAAAACCACCATAAAACTTAGGAACTGCTGATTTTCCAGTATCTATAAGTGTTGCTTTACTATAATCCTCTGTAGTAGAGACAACTCCTGTAGTCGGATCCACATAAGTAAATAAAGCCGCCCCTGTAGTTGGATTTACACCAACAAATTCTCTCAATCTCCAAGTATATCTTGTATTTCCTGCTTTTAGTAAATAATTACTATCAATAACTTCCTCTTGAGATAATCTAAGTATTTTATTTTTCAAATAAGTAGTATTTCCAGTTATACTCAATGAAAAATTATCACTTCTTAAAACATCTACCTTTGTACTCACCTCAACACCTCTATTCACCATATCTCCTACATTCTCAGGCATAGACTTAAATCCTTCAGATAAAGGTAGTGGCTTCATAAACAGCATGTCATAAGATTTTCTATTAAAATACTCCGCTTCTATACTCCATCTATTATTAAATAAATCCAAATCAAATCCTACATTGAAGTTTGCATTTTTTTCCCAAGTAATATTAGGATTTCCTTTAAATACTTGATTTAATGATATAATTGTATTATTTGAATCAAAAGTCTTCGTTATTTCAAATAAATTTACATATGGTGTTGCGAAGTAAGACGCGTAGTCTCCACTATTTAGATTATCATTACCTTGCTCTCCATAAGAAACTTTCAATCTCAAATTATTTAACCAACTTACCTTAGACAAAAAGGGTTCTTTAGAAACTACCCATGCTGCACCAATTCCAAAGAATGTTCCCCATCTATTATTAGGATGAAAACGAGACGAACCATCTCTTCTAACATTAGCATTAACAAAATATTTGTTTTTATAATCCAAATTCAATCTTCCAAAATACCCTTCAACAGAATAAGGAACACCATAACCACTTGCATCATTCAAAATCCCATAATGATTAATATATGGACTACTAGTCAGCAAGCCATTTTGAGCTGATACAGATAAGTAATCATAGTCATACTTCATTGTTTCATGTCCAGCCATAGCCTGAAGCCCCAAACTATTTTCTAAAAACCTTCTGTCATATGTTAATACTTGCTGATTTGTGATAGAAAAAGTATTTGCACTCACACTTGTAAGCCTTCCTTTTACTCCATATGCATCTCCATACAAAGATGTATCTAGACTTCCTCTTCTATAATTTCTAAACTCTCCTGTTAAAGTGTAAGTAAAGTCAAGCCCTTTTAATATATTAAAAGTAGCATATGCACTACCATAAATTTGATTTGTTGTATTTTTCTTAACATCTAGTAATGCTGTGGCATATGGGTTCTGCATTGCCCCATAAGGCCTAGTAACACCTCCATTATAAGTACCATTACCATCATCATATGCTCTATCTCCATTAGATAAATATGATGGTGTTCCATCTTGCTTATAAGCATATACAGGATAAATAGGCGCGATACTTCTTGTCCAACTAAAAGGATTAGCTATAGATGATGAACCATCATATCCATCAGGAGCATTCTGTACCATATAAGTATATGCTAAATTTCCACCAAATTTAAGCCTATTTCCCGCTTTAGAATCTATTTTTAAACGGGAGGTCATTCTCTCAAATTTAGAGTTTACCATATATGTTTCATTTGACTCATACCCTAATGAGAAGAAATGGGATGTAGACTCATTCCCCCCAGAACCACTAAAATATGTATTTTGGAAAAAGCCATTTCTAAATAATTTTTTAGCCCAATTATCTTGATATAGGATTTGAGCATCTGGATTAAATTTACCATCACTTCCAATAATCTGATTCCCCGCTACATTTGTCACATTATAAGACAATCCATTTCCGGCTGCTGATGTCAATTCATTAGACGCATCAGTGTGAGCTGATGATATATTTTTTGTTGCTTGTTTGTCATAATAACCACTTCTAAGCATTCTATGATAGGCCTCATAATACTCCTGTGGCGAGGTTATAATATCATACTCAGGAATTCCCCTCTGGGCTATCCCTGCTTTTATATCTAAATTATATCTTGTTTTACCTTTTCTACCTTTTTTAGTTGTAATTATAACTACCCCATTAGCTCCTCTACTTCCATAAAGAGCCGCAGCAGAAGCATCCTTAAGAAAAGACATTGATTCTATATCAGCACTATTTATCGCTGCAATATCACCATTAAACGGAACTCCATCTACCACATACAAAGGAGCGGAAGATCCATTAATAGATCCTATCCCTCTAAACCTTACAACAGGTGCTGTCCCAGGAAGCCCATTATCACTAGATATCTGAACTCCCGCCACTTTACCAATTGCTCCTTGCACAACATTAGGAGAAGAAACATCTCTTATAGCAGTAGCTTTAATTTGCGCTACAGACCCCGTAACAGCTTCCTTTTTCTGTCTTCCATACGCAACAACCACAACCTCATCTATTGTTTTCTCTTTTGTAGAAGTAGTATCCTTCTTAACTTCTTGTGCAACTAATGCTTGTCCTGTGAAGAACAATACACCAGCTGTTAGAACTTTCAATTTCACATTCATTTTTAACAAAATTTAATAACCATTGAGCAAAGGTGTTAAATATTTTTTAAACAACCAAATGTTTTTATGTTTTTTTTGTTATTTTTTTGATGTTTTGTTAAAAATATCCGAAATTTATCATTTTCAATAAACTAAATATTAAATTTTTGATAAAGTTATCTTAATTTTTCCTAAATTTGCATCTAGTATGGATTTAGCTTTTTACATATACAGTTATTTACAGGAGCAAAAACCAAGGGTGGAAGTTCCTGATTTTGGGATTTTTAGACTTGAAAAAGAACATGCTGTCGTGGATGCAGAATCTTCTAAAATTCTCCCTCCAAGTGAGCATATCTATTTTGAAGACAATACAACTGTCTTTGATTCCAGCCTTGCCCATTATATAGCAGAAAAAACGGGTGAGAATCTATTCATTATACAATCTGAAATAAGGGATACTGTGCGTGAATGGATAAGACTGCTCATGCTCCAAAAAAAATTAAATCTTAAATACCTTGGTGAGCTTTCCCTTAAAGAAATAGATATCATACGGGAAGAAACTAAAATCCCACAATCTATGGAGTTTTTTGGGCTGGAAGAAGTTAATTTATCTGAAATTTCTCCTGCATCAACCATTAAAGAAGAACCAACCCAAAAGCAAAAAACCACAAAAACAGAACCCCAGAAACAAGAAAAAGCAAACAATGGTATCTGGTGGGTATTATTATTCATCGTTCTTGCTGTTGCTGGACTTGTTTTTCTATATTATAATTACGGAAAATCAGATAAATCTACTGACGATAGCGCAAAACAAGACTCTATCCAATCCGTACAAACTGAAATTTCACAAGCTGTATCACCTTCCACAGCAGATTCTATAACGATTGACAGTGTACAAATAGAATACTAAATGAAAATCCTGCTTTTAGACAAAAATCATCCACTCATCACAGAACAACTCTCTGAGAAAGGATTTGTTTTGGAGGAGGATTTTTCATCAAGCTACGAGCAGGTTTTAGAAAAAATTCACCTTTATGAGGGCATCATCATCCGAAGCAGGATTCCGCTGAATGCTCATTTTTTAGAAAAAGCAAAAAATCTAAAATTCATTGCACGAGTAGGCGCTGGAATGGAAAACATAGACATCGCCAAAGCCCAAGAACTCGGCATAAAACTCATCAATTCCCCCGAAGGAAATAAAGATGCTGTGGCAGAGCATGTTATAGGAACACTTCTAGTACTGATGAACCGCCTTTTTATTTCTTCTAATGAAGTCAAAAATGGAATTTGGCTCAGAGAAGAAAACCGAGGCGAAGAAATTTTGGGTAAAACCTTCGGAATTATCGGTTACGGAAATATGGGAAAAGCTGTAGCCAAAAGACTTTCTGGATTTGGCTGCAAAACTATTTTTTACGATATCAAACCCAATCTCTCCGATGAGTTTGCCACACAGGTAAGCCTTCAAGAATTGCAAGAAAACGCCGATATTCTCAGCCTTCACACACCGCTTACAGAGGACACACTTTATATGATAGATGAAGAATTTATCTCCAAAATGAAGAAAAATTTCTACTTCATCAATACCGCAAGAGGTAAAAATCTAAAAACTTCTGCGCTGGTAAATGCCTTGAAATCAGGTAAAATAAAAGGTGCTTGTCTAGATGTTTTGGAATACGAAAAAACTTCTTTTGAGAATTTGGAAACGAAAAACGAAGATTTGGAGTATCTTCTAAATTCAGAAAAAGCCATCATAACGCCACACATCGCGGGCTGGACTCATGAGAGCAAAATAAAACTAGCCCAAGTCATCGTGGATAAAATCTTGGCTTTCACTGCTGAAAATTAGCATCATTTAACATAGATTTAACGATAATTATTATTCATTTTTCTCGTTTTTATCCTATTTTGCGCGAAAATTTCAAAACAAAGATGAAAATAAATCTATCCCACATAGGATTTCTTGCATTTTTTCTATTTTTTTCGTGCTCCAAAAAAGAATCCACAACAACCACCAATGGATATTATTCAGCTTCAAATCTTCCTAATTTCGGTAATGTAGATGTGGACAATGTCTTCAAGGGAGAAAAATTAAAACTAGAAAACCAGCAGAAGATCGTAAATTCTCTTAATCAATATTACGAAAACATCTGGGACAATACTGACATGAGCGGCGGAGTTTTGGTAGCGCATGGAGACAATATTCTTTTAGAAAAATACAAAGGTTTCGGTAGGGAAAACAACCAAATGCCGATTAACAAGGACACTCCACTCCATTTGGCTTCTATAAGTAAACCCATCACAGCGATGGCGGTTTTAAAATTAGTGGAAGCGAAAAAAATCAGCCTTGAACAAAAAGTAAAATCCATTTTTCCGAATTTTCCGTATTCTGATGTAACGATTCAGCACCTGCTCACCCACCGCAGTGGACTTCCAAAATATGAGCATTTCTTAGAAGAAAATGATATAAAGCCTAAAAATAAATTCTTTACCAATCAAGAGATTTTTGACCTCGTTGCCAAACACAAACCAGAACTTGCCAGACAGACCGACACTGGTTTTATGTATAATAATTTCAACTATGCTATTCTGGCGCTTATCATCGAAAAATTTACTGGAAAAACCTATCCAGAAGCGATGAAAGAAATGGTTTTCGCTCCTTTAAAAATGAAAAATACTTTTGTTTTTGAAGAGAAACACATCAATTCGGCTTCGCAGTCTTTTTACCAAAGAAGCACCAGACTTTATCCTTTAAACGAATACGATTTGATTTATGGCGATAAAAACATCTACACCACTCCACGCGATTTGTTCAATTTTTCAAAAGCAATGTTTTCAAAAGATTTTCTTCCAAAAGAACTGATGGAAAAGGTTTTTGAGCCATACAGCAATGAGAAAAAAGGCGTGAACAACTATGGTCTTGGATTTAGATTAAAAATATTTGATGAAGGAAAAAAACTGACCTATCACAACGGCTGGTGGCACGGCTCTAACACAGTTTTCATCCATCTGAGAGATTCCAAAACCACCATCATCGCCCTAAGCAACAAGTATTCTAGAAAAATATACGGAACGATGCTTCTTTCCACGCTCTTTGAAGATTTTCCTTTTGAAATTGATAAAGTGATAAATCCAGATGCCGAAACTGCAGATTCCACAGAGGTTTTTGCAGAAGATACCGAAAGGGCAAAAACTCCAAAGAAGAAACCAAAGAAAACCTCTGCGGACAGCCTAAAAGCAACAAAAAGAGAGGAAACCATACAAAAAACTTCAGAATCTACAGAGGAGGAAGATTAAATTTAAAAAACTTATTTTTGTTTCATGAAAAAGATTTTCTTTGTTGCTATTTTTATAGTTCTTCTGAGCGCCTGTGCAAGAGTAGGCTCTCCCGAAGGCGGTGCGAAAGACACCACTCCACCTAAGTTCCTGAAATCCAATATAGATACGAGCAGAGTAAATGTTCCTACCAACACTAGGGAACTTCGGCTGTATTTTGATGAATATATTAACTTAAAGGATGCGAACAAAAATCTCATCATTTCGCCACCAATTAAAAAGATTAAAAAAATCATTCCTTCTAACCTCGCAAACAAATATATTTCCATAACATGGGATGAAGATTTGCAGGAAAATACCACTTATAATTTCAACTTTGGAAATGCCATTGTAGATAATAATGAGGGAAATGTGCTGCCTTACTTTAATTTTGCTTTTTCTACGGGAAAAGAGCTTGACAACCTGTACATCAGCGGGACGATAACTGATGCCTTGCTCATCCCAGAGAAACCCTCCAAACATGGCATTGTGGTAGGACTCTATGCGGATAGCGCCGATTTCAAACAAAAACCAAACTACATCGCAAAAGCTGATGAAGACGGCTATTTTGAGCTAAACTATCTAAGCAAAGGTAAATACAGCATCATCGCTTTTGAAGATGAAAACGAAAACTCTGTGTATGATGCAGGTAAAGAAAAAGTTGGTTTCTTAAAGGATAAAATAGATTTAAGCCAAAATTTATCTGGTCTGAAAATGAAAATCTTCCCTTCTGAAAAAAACATAAGATACAAAGAAACTACGCCTGTGAGCGGAGGAATGCTCATGGTTTTCGAAGGAAATCCAAAGAAAGTAGATATAAAAAGCATCAGCAGTGAACTTACTGATTACCAAGTAACTCACGCCGAAAAATCTGATTCTGTGATGGTCTGGGTAGGAAAACAAAACGCCTTAAACAACAGAACCCTCACGCCGCTAAAAATAAGCTATAATGCTGATGGTAAGGAAGATACTATTTCTGTTTCCTATAAAACCAACGAAAAAGATGAACTGACCTTGGCCAATAACAAAGGTGGACAGCTCCCTCCTGAAAAAGATTTTGTCATTACTGCTAATATGGCTTTGAAAGAGATAAATCCTGCTCTGTGGGCGCTGAAAAGCGACAGCATCAGCCAAAAATTTGAGACTAGAATTTCTGAAAAAAATCCAAAGGAAATCATCATTTCATCGGACTTTAAAGTTGGGAAAAAATATTCTCTCAGCATTCCAAAAGGAAGTGTTCAAGGGCATTATTTCCAAAATCCAAAGGCTTATATTTTCAATTTTGAAGCGGATAAAGCCGAAAATTACGGAAGTTTAACCCTAAAACTAACGAATCAGCCGAAGTCTTATTTTTGGATACAACTAATTGATAGTGAAGGAAATGTAAAATATTCTCAATATACAAATAAGAACGAAATCCGTTTTACGAGCCTTGACCCAGCCATTTATTACGCCCGAATTTTAGTGGATGATAATGATAACAAATACTGGGACAAAGCCAATTTCTCTGAACAAAAATTCGCTGAAGAAGCCTTTGTTTTTGAAAAGAAACTGGAGGTGAGAAAATTGTGGGAAATCGTGGAAAATTGGGTTTTGGAATGATTTTTTCATCACTCCTCGTTTAAATTAAATTTTTAAATTATGAAGAAGTTTAGTCAATTATTTTTAGTTTTAGTTTCAACTTTAGGTTTTGCTCAATGCGAAATCACGGGAAAATCCTCATTAGTAGTAGGAGAAAAAAGCAATTATAGCATAAAAAAAGATGCCCAGTGCAAAGAATGCTACCGATGGACATCTGAAAGCGGAATCCTAGTGGAAAGCGATAACAGGCTGGATTCTGTAGAAATCATGCCTATAAATGCAGGAAATTCCACATTGTCCGTGCAGTATATTTCTGAAAACGGAAATATCACAAAATGCAGTAAAGATATCAGCATTCTTGCTAAGGAAAATTTGGAAGAAACTCCAGCTGAACCCACTAAAAAAGGAGATTGTGATATAGATGTAACAAACTACGAAACTAGAAAAATATCAAATGACAGATTAGGATTTTTTAGTAATTCCAGCAAAAATTTCAGCTACACTTGGGAGGTGCTTTATAAGAATGGGCAGAAACAATATTCTACAGAAAAAGCGCCGCAATTCAGCTATTCTAAAGACAACCAAATCGTAACTGTTTCTGTGACTGTGGTTTCTAAATCTTGCTATAAAAAATTCACCAAACCTTATGATGATAATTTTTGGAAGTTTTTCTAAAAATATAAATCAACAGCAATGAAACTATACATCATCAGCGGGTTGGGCGCAGACAGAAGTGTATTTGAATACATTAATTTCCCATCAGAAATGGAGCTTCATTTCATAGATTGGCTCGTCCCAGAGCAGGATGAGGAATTTGACCATTATGTAAATAGAATGGCCGAAAGCATTAATCCTGATGAGGATTTTTGTCTGCTCGGCTATTCTTTTGGAGGAATTATCGTGCAAGAAATTCATAAAAAAATTCCAGCAAAAAAAGTCATTATCCTTGCCAGTATAAAATCGCCTTCGGGAAAATCCAAACTGATGGAAATAGGAAAACGCTCTAAGCTTTACAAAATAATCCCAACTTCGGCATTTAATGAAAAATCCTATAGTTTTTATTCTTTTGTAAGGCATCTTTTTGACCCGAAAAACCCAAAAGTTTTAAAATATTTTAAGGTCAGAAATCCTTATTATATCAAATGGAGTATAGAGAAAATACTTGATTGGGACACAAAGGAAAACCCTGAAATCATACAAATATCCGCGGATAAAGATATTGTTTTTCCTATCAAAAACTCAAATCCGAACTATGTCATCAAAGGAGGAACGCACCTCTGCCCTGTGACAAAAGCAAAGGAAATTTCTGCGATTTTAGAAAAAGAATTTGGAAGATTATAAAGATTTTAAAATCAATAAAATAGTGAGTACAGAAAACAAAATCCCATCCCAAGAGTGGCTGGAAAAGTACGAAAAAGTAAAATCTATTCTCGTTCCGCCCGTTTCTTTTGAAGAAATTTACTCACAAAAAGAGGCTTTTGGGAAGAAACTTTTTATCTTAAATATGGGAGAAGTTCATTTTCCTACGGGAGAAATTTTGGTAAGAGACCCTTTATTTTTTCTTCATCGCGACCAGCTTCCTTATTTTCAAAAAGTTCCAACAGGAAAATTTCCGCTTAATACATTGGTTGTAGAAGCGAATGAAGGTCTCTATTACTATGTTTCTACACGAGTAAAATTTAGTAACAAAAAAGCGGTCAGCTACACAGAGGCTTTGGTTGGAGATGAAAACTTGGATGATTTGGAAGATGGAAGTTTCTTCGGATTCTTTGCTGATTCAGGACTGGCAACTATAGTGGATGTAAAAACCCGTGATGCCTTCTGCGATTTCAAGGAAAAATGGTATAAAGGGCAGCCTAATGATGCCAATATCTGTGATGAACTTTTTGCTGAAGAATTTGCAAAAAATCACAAGGAAAATCCTCATTTTCAAAGAGAAGGAGGCGAATGGATTAACTTCAAAATTCCAAATACAGACCTAAGCGTACCGATGATACAAAGCGGATTCGGCAAGGGGCAGTATCCTGTATATTTCGGATATGATGAAAACAACAATGTCTGTGAAGTTGTTATAGAATACTTTGATTTAGAACTGACTTTTGGGCAGGAAGAAGAATAACTTTATTTTAAATCTAAAAAACTCTCATAGGTTTTAAACCTGTGGGAGTTATTTTATTTCCGAATCTTCATAATTTTTCACTGCTCGTTCCAGTGTGTTTTTTATTCTCGTTTTCAATCGGTTTGGTTTATGAACTGTGATATAATCACCAAAGCCTAAAATAACTCTTTCCAACTCAAAATTTAGCTGTACTCTTATCCTGAAATATGTTTCGCCATCCTTTTCTTCCAAAATCTCCTGCGTGTGATGAAACGGCTTGGTTTTCACATATTCTGCATGAATTCCTTTTATTGAGAAAATCACATTCTGCCCTCTTTGCTCTGGCGATGTCGTTACGCCGATCACTTCAGAGAAAAATCTATCGGCATTAAACTCCCGCTCCCGAAAAGGAATATTTTCCTCTATCTGCACGCTTATTATCCTATCAAGCGCAAGGTTTAGAAGCGTATCTCCATACCAACAGATGAGGAACCAGCGGTTATTATACTCCTTCAAAAGCTGTGGAAAAACGATGTATTTTTTCTCTTCCCTTGCCTTAAAACTTTTATAAACCACTCCCAGCGTCTTCTTATTCAAAATCGCATTGTACAGAATATCAATATATTCCAAACCTTTGAGCTGTTCATTTTTATCTAAATGAATAATGGACTGCTGCTGCGCAGAATGCACCGTGTTTTCTAGTTTCTGAATAACGCCATTCAAATCCTTAAACATAGAAAAATCCTTAAACTGCTTCAAAATCTGCACAGCATTATTCATGGCTTTTAGGTCGTTTTCATTTACTGCAATATTATAAATACTATATTCAGGGTCACTGTATCGGTAGTATTTTCTGTCATAGACCTCTATCGGCGCTTCGTAGCCGAATTTCTCACTGCGCATATTCTGTATATCAAGCTGAATGGTTCTTTTGCTGACATAGGCTTCTTTCCCTTCAAATTCAAAAAGAGCCTCGGAACACTCTTCTATCAGATCCTCCAGCGTATATTTTTTATACTTATTTCTAAGGCATCTGTCAATGGTTTTGTAGCGAATAAGGGCGTTTTTATTTGAAGACATTTTAATTTTTTTTACAAAATTATCAAACTTTTTTAACTACGCAAAAAGATTGCGCTTTTGTGTATTTACTTTGCATCATCAAAATGAAACATCATGAAAGTTACAGGAAAAAATATTATCAACTGGGGATTTCGCCAAGGGAAATGGTTCGGGGAAGCCTTGAAAACCATCAATGAAAACGAATGGGAAGAAACTGAGATTTTAGAATACTTGGAGCAGTTCAGACTTCCAGATCCTATTCCACTGAAAAGAATTCCTGCTGATTTTGTGGTTAATATTCATCCTAAGAATGAATTAGAAGAAGATAATGTAAACAAAGTAATCGCTACCATGAAGAAGCTGATGAAAACGCCGACTCTGGAAAAGGGAGCTCTGATGCCTGATGCCTGCCCTACAGGTAAAGAAGGAATCATCCCTGTGGGAGGTGTAGTAGTCGCTAAAAACGCCATACACCCAGGGTTCCATTCGGCGGATATCTGCTGTTCTGTGATGCTTACTGACTTTGGGAAAATAGATCCTAAATTAGTTCTAGACGCCGCCCACGATTCTACTCATTTCGGGTATGGAGGCCGCCCAAGAGGTCAGCAGATAGCGATGAGCAAAGAACTTATAGAAGCTTTTGAAAAGAATTTATTTCTAAAAAAAACTGAGCTCATCAGCACAGCCAGAGATTGTATGGGAACGCAGGGAGATGGGAATCACTTTTTATTCATCGGGACTTCCATGAAAACAGGAAATACGATGATGGTCACCCACCACGGTTCCAGAGCTGTAGGCGCAGAACTCTACAAAATGGGACTAAAAACAGCCAACTATTTCCGTAGAGATATTTCGCCTGATACTTTGGAGGAAAATGCGTGGATTCCTTTTGATACAGAAGAAGGACAAGCCTACTGGGAAGCGCTGCAAATCGTAAGACAATGGACAAAAGAAAATCATGAAGCGATTCATAATTTGACTTTGAAAAAACTCGGAGTAGAAATGCTGGATAGATTTTGGAACGAACATAATTTCGTTTTCCGAGATGGAGAATCGTTTTATCATGCCAAAGGTGCTACGCCTTTAGATACCAAATTCCTTCCTGAGGATAATGAGCTAAGACTCATCCCACTAAATATGGCAGAGCCTGTCCTCATTGTAAAAGGAACTACCAACGAGCGAAACATAGGATTTGCGCCACATGGAGCAGGGAGAAATTTTAGTAGAAACGAGCATAAAAGAAACAAAGCCCACCAGACAGATGAGGAAGTTTTTGCGGAGGAAACAGCAGGGCTGGATGTTAGATTTTTCTCTAATGAAATAGATATTTCGGAACTGCCATCCGCCTACAAAAACGCACAAAATGTGAGAAAACAAATTTTAGAATACAACCTGTGCGAGATAGTAGACGAGGTCATCCCTTACGGATGTATCATGGCCGGAGATGTAGAAAAAAACGCTCCTTGGAGAAAAAAGAAGAAAAATAAAGAATTATAAAATAACCGCCACCTATTAAAAATTGAAAATAGCCCAATAGGGAATTGCGGAGTATATGATGCACGGCTATTTTCATGGTAAGGTCTTCGGACTTGGGGGTTCGAGTCCCTCTTAATCAGCTGCTTTACACAGCCTAAAACAACAAAAGGAGCTGCGGAATTTAGGTTCATCAGGGATAAAGTCTGCAAAATGAAGGATACCGCACAATATTGATACTCAATTTGTTTTCCCTTTATTCTTGTCAGCCGCTCCTTTTTAACTTTAAAAATTTAGAAAAAATGGGAATATTTACAAAAACTTACCAAGTGCTGCCTTTTTACATAGGCTTCCTTTTTAGAAACAATACTTTTGAAAAGCAGTTAAATGCAGGTTTTCACGAAATTTATGATTGGAAAGATAGAACCAAACTCTATCAAATTCCTCAAAATTCGCTACTAATCACGGTGACTAACCAAGAGATTTTGACCAAGGATAACATCGCCCTTAGATTTTCTTTTAATATTATCTATAAGGTGACTGATGGTCTTAAACTACTGGAAAACACCATGATAAACGAATACTACATCTTGAGCGATGCAGAGTATAAGCTTCAAAACTTAGTTCAAATTTATTTCAGAAAAATAATCTCCCAAATAGAGAGCGAAGCTTTGAACGAAAAAAGAGCCGAATGGACGGATTTAAAACCTGAAGAAATTCAAAGTAAAACGGATGAATTCGGCGTGGAAATAGAAATTATCCAAATTCGAGATATTACTTTTCCGAAGAGTATTCAGGAATTATTTGCAAGACATTTGGAAGCGAAAATAAGGGCAAAAGCTGATTTAGAAAATGCCAGAACGGCAGTAGCTACTGCCAGAGCCTTGAAAAATGCTTCTGAACTGATGAAAAATGATGAAAACATCAGATTCTTCCAAACCTTGGAAACTATTACGAAAATAGCCGAAAAAGGGAAACATACTTTTATGATTGGAGATATTCATCAGATTGCGAAGTAATTTCACAAAAAAAACAGCTCATTTTTGAGCTGTTTTTTTATGAAAAATTTTATTTTTCTACTGCGAATGCCGATACTACAGTTTGTTTTTCATCCACTGCATTAGGGTTAGAAACCGTAATTCCATATTCACCAGGCTCTAATGCCACTAATGGTGTTATGATGTAAGAACTTTTCCCATATCTCTTTGCTGAAAAAGATACATAATTCAAATTATTAGTCTTTGTAGTTCCAAATGTATTTGTAGATGCTACTTCAGCTCTACGGTATTTAGACTTAGATTCGAATTTAAATATCTTAATAATCGCCAACGGGTCTGTGTTGTTATCAACTGCTCTTACAATGAATTTTATACTCTCTCCATTATTTAACTTAACTGTGGAACAGCATCCTGCAATTTGTAATTGTGTTTTGTACTTACCTATCCCAACCAAGATTGCTCCAGCTGATAAAGCTGAACGACTCTGACTAATTTGTTTTTCCAATGGAGCTGATGTTTTATTTGCTCTTATTACAACAACCTCTCCAGCAAATTCAGGTTCTTCTACTTCTTGTGCAGTGACTAATACTGTAGACAATACCATTCCTAAAAATAAAAATACTTTTTTCATAGTTTATAAATTATTTAGATTATTTTAAATTTCATATTAAAGCAACTCAAAAATAATTGAGTTGCTTTTTTATTCCTATTAAGCATTCTCCAAAACATAGCTGAATACCAATGGTGCTACGATGGTAGCATCGGATTCTATGATGTATTTTGGTGTATTGATATCTAATTTACCCCAAGTGATTTTTTCATTTGGAACTGCTCCTGAATACGAACCATAAGAAGTCGTAGAATCAGAAATCTGGCAGAAATAAGACCAGAAAGGAACATCATGCATTTCCAAATCTTGGTAAAGCATCGGCACCACGCAGATTGGGAAGTCCCCAGCGATACCACCACCTATTTGGAAGAAACCTATCCCTTTTCCAGCGCTGTTGTTTCTGTACCAATCAGCAAGGAAAGTCATATATTCTATCCCTGATTTCATTGTAGAAGGCTTTAATTCACCTTTGATGCAGTAGCTTGCAAAGATATTCCCCATTGTAGAATCTTCCCAACCAGGAACTACTATCGGAAGGTTTTTCTCCGCCGCTGCAATCATCCAAGAATCTTCTCTCGGAATCTCGTGATACTGTTCTAGAACGCCTGAAAGTATCATTTTGTACATATATTCGTGTGGGAAGTATCTTTCACCTTTGCTTTCTGCATCTTTCCAGATTTCAAAGATGTGTTTTTGTAGTTTTCTGAAAGCCTCTTCTTCAGGGATACAAGTGTCAGTTACTCTGTTCAGTCCTTTTTCTAACAATTCCCACTCATCTTGTGGAGTAAGGTCTCTGTAGTTAGGAACTCTCTTGTAGTGAGAGTGCGCTACAAGGTTCATCAAATCCTCTTCCAAGTTCGCACCTGTACAAGAGATAATTGCTACTTTGTCCTGACGAATCATCTCTGCTAAGATTTTACCCAGCTCAGCAGTAGACATGGCTCCCGCCAAAGAGATTAACATTTTTCCGCCATCTTTCAGGTGCGCTACATAGCCTTTAGAAGCGTCCACCAAAGATGCTGCATTGAAATGCA
>CAUPCB010000036.1:0-15850 GCA_963509715.1 uncultured Flavobacteriaceae bacterium | reverse complement strand
TTGCACCGCCTTTATACTGGACTATATCATGCTGTATAATCTCTTTTCCTTGGAAAACAGGATTAGTATAAATCAAGGCGATAGCAATGAACAAAATAAGGCTTCCTGCTATATAAAAAATATTTTTATTCTCTTTAAACATAGTTTTAAAACTTAAAAAATCTGCCCAAAAATACTACTTTAATATGGATTTTTATAAAACATTATACAAAAAAGAAAAATTTTGCTGTTTTTAAAAACGAAAAAAGCATAAGATAACTCATTTTATCCTATGCTTTCTTATCATTTTTTTAGATTAAATCTAATCTTTTACTTCTTCGTAATCTACGGTTTCTGCATCCCATTTTATATCTTTCTTAAATTCCTTTTTAGATGCAGAACCACTGTTATTCCTTTGATTTTGATATTCTCTCTGCTGTGCATTTGCAGCTTTATAAAACTTAAAAAACACAGACCTTCTGATAAACTGCAAAATCAGATAACATATAAAACAAAATAAAATAAATGCTATCAGTTTTCCCATAACAATTTAGTTTATTGTAATTGTACTGTCAGAGGTTTGAGTGACGGATTCTGTCTGTTTTCCATCTGTCATGCTCTGTTTGTTAGTTGTTTTGATATTAAGGCTAGATTTTTTAATCCATCCTGTATTTTGGTCTATCGTGATATTCCCCTGCTGAGTTCCTTGAATGCTTATAGTAGCAGTAACTCCCTGCTGAGTCTGTTTTTCAGATTTTAGAGGAATTCCTCCTTTTATAGAAATCTCTGCAATACCATTTTCCACCTTTGCAAGAGTATAAGTGACAGAAGATTTCACCTTTCCATCTGGAGTAATGTTATCCGTCTCTGTCCAGCTCTCTCCTATTTTCACCCCTTTTTTAGGTAGAATATTGATTCCTTTGGAGAATTCTTCTTTTATCATTTTTTCATTAAAACCTTGTTTAAACTGCTCTACGAAAGCCTTTTTAGCATTTGCATCTTTGATTATAGTCGAAACAGCTTTCTCGATTTTTGCATAAAGGTCATTGATTCCAGAAATAGAAATTACTTCTCCATTTTCCTTCATTTTAACAGTAAACTTGCTTCCTGCTAATACCTTATTGATATTCCAGATGTTTTTCAGTTGCTCTTCCTTCGGTGCCGCAGCTTTGGTATCTACTACTACTGTTTTTCCTTCAGCTGTAGAAGACATTTTCTTTCCTACAATATTCAGAGTCAGCTCATAAACTCCATTTTCAAAGTTTTCCACCACTATATTTCTCTCATCCACTACTTCCTGTGTTCCACTCATGGATTTTCCTGTGTGGTCTTTGATGGTTTGGATTTCTTTCTGTGTTGATGAAAACGGATAAGTCTGCCCTTTCTCTAAAATAAATTTCTGTGTATAAACTCCCGCACTATCAGAAATCGCCATTACCACTGGCGCAGCTTTTTCTTCTTCTGTCGTAGTAGTTCCTGCGTTTTCGGTAGTTGTAGCTTGTTTCTTATCTGTATTTTCGGTTGTCTTTTTATCTTGACTACATGCTACAAGGGTCATTCCTATGATTCCTATTGCTAAAATTCTCTTTATCATTTTATAATTATTATTTTAAAGTTTAACTTAATCTTTGTCTTACCGCTTCATAAAGCACCGCTCCACAAGCCACGGATACATTGAGCGACTGGGTTTTTCCCTGCATTGGGAGTTTTATTTTCTCATCAGAATGATGGAGAACTTCCTTAGAAATTCCTGTTTCCTCATTACCCATCACAATCGCACATGGCTCACGAAAATCAACCTCGTAGAGCAATTTCTGTGCCTTTTCCGTAGAGGCATAAACCAATATTCCCGACTGCTGGAGGTAATCCACCGTATGGGCAAGGTTTTTCTCTTTACATATTTTAATATTATAAATTGCCCCTGCCGAAGTTTTCATCGCATCGGAGTTGATAGGCGCCGCCCCTTTATCTGGGATAATTACAGCATCCACGCCCACGCATTCAGCAGTTCTGCATATCGCCCCAAAGTTTCGCACATCAGTCAATCTGTCCAAAACCAATAAAAACGGAACTTTTCCCTCTTCAAAAAGCTGTGGAACAACATCTTCCACCTTATAAAAAGCAACATCCGAGATGAAAGCCACCACGCCCTGATGATTTTTTCGGGTAAAGCGGTTTAGCTTTTCCACAGGGACATAATTTGCCCTGATTCCGTGCTTTGAAAGTAATTTTTTCAGCTCTGCAATGATGTCGCCCTGCAGTCCATTTTGGATAAAAATTTTATCAATGGTTTTTCCTGCCTCTATGGCCTCTATCACTGGTCGCAGACCGAATATAAAGTCGTCTTTTTTATCTTGATTTCTATCTGTCATTTTTCTTTATCCTAATAAAATTTTTCTTTGAGCCATAACATGTCCGAGATGAATCCCTTCATGTATATTATTATAAATAATGGCATTTTCAATATTTTTCAACTCTAATCCAAAACTCGTGGAATAAGTTTTATACTCAGCAAAATATCCTTCATCATAATCAGAAGCCAGCAGCTTGGAAGTTTCTTTTAATATAAAAGCCAAATTTTCTACATCTTCCTCCTCTTCATCAAAACACGGAAAAGTTCCTTTTTTGTAGAGTTCTACCCATTTTTGGTCTACTCTAAAATCATTTCCTGTAAGGTAATAATGTAAAAGCTGCTGCGTGGCAACACAATGGGCTATATTCCAAAAAATATGATTATTAAGTCCATCTGGAACCACAAAAAGAGCATCAAAAGGCGTTTCCAAAAGAAAAGTAGGTATATGAAACTTTAATATTGAATGCCCAAAACACAATAGATGATAAACCTGCTACACCACCCGTACTAATGTCGTTTGGAAGTAAAAATATGGTCCAACCAATGCTGTAGAGATACACCCGATAGCAATCATGATGTAATCTAAAGTTTCTCGATAAAGTACCCTTTTTGAAATTGTTATAACCATTTATTAAGTCTATTTATTTTTTGCAAAAGTACTTATTTAAATTGAATAAAGCGATTTTAAAGCACAAAAAATGCCCCCATAAAGCATAAATTGCAATGAAGGCATTCGCTTTTGATTTTGATTTTATATATTATATTGTTTTTTGTATTGGCATATTCTTTTTGTGGCGTTAAAAGAATATACTTATTTTACCTTTAAAGCTCGTGTGGCATTTAAAACGGCAAATACCATAACACCTACATCGGCAAAAACTGCCATTCCCATTGTTACTATACCAATGGTGGAAAGTGCAAGTACTGCAACCTTAACGCCAATAGCAAATATTGCATTTTGGCGTGCAATGCCTATTGTTCGACGAGAAATACCGATGGCTTTGACAATTTTGGAAGGTTTGTCGTCCATTAAAACTACATCTGCAGCTTCTATGGCTGCATCACTTCCAAGTGCTCCCATGGCTATGCCAATATCTGCTCGAGCTAATACTGGAGCATCGTTTATTCCATCGCCAACAAAAGCAAGTGTGTTGTTTGCCGATTTTTCGTTAAGCAGGCGTTCAACATGTTCAACTTTATCGGCAGGCATTAGTTCACTATAATGCTCATCTATACCTAATTGCTCAGATACAAAGTTTGCAACCTCTTTGTGGTCACCTGTTAACATTACAGTTTTTTCTATTCCCACTTTCTTTAATGATGTAATAGCGTGTGCAGAATCAGTTTTTATTTGGTCGGATATGATGATGTGCCCAGCATATACTCCGTCTATCCCAACATATATTATGGTACCTTTGAAGTGATTACATTTGTCGCAATTTACTATTTCTGCTCCAATTGATTTCATCATTTTTTCATTTCCTACACATATGTTTTTGCCGTTGATTTCGGCAGAAATACCTTGACCGGCAATCTCTTTTATGTTTTCAACTTTACAATCACAAGAGTTGTCTTTGTAGGCATTACATAATGCAGTAGCAATGGGGTGAGTAGAATATTGCTCTACATGGGCTGCAAGATGCAAGAATTCCTGTTCTGAAATATTATTTGGATGAATGGATTCCACCTCAAAAACACCACGGGTTAGTGTGCCTGTTTTGTCGAATACAATTGTTTTGGTGCGTGCTAATGCTTCCATATAGTTGCCTCCTTTTATAAGAATACCAACGTGTCCAGCACCACCAATACCACAGAAGAACGATAAAGGGATGGAAATCACTAAAGCACATGGACAACTTACAATAAGAAATGTAAGTGCACGATAAAGCCAAGTAAATAAAGCATCAGTATAGCTTGCAGCAAAAAATGGCGGAATAAACGCTAAAAAGAGGGCAGAAATAACTACTATAGGTGTGTAAATTCGTGCAAATCGACGAATGAAAGATTCGCTTTTTGATTTGCTTTCGCTTGCTTCTTCTACTAAATTTAAAATTTTGGATGCAGTAGAATTACTGAAAGTTTTATTCACTTTCACCTTCAATACTCCTGATATATTTACGCAACCAGATATGACAGAATCCCCAAATGCTACATCCTTGGGAACACTTTCTCCTGTTAGTGCTACCGTATTTAAACTTGAACTACCCTCAATTACTTCTCCGTCAAGCGGAATTTTTTCGCCTGGTTTGATAACAACTACTTCTCCAACAGCAATAGTAGAAGGATTTACCACGATTGATTCGCCATTTCTTAAAACGTTAGCTGTGTCTGGATGTATATCCATTAGATCTGAAATGGAGTCACGAGTTTTATCTTTAGCATAATGTTCAAACAATTCGCCAATTTGGAAGAATAACATTACGAAGACACCTTCTAAGAATTGAGGCTCGCCATTGGGTAAAAAGCCCACAACGAAAGCTCCTATTGTGGCAACAGCTATAAGAAAATTCTCATCAAAAGGGTTGCCCTCCATAATTCCTTCTACAGCTTCGTGTAATACATCGTAGCTGATAAGTAAATATGGAATAAGATAAATGATGAGTATTTGCCATATCGGTAGATTACAGTTACGCTCTGTTAACCATGCTACTAGTAACAGCACAGAGGTTAGACTGATTCTTATTAGTTTCTTTTTCATTGTTTTTTAGATTTGTTACTAATTTCGATGCAAAAGTAAATAAAAGAGAATGCAACCAAGTTGCAAAGTTGCTGTCGCATTTAAATAAAAAACTTCATAAAAAAGGATAAACACCAATAAGTTACCTTGAAAAGCCTGAAAAATAGGTGAAAGCAGAAAATAAATAAACTTTTATTCGTCTGTTCAGCAATTAATACTTAAAAAAGAACCTTTCTCAGTTTTTCCCTTATCTGCTGATGAGCCACAAAGTGATAATCCTTCTTCTATTTTTGTTTAAAAATCCAAAAATAATCTATTTAATTGGATTAAACAAAATTGATTTGGCTAGATTCGTTTTTTAACAAACTTTAATACTTATTTTTTGATTATTAAACATTTTTGTTAGAAATTTACCCACTCATTTTAACAATTATGTCAGAATTACATCAAGCAGAAGAAATAAAAATATTAACTGAAAAAATACAAGTTCAGAACCATTATTTTTCCCTTTTGAAGGAAGAAATCAACAAAGCCATCATCGGACAAGAATACATGGTGGAACGCCTACTCATAGGACTTCTCGGAAATGGACACATCCTTTTGGAAGGAGTTCCTGGGCTGGCAAAAACCTTGGCTATCAAGACCCTTTCCGAGGCTGTAAGTGGAGAATTTTCCAGAATACAATTTACTCCCGATTTGCTGCCTGCGGATGTCATCGGGACGATGATTTATAATGTGAAAGAAAATGATTTTTTGGTCAAAAAAGGGCCTATTTTCGCTAATTTCGTTTTAGCGGATGAAATCAACCGTGCGCCTTCCAAAGTGCAGTCCGCCCTCTTGGAAGCCATGCAGGAAAAACAAGTAACCATAGGCGATGAGACCATGCCGCTGCCAAAACCTTTCTTGGTTTTAGCGACGCAGAACCCAATAGACCAAGAAGGAACTTACCTCCTGCCAGAAGCGCAGAGCGACCGTTTTATGCTGAAATGCAAGATAGACTATCCTTCTTTTGAAGATGAGCGAAAGGTAATGCGCATGGTAGCTACAGCCCACCAGCCGAAGATAAAACCAGTAATTTCGCTGGAAAACATCTCAGAAGCAAAGGAACTTATCAACCAGATTTACCTTGATGAAAAGATAGAAAAATATATTCTTGATATGGTTTTTGCGACCCGTTATCCTGAGCAATACGGACTTGCAGAACTGAAAGATTACATCAGTTTTGGTGTTTCACCGAGGGCTTCTATCAACTTGGCTATCGCCTCTCGTGCTGTGGCATTCCTCAAAAATAGAGCTTTCGTGATTCCAGAAGATGTGAAAAGTATCGCAAAAGATGTTCTTCGTCATCGTATAGGGCTTACCTTCGAGGCTGAAGCCGAAAACATCAGCGCAGAAAATATTATAGATAAAATTTTGAGCAAAATACAAGCTCCTTAATGGAAAAATGCTCCGCTATCATGACATACAAGTGGTGCTGCAGGAAGTTCCTGGGCAAATCAGCCTTTGTTTCAGTATCACAGGCTGTCCTCTGCGGTGCGAAGGCTGTCACTCGCCATTTTTATGGAAAAACGGAAGCGGAGAAATTTTGACCAATGAGCTGTTTTCTGATTTTTTGGACAAATACAAAAGTATGATTTCTTGTGTTCTCTTTATGGGAGGCGAATGGGAGGAAGAAGATTTAATAAACAAACTAAAAACAGCCGAAGACAACGGACTAAACACCTGTCTTTACACAGGAATGGAAGATGTTTCGGATGAGATTAAAAACCATCTCACTTGGCTGAAAACAGGGCCTTGGATAGCAGAATTGGGCGGATTGGACAGTCCAAAAACCAATCAAAAATTTATAGAGGTAAAAACTAATAAACTACTAAATCATTATTTTGTAAAACCATAAAATTTAATGCTATGATTCGTTTAACACCTTCACAAATCAATAAGAAAATTGATTTTATCCAAAATTACATCAAAGCAGGTAACGCCGCATCAGCTTCTTCTGTGGATGCAAACGCAAATGTAACCTCCAAAAACATCGCTACCATGGAGGCTGAAATCAACAAGGATATCAATATCCAAATCAACCGCGAACTGGTGCGAAGAAAAATCGCAAGTCTTTTTGATGAAGAGACTGCAAATGAGTATGTTCGCCAGATAGAAAATCACGAAATCTATGTCCATGACGAAACCTCTCTAAAGCCCTACTGCGTGTCTATCAGCATGTATCCTTTCCTGCTTGACGGACTTTTGAAAATAGGCGGAGAAAGTAGAGCACCAAAGCATTTGGAGAGTTTCTGCGGTGAGTTTGTAAATTTAGTTTTTGCGGTAAGTTCACAGTTTGCAGGGGCTTTGGCAACGGTGGAGTTTTTGCTTTATTTTGACCACTTTGCAGCGAAAGATTTTGGTGAAAACTATTTAGAAACCAATACTAAAACCATAGAAAACCACTTGCAGCATGTGGTCTATGCAATCAATCAACCAGCGGCTGCGCGCGGATATCAGTCCGTATTTTGGAACATTTCGCTTTATGACAAGCCTTATTTTGACAGCATGTTTGGCGAGTTTGTCTTTCCTGATATGACCCGCCCTGACTGGGAGCGATTTTCTCGTTTCCAAAAATTCTTTATGAAGTGGTTTAATGCCGAAAGAACCAAAGCTATTTTGACTTTCCCAGTGGTTACCGCAGCCATGCTCACAGACGGAACTAAACCTGTGGATAGCGAATTTGCGGAAATGTGTGCGGAAGAACTCAGCGAGGGAAATTCTTTCTTTGTTTATCAGTCTGAGAGTGCAGACAGCCTAGCTTCCTGCTGCCGACTGCGCAACGAAATCAGCGATAATACCTTCAGCTATTCGCTCGGTGCTGGCGGCGTGGCGACAGGTTCTATCAATGTTATCACACTGAATATCAATAGACTAATTCAGCTAAAAAAAGACATTGCTAAAGAAATTCAAAAAATACATAAATATCAGGTTGCTTTCCGAAAATTAGTAGAAGAATACAAAGCTGCAGGACTTCTGCCTGTGTATGATGCTGGTTTTATCTCTTTGGATAAACAATTTTTAACCATCGGAATCAATGGAATGGTGGAGGCTGCCGAATATCTGGGCATAGAGGCAAGCAACAATACAGATTATAAAAATTTCGTAAGTCATTATCTTAAAATCATTTACGAAGAAAATAAAAAAGCAAAACAGCTCTACGGTTATATGTTCAACACGGAATTTGTTCCAGCAGAAAACCTCGGTGTGAAAAATGCTATTTGGGACAAAAAAGATGGCTTGTTCTCACCTCGTGAGTGCTACAACTCCTACTTCTACCCTGTTGAAAATGAGAAGATTAATGTTTTAGATAAAATTATTCTTCACGGAAAAGAAATCATCCAATATCTGGATGGCGGCTCGGCTCTTCATCTCAATTTAGAAGAAACGCCAAACAAAGAAGGTTTCCTCAAGTTACTGAATGCCACATCATTAGCAGGGTGTAATTATTTTTGTTTTAATATTCGTATTACTATTTGTAACGACTGTGACCACATAGACAAACGAACTCTGTACGAGTGCAGCAGTTGTCATTCCAAGGATATAGACCACGCTACTAGAGTGATAGGCTATCTAAAACGAGTATCTTGTTTCAGCAATGCACGCCAGAAGGAACATCAGCTAAGACATTATCATCTTTCAAAATAATGAGCAGACTGGACATCAAAGATATTATAAAAAAAGTAAAACAAATAGAAATCCGTTCCCGCAGGGAGACTGATGCCTCCCTTATGGGTGCGTATCATTCTGCATTCAAGGGACAGGGAATGACTTTTGCCGAGATAAGACCCTACCAGTTCGGCGATGAAATCCGCAGAATAGACTGGAACAAAACCGCCCGATTCCAACAGCCTTTTGTGAAAGTAATGGAAGAAGAGCGGGAACTGACTATAATGCTCTTAGTGGATATATCGGCATCTATGGACTATGGAACGAAAATTTCGCTAAAAAAGGAATTCGTAGCCGAAATCTGCGCAAGTATAGGCTTTTCAGCACTAAAAAACAATGACAAAGTAGGGCTCATTCTCTTTGCGGATAAAGTCTATAAAGTCGTCCCACCACAAAAAGGAAAAAAACACCTTTTGGCTATGATATCTGATATCATTTCATCTGATTACATCGCCTCTGAAACCCATCTGGACAAGGCTTTGGAATATATGATGAATGTTTTTAAAAAGAAATCTTTTATTTTCGTTTTATCGGATTTTAATGATGATTTTCAAGAAAAAATACTGAAAACAGTTTCTAAAAAACACCAAATTTTAGGACTGAAAATCTCTGATGAAAAAGACAGCGAAATCCCTGACATCGGCTATGCTCTACTATTCGACAGCGAAACAGAAAAGCAGATTTGGGTAAATACATCTGACCGCAGATGGCAGGAAAATTTTAAAGAAAATCAAATAAAAAAAGAACTAAAAACAAAGGAAATTTTTGATAGTGCTTCAGCAGGATTCATCAGCCTAAAAACAGGCGATGAGTATGTGAAAGAACTAAGAAAATATTTTAAAAAATAACAAAAAAAATCAATAAAAGAAGGCATTTTAACGATTTTAGTCGCCATAGATAAAAGATGAAAAAATATTTTTTACTTTTCTTTTTCGGAACCGCATTTGGGTTTGCACAGCAGCTTTCTACGAGTTTGGATAAACAAAAAATAGAACCCGGTGAAACGGCTGTTTTCAAAGTTAAAATAGAAAATCTAAACCAAAAAAATGTAATTTCAGCACCGAAAAATGGGCTTCTGCCGTTTAGTTTTGAAGAAACAAAAGACAGCATTTCCGAAAAACCAAACAGCTACGAACGAATTATAGAATTTACGATTTACGAGGAAGGAAAACACAGCATTCCTACTTTGGAATTTAAAATCGGCGAGGAAATCCACCGCACCACGCCTTATGAAATAGAAGTTATCAATCCCACCCAGCAGGGCGAGGATATCAACGACATCATGCCGAATGAAGAGGTAGAGCTCTCTTTTTCAGACTATTGGGAAATGTATAAAAACTATTTCTTCGGCGGACTTGTTATTTTAGGGATTTTAGGATTTGTCTTTTTATTTATTTTTAATAGAAAAGTAAAAAATCTGCGCGTAGAAAATCCAGCTTTGAAAGCATTGAAAAAATTAGAACAGCTAAAGGGCAAAAACCTGATAGAAAAGAACGAATACCGCCTTTTCTATATAGAACTGATAGAAATATGCAGAGGCTATCTTTCTGATAATAAACAAATTCCTGCTGACATTCTGCTAACAGAAGATTTGATAGATTTAATGAAAAATAAGCATTATATTTCAGATGAAGAGATAGAAGTCTTTGAAAAAGTGCTGACTCGTGGAGATTTAGTAAAATTCGCGAAGACCATTCCTGAAAAAAATACGATGGAAAGTGATTTTGACTCAATAAAAAACATTATACATTCTACTAATTTTAACCCTAAAACAGATATAGACAATGTTTAATTTTGAGTTTCATAGTCCGTGGTTTTTGGCTTTGTTTTCATTATTTATTCCTTTAATTATCAAGGATTTAAAGAAAAGAAAACAAAAAGGTATCCTCATACCCTCTACCCAAAATATACAAACGGGCAATGGCTATTTTTGGGTAAATAAAATACTCACTTTATCCAAATATTTTATTCTCTCTGCCCTGATTATTGCACTGGCAAGGCCACGCACCTACACCATTAAAAACAACTATGAACAGGGCATTGACATCGTTTTAGCGGTGGATATTTCGCTCAGTATGCTGGCAAGGGATTTTAGCCCAGACCGACTGACTGTACTGAAAAAACTTTCTCAAGATTTCGTTTCACAAAGGGAAAATGACAGACTTGGGCTGGTCATCTACGCCGCTGAAGCCTTTATGAGAGTGCCGCTGACCACCGACCACGAGGTGATTTCTACCGAAATAGAAGAAATGCAGCCTGGCGATGTAGCCCACGGAACCGCCATAGGCGAAGGGCTGGCAGTAGCCACCAAACACCTGATAAAAAGCCAGTCCAAGAGCAAAGTAATCATCCTGATGACCGATGGAATGAATACTACAAGAAACGCAATGCCTGCGGAGGTTGCCAGCGATTTGGCTAGAAATAATGGGATAAAGGTCTACACCATCGGTATTGGTACGGATGGATACGCAGAATCTCCCGCTGTTGATGGTTTTGGGGGTGTATATTTCGTTCCTCAAAAAGTAGAAATAGACGAGCATCTGCTCAATTCTATTGCGGAAAACACAGGCGGAAAATACTTCCGTGCCGATTCCAGCGAGAGTTTAGAATATATCTATAAGGAAATCAATGAGTTAGAGAAAACAAAAATCAAAGGAAAGAAAAACTACGAATACACAGAGTTTTTCAGAGTTTTTCTGTGGATTGGGCTGGGATTTCTTTGTCTGGATGCTGTTTTGAGATGGAAGTTTTTTAGAAGTATTCAGTAATATTTTTATTGTTTTTCAAAAAAATACTGTCCCTGCTCCAGCCTTGCATAAATATGCTGAAGCCCATTGCTTAGGATAATCTGGGGAGCAGAAATTATGGTATTATATCTCGCTGCCTGTTCGAAAACGCTCTCGGTAAGGGCTATATGAGGGGCTTTGCATTCTAATAATATCTGCGGTTCGGTTTTTTCCGTTACGAGTAAATCTATCCTTTTGGTGGTGCCGTTCAGTTCTATTTTTCGTTCCAAGATGAGCGAAGAGAGGCTTTTGCCCTTTATGAAATGAAAATAATGCACCCAGTGCTGCCGCACCCACTCCTCTGGCGTGAGAACTAAATAAGCCCTGCGAACCAAATCATAAATAAAAAATGTATCTTTGTCCTGCTTTATTTTAAAATCAAAATCCTGCTCAAAATTGAGCCTTGGTAACTGCATATTATGAAAGATTTAGAAATTATTTCCAAAAATATTAAAAATAAAGAATTTTCTCCTATTTATTTTTTCCATGGAGAAGAGCCTTACTACATAGACCTTGCCGTGAAACTCCTTGAAAACGGCATTCTTACGGAGGAAGAAAAAACTTTCAACCAGATGATTGTCTACGGAAAAGATTCTTCCTATGCAGAAATACTTTCCTTGGCCGACCAATACCCTATGATAGGTGATTATCAGGTAATTATCGTAAAGGAAGCCCAAGATTTAAAGCTAAATGAAGAAGAACAGGATATTTTTTTGAGATATATAGAAAATCCCGTTCCCTCCACGATACTTGTTTTCGCTCACAAACAAAAGAAAATAGACTCTCGTAAGAGATTCGCAAAGGCATTAGAACACGCGAAAATGCTCCACTACAGCGAGCCTGTGAAAGACTACAACCTTTCAAAATGGATTCAGCAAGAGTGCGCTTCCCTTGACATCAAAACTGCACCGAATATTCCTACGCTCTTGGCTGAATATTTAGGAAATGATTTGTCTAGAATAGCTAACGAGCTACAAAAACTAAAACTCATTTTAAAAGAAAACGAAATTTTAGATGAAAAACTCATCGAAAGACATATAGGAATCAGCAAGGAATACAATGTTTTTGAGCTGCAGAAGGCTCTCGGGACTAAAAATAGTTCGGCAGCGTTCAAAATCGTTTATTATATGGGCAAAAATCCTAAAACCAATCCGCTGGTGCTTACAATAGGGAATTTGTACAACTTTTTTTCCAACATTGTTTTATACCACACTTTAGCAGGACAATCTCCGCAAGTGATAGCCTCTGACTTAGGGATAAACCCTTACTTTGTGAAGGATTATGCTGAAGCGGCTCGGTTTTATCCGCTGAAACACGCCACCAGAGCCATCTCCATTCTCAGGGAATTTGATTTAAAAGGAAAAGGGCTCGGCACCAACCAAACCGAAGAAAACGAACTGCTGAAAGAAATGGTCTATAAACTTTTGAACATTGATAAAATCAGTGTTTGATTTATTTTTTCAAAAGTTGTAAAAAATCTCCAAAGCGTTTCTTATATTTATCCTTTAATTCTAAAAACTATCATTATGAAACTCTTTAAAAATATTTTTCTGGTATTGTTTTTTGTAGGATTTTCGGTGCATTTGTCCTCACAACCAAGAACAGCGGACAAGATTTTTTCATCAGAAAGTAAGATTTTGGTCATTTCTGGGCATCCTAATTTAGAAAAATCTAAGGCTAATAAAGCTATTTTGAAAGAATTAGAAAAACACTTCGGAAAACAAATCAGCATCCGCCGTTTGGACAAGCTCTATCCAAACTATCAAATCAATGTAAAAGCGGAACAAGAAGCCATAAAAAATGCAGATTTTATCATCCTGCAGTTTCCTTTGTATTGGTACGGAACGCCTGCACTTCTCAAGAAATGGATAGATGATGTGCTATATGACTATTTCAAAGGCAACAGGCTTTCGGGTAAATTCAAAGATAAAGTGATAATCGCTTCCATAACCATAGGCGGCTCAAAAGAAAGATATTCACCACCAAACAAAACGGTGGAAACCTACCTTATTCCTTTACAAGAAACCTTTGAAGTCATCGGTGCTGGGTGGGCTTCTCCTGTGTATTCGTTTGATGCTGTTCCCTCCAAAAAAAACCTATCAGAGACCGCATTTCAGCATTTTGTAAAGCTTATTGATTTAATAAATGAGCACAAAAGTGTGGCTGACCAAGGGTGCTGGTAAAGGTTTTTTCATCTTAAAATCATCATATGTACCAAGAACTTTTGACTATAAAAGAAGGTGAGCGAACGCTGTCTAGTAATATTACTAGGATTAGCAACGACTGGGAACTACCTCCTTCCTATCTGGAATTTACGAGAGAAGTGGGTTTCGGTCGGCTCTTGGGACTCTTTCTCAGCTATATTCCTATGGGAGCAAACAGCCCTTTTTGTGATGCTTTGGAGCATCGTAACGCTTATTGGAAAAATATTTTTCAGGAATATGTAGATTTGGCCATATTTGACAAAGAGGAAGAAATGGAGCTGCTTGCCAACGCTCAGCCCTTTATGGCAAGTGAAAACGGCGAAGTTGTATTTTGGGATATTAGAAAATCTCAAAACGGCGAATATCCTATTTATCTCGTGGATTTTCCTGTGGGAATCTATTTTGCAGGGAATAATTTTCAGGAATTCATCACCAATCTGACCAGCGAAACCACTTACAAATCAATATTAAAATTCCATACCGAGCCATTATTACCCACTTTTGAGCCTTTATCTTTAATTGAATAAATTATTTTATTTAGACAAAAAAGTATGAATTTATGGATTTTGTAGATATATAGATTGGTATAAAAAAGGTTAGAATGAAAATCAAAAAGATGATATATTTATTTTTGTTATCAATTATTATTTGCTTAGCAATCAGTCTTTTGTGGCTGTTTCGAAATCCGTCTTACGAAAAAATAGATAAAGCTTTCATACAAGCATCAGATCCTGGGATTAAAAAAGAAATCCCTGCTTTTAATCTAAATTTTTTGGTAGACAAAGTAGCTTATTCTGAACCTATTTATTTTCCTATCGGAGTGGAAACAGTTGATTTTACAGAACACTTAGAAGCTATAAATTTAGAAATTCCCGATTGGGATAAAGAAGGATTATACGAGGTAAAAGCTTCTACCAAAGCAGGTGTCTTAGATCCCGCATTTTTAGTATACAAATGGGATTCGGACACTTCCAATACACTCATTTTTCATCACGGAGCATCGGAATATCCTTTTTACGGGATTTTTTCTAAGATTTTCAAAAAAGAGATACTCAATGATTTGGGTATAAACCTAATCATAGTCCGAACTCCTTTTCACAAGCAAAAAGGGGCTTTGAAACAGGGCACAGCGAACCTATCGACCTTTATGGCAATGATGGCAACGAGTGTGAAATTAACCGAAAAGCTGATTCACACTTTACGACAAAAAGGAGTACAGACTATCGAAATTGGCGGATTCAGCTTGGGGGCTGTGATAACAAACAGGCATCGAGTGGCATATAATTCGGCAGATTTCTATGTACCGATAGTAGGAACAGTGGCACACGAAAAGTTTTTTATTTTCCCAAAGAAAAAGGCTACTGAAAGTGAAATTGAGCGAAACAAAATCATTACACATCACCTAAATTTCTCAGCCCAATGGCAAGAAAATCAATCCCCAAATGTATTTCCAGTGATGGCACGATATGATTTGTTTTTACCACTTCACCAGCACGCTTCCGCTTATGGAAATCTGGAAGTAGAAATTTGGAACACAGGACATTTATCCACTGCTCTTTTCTCTGATGCAATGCGGCATATTTTGTTAAAACACTTGAAGAAATAAGTATAAATTCTAAAAATGAACTATTAGATGCTTTTGTGTGAGATTATATAAAGGTGTTATGATTATGAACAACTCATATCCCTTTATTCACTATCTTTGTTCCAAACAAGTAAATTACCCTCATGGCAATATCAATCAAACTCAAAAGGCGATGGGATATCTATCCCACTTTGCAAGAGGTGCTTACGGCAACTCAAAATCTTAGTGTATCCCCATTCGGACTTACCGAAGAGGGCTTGCAGGACTTTCGTGGGATTAAGCTCATAGGCGAAAGAGCGCAAGTTCCTTTGCGAAATGGCTATATGTGGGAAAACATATCCAAACCCCTCCATACCTCCCTATCTTATGCCGACTTTTCAGGCTCGGTGTGGCAGTATTTTGCCATTGAAGAAACAGACGATTTTACCCCTGTGATTGATCACGTTATTTTCGACGAAAGCATGTTTCAATTGAGTGCCTATGCTATTTGTGGAAATGGAGCCACCTTCTTATCGTGCAGTTTTGCTGGTTGCAAATACAAATGGGGAGATTTTATAG
>CAUPCB010000035.1:0-17048 GCA_963509715.1 uncultured Flavobacteriaceae bacterium | reverse complement strand
TTATTGCCAGCGCTTCTGCTGTAAAACTCATCAATGAAGAAGTAGATTATAAAACTCTCGACTTCCCCAATTGGATCTCAAAACCTACTTATAACAGTAGGGAAGAGCTTCAAAACTATATGAATACCCTTATAGCAGAACAACTCACTGCCTTACAGGATAAGAAATTTGTAAAGTATTATTAGTTTTGATAATTAATGATTTTAAAAAATGAATTTACAGCTGTTTATTGAGAATTTTCCTTGGCGAAGATTCGGTACGCCTTATGAAACCAATGCCAATATAGTGAAGCAAAGTGTCCTAAAAATCCTTGATGGAACGGCTACTGAAAAGGATTATTACAACCTCATCAATAGCTTGGAATCACAGGCTTGGCTCGTAAAACTTTCTCCTTGGGGACTTAAACTTTATTTTGCTTTATTAACAGAAAACAAAGCTGATAAAGCATTGTTACTGAACGACATGCATACACTTTTCGAAGCGGCTAATTACAGCTCTCAGTCTCCACAAGCCAAAGAATTTAAAGACACCAAAGGAAAAACTGCTAAATATGAAGCTTTCAAGGAAAAGCTATTTGACCCTGATTTTGATGGTGTAATGGATGATGAATTCCTAAAAGTTGTAAAATCCCTGGACAGATATTATTACCATACGGCTATTTTGGAGTTATTTGAGGCTAATATTTCTTTTTTAGAAAACCTCACTACCTCTGAGGATAAAGCAGTAGCAGAAAAGGCTGTTTTACTAATAGAAGCCATTAAAAACCCTAAAAGATATCCCTCAAACTAAATAAATTTTATAAAATAAATATCATTGTGACAACAACTTTCAATTTTGAGCTTTTTAAAAAGCGTTTAAACCTATTTTTAGAAAAGATAGAAGACCTTGGTGGTGAGACTGACCCTCTTACGATAGAAAAACCTGCTACGGAGGACGAAATCAAAGCAGTAGAGGTACAATTAGGCTATACATTGCCTCCACATTTCCGCGAAGTACTCTTGGAAAACACCGCCCATTTGGAACTTTATTGGAATATCTGTACAGATGAAGACGAGGACTACGACGATGAGGATGACGAGGACTACGAGGACAAAGAAAATGGGGTTTTTCTCCCTGATGAATTAGCTGAAATCTCCTCTGGAGAGTTACTTTTCGGGCTGGATTTACTTTTGGGCTATGAAGAAAGTCGCAAGAGCTGGGAAGAGGATGTATATCCCGATTACAATAACGAATACGACTGTGTTTGGCATAACAAAATGGCTTTTCACCAAGTAGGCAACGGCGATTATATCGCTATTGAGTTAGAACCAGAGAACTATGGCAAGGTTGTATATCTCAGCCACGATGGTAGTGAAAACCACGGGCTCTATATAGCCAATAACTTTAAGGAATTCCTGATGAACTACGCTGCTGTGGGTTGTACTGGAGGAGAGGATTGGCAATGGGAGCCTTTTTATACCAAAGGCAAAGGCATAGACCCTACCTCAGAAAATGCACTTGTGTGGTGTAAATTGCTAAATATAGATGAAAAAGAACTTGATATTTAAACTTTTATGAAATCATTGCTTTTATTTTTACTGATAAGCAGCTACACTTTTGCTCAAGTAAATGAAAACTATTTCTTTGCCGTAATCAATGACAAAGACGGCTATGTAAATGTGCGAAAAGAAGCAAATATACACAGCAAAGTGATAAAGAAACTTGATAACAATACGCTTATTTTTGCATTTAATTACAATAAATCAGAAGATGGCAATTGGATTTATGCTGATAATGATGGATACATCTATAATGACAGGGTCAAATGGTTAGAAAAATTACCCAAAGTCGCCAAAGGTATCGAAAAGAAAAATACTATTCACTTATCAGGGAAAAAATATCAAGGTAACTCTTACCTCACAAAAGTTTGACAAGAGTAAGCATTCTTTTGTTTATTATAAAGAAACTCATCACTCCATAGAAAAGATAGATGGAAAACCTTTTTGGGGAACAGATGGCGAAATGCCAAGAGAAGAATATAAAAATATTCAAATATACATCAATGGGAAACAAGTTTCCCTTCCTAAAAGCGCTTATGATGACCTATATGAACCTACTTTCTATACAGAAAACAACTCTGTTTACTACGATAAAGAACATGACAGCTACTATATAGTAGTTACTAATAGTGATGGCGCTGGAGCTTACATGGTCTGCTGGCAAATAGAAAAAGGAATTTATAAAGGTAGAAAAATTGGTATACCTTTTTAGAAGAAATTTTATTAAATTTGGCAAAAATAATTATACTAACAATAAAAATTCGGAGTTATGCTGGAAATCGGAGAAAGACCTTGGGGAAAATATTATGTCCTTGAGGACGAGGAAAACTACAAACTAAAAAGAATAGAAGTGAACGCAGGGCATCGTTTGTCTTATCAGTATCATCATCATAGACAGGAGTTTTGGACGGTGGTTCAGGGCGAGGCTGTGGTTGTACTAGACGGAGTGGAGCATGTAGTAAAATACGGAGAAAGTATCTTCATCCCACTGGGAGCAAAACACAGAATAGAAAACAGAAGTGCAGAGCTTTTGGTTTTCATAGAAGTGCAGACGGGAACTTATTTTGGAGAGGATGATATTGTGAGAATAGAAGATGATTATGCTAGAGGGGAATAAAGTATAAAAGTAAGTCAAGGAAAAAAATCCTTGACTTTTTCATAATAAATAATTCTGAAAAAATCAGAATTTAGGTTGTGATTTTCTGAGAATTTTGAAGCCCCCTTATAGAAGTATAGAGTTTTTTCATTGTTGTGAGACTTTTCTCCATATTTGTAAATAACTATCAGCTACCCTATCCCAAGAGAATTTTTGTGCTTGTATTAGAGATTTTTCAGAAAGAGATTTTCTTAAATCTCCATTATTATAGAGATTGATCATTGCTTGTATTAGTTTCTCTTCATCTTTGGCATCTATTAATATACCTGCATCACCTACCACTTCTGGAAGGGAAGAATTGTCTGATACTACCACTGGAGTACCACATTGCATCGCTTCCAAAGGAGGAAGCCCAAAACCCTCATATAGAGTCATATAATAAAATGCCTGAGCATTGCTATAAATGGATGCTAAATCTTCATTAGGGACAAAACCAGTAAAAATAATTCTGTCTTTTAAATCACCTGCATTATCATGTTCTTCAAAAATTTTATCAAAAAGCCACCCTTTTTTACCTGCTAAAACCAAATAAAGATCATCAATGTTATTTTCTTTTATAGTTTTGATAAAGCATCTGATCAAATGGTCTATATTTTTTCTTGGTTCTAAAGTACTTAGACTAAGAAAATACTTCTTAGGCAATTGATATTTTTCTTTTATCTTTTCAAATTTTTCAGAATCTTTACATGGATAAAAAAACTCTTCTGAAGCAGCTAATGGGCACACATAGATGTTTTCAGTTTTGATGTGTGGGGCATAATGTAGAATATCTCTTTTGGTATGTTCTGAAACAGCAATGATGGTAGTAGAATCATCTATACTATTTAGTATATCATTCATTAGAGATTCATCACTATTGTTAAAAATAAAAGGAGTTGTATCGTGTATGGTAATTACTTTTTTTATGTGCTTTTTTTCTTGAATATGTTTGGGTATAGGATAAAAAACAGAATAATAAATATCTGCCTGAGTAAGTACACTTTCTACTGTAGTGATAGAGTGATCATATATTTTATATTTCTCATATAGATATTTAAAAAGCTTTTCTTTTTTGAAAGGAAGATAGTGAAGTTTCCGTTCATTAGCTTTTGGAAGAAGAGGATAATTATTCCCCATTAAATAATTTTCCACATTTTTGTTGGTAATAGGATAGTTTGCATATCCAAAAACAGAGTAAAAAAGCTCCAAATCTTTCTTTTTTACCATACGCTTAAAAATTTCATCACAAACACGATAAATCCCTGCTTCAATAGTTTTATACATAAAGCCATTAAAACTCAAATCATAAATAACCTTCATTACCATTTTATTTTTCTGTGATACCATTTTTGTTTTTTCATCCAGTTTGATTGCATTACGATTCCTAAATAATTTTCTTTAATAGAATCTATCGTATGTCCATCTTTTACAAAGTCTTCATATTGTTTTTTATAATGAAAAACTTTGAATAAAGGTTCTTTTGGAAAAAGAGGGATTTCTCTGGAATGTAATAGCCACTCACCATACCAAGTAAATTCACTAGGGAAGTTGCTGATTAATTGTTGATAATCTATATTATTCAGATTTAGGTAAGACTTTTCAAAAGACTTCCAAACTTTACAAGACCAAATAGTAGGACTTGGACCATAATCATAGCATATACCTTTTCTACCGATTTGTGACATAATTTTTCTGCTGATTTGTTCAAAATAATCTTTTGGACTGGTTTTGAAATGTTTTCTATTGATACTCAGCCACGAAAAAAGTTCTTTTTGCTGATGGATAATCGTGTAAGGAATATCATCTTCTACGATAAAATCATCTACAAAAAAGTCTTTGATAAAAAATGAATCAGAATCTAAACATACATAGTTTTCAGTGATGTCTAATCTATGAAGTTGAGACTTAATGATTTGCTGGTATCGCCAAGCATCTTTTTTATCACATTTCATTATGTCACTATCTTTGATAATATCTACATTATAGGTGGAGAATTTTTCTTGGAATAAGGATATATCTTCATCATTCACAGAAATAACTACAGGAATTTCATCTCTATTGAATTTATAAATAGATTGTAGAAGTTTTTCACAAGCATTTATATCTTGTGAATATGTTTTTATGAAAAGTACAATTTTATATTTCATATTTAGATTTAGTTAAAAAATTAATCTGTAAGATAACAAAGTCAAGAGATTATTAGGCAAAATTATCTATTCTTCCATCTGGTACTAAATAGGGAAGGGATTATCTTCTGAAAACTTTGTGGTTTGTACCAAATTAACTGTAATTTAATACTCTCTTCTCCATAATTATTATATGATTAATTCAACCTCTATAGAGTACATGAAATAATACAAATAATTGCAAAGGTAGAAATTTATACTTATTTTTACCCAAGATTTTTGTTGTGATTTGATACCGATTCACAGAAAAGAATTAAAATTACATGAAAAAAAGAATATTATACTTTATGCCAGATAATCCATCTGCTCGGAAAGCAGGAAATCTGACACGCTGTACACAGATATTAAATTATCTGGAATCTTTATCCAATACATATGAGGTTGATTTTCTTTCTATTGGAGACTGGGAAAAAGAAGATTGGACTACAGAAAATAAAAGGAAATTCATAACAGAGCATCCTAATGTAAAATTACATTTAATCAATAGAAAAGGAAGTAAAACTAACAAGATAAAACAATTTTTTGAATATAAACTATTAAATATTCTTCCAAAACTGATAAAAGGAACAAGTGTCGATATTACTAATCCAATGCTTAACAAAAAAGTTTCAAACTTTATAGACAAAGGAAACTATGATAAAGTGATTATCAGCTATGCTTCTTGGGCAAAAGTGGTAAGTAATATTAAAACTAAGCCCTATTTAATTGTAGATACCCACGATTTCATTACAGCACAAAGCAGGGATAAAATAGGAAAAATAGGGAAACTATTCCAGAGCGAAATAAACATTCTTAAAAACTTTGATGAAATTTGGACTTACTCTGTGGAAGAGGAGTACATTTTTGGGCAGTTTACAGATAAAAAAATTACACTTATTCCTATATCTTTTCCTTTCTGCCCTACAGAAGATAAAAAAAATTATAAATATGACTTGATTTTCGTAGGGAGTCTAAACCCTCATAATATAATGGGTATCAAATGGTTTGAAAAAGAAGTGTTGCCTTTTTTAAAAGATACTAAAGTGCATATTATAGGTAAAATTTGTAAGGTGGTTCCTGACCATCCTAACTTCGTAAAACATGGTATGGTAGATGATATAGAAGATTTCTATCAAAACGCTAAAATTGCTATTTGCCCTATGCTTTCAGGAACAGGAATTAAAATAAAAGTTTTGGAAGCATTATCCCATTCATTACCTGTGGTAACCAACCGCAGAGGAGTAGATGGACTTCTTAATAAAACTTTAAATGGTTGTATCGTAGAAAATACAGGGAAAGACTTTGCCGAAGCAATTCTAAAACTCTTGCACGATAAATCTTTTTATATAGAAAAGAAAAAAGAAGCTGAGAAATATTTCTTAGAAAATCATTCTTTCGAAAAAGAGAAAAAAGTATTAGATAATATTTTCTTAACAAAATGAAAAAAATCCTTATAGACTTAGAGCGCCTTCGTTATCCCAATTCAGGGATTGCTAATGTTTTCCGAAACTTAGCAAAAGGATTGCAGACACTTGATTCTGAATATATGTTCCACTATTTTGGGACTAAAACGGAATTACAAAAAATAGAAACATCTCTACCTATCGTTGAATGGAAAAGATGGCATAAATTTTATGAGAATTTCAGTTCAAAATTTGATATTGTACACACAAGCCACCAGCTTTCATCTTATTTTCATAAAAAGTATAAAAAATCCATCAAAATTCTTACACTCCATGATTTGAATTTTCTATATGAAGATTTGAGTACCAGCAAAAGAAATAAAATGCTCAAAAAAGTAAATAATAATCTAAAAAACACAGATTATTTAGTATGTATTTCTGATTTTGTGAAAGAAGATGTGTTGAAAAATAAAAATATTCTTGCATTAGATAATATCAAAGAAATTTTTGTTATTCATAATGGAATTGATTTTCCTGAACAAAAGGACTATTCTTTGGGGAAATATGAGTTTTTAAAACAAAAAAAATATATTCTCAATATAGGCGTTCTATTTGCTAAAAAAAATCAGAAAAAACTCGTAGAGATGCTTCCTTATATTAGTGAAGATTTGGTTTTAGTATCCTCTGGCGAAAAAGAGCCTTATGCCACCGAAGTAAGAGATACAGTTGAAAAACTAAATCTGCAAAACCGAGTTCATTTTTTGAAAAATATCAGTGAAGAAGAAAAATACGCACTAATACAAAATTGTCAGGCAATGTGTCATCCTTCTATTGCAGAAGGTTTTGGAATTCCTCCTATTGAAGCAATGGCTTTTGGAAAGCCCGTATTTCTAAGTAAATACACAAGTCTTCCTGAAATTGGAGGAAATGTAGCTTTTTATTTTAATAGCCTTGAACCACAGCAGATGGCAGAAACTTATCAAAAAGGAATAATAGAATTTAATAATTCTTTCATAGAAAACAGCCAAAAAATTAAAAATTGGGCATCTCAGTTTGAATATAAAAAAATGGCTCAAAATTATCTCAACCTTTACAAAAAAATTTTAGAGCACTAATTTTTTTGCCCCTACTTGTTCAATTTAACCTTATATTTGTTGCTCTAAACTACTAAAATCAAACAATGGGACAGAAATTAGAGGTAAGATATGGGCTGTTCATGGCGGTGTCCATGGTAGTCGGACAGATGGTAGGTTCTGGTATTTTCTTCAAAGTAGATGATGTTTTAGCATCCACCAATGGCAATGTTTATGCGGGTGTGATGGGCTTTATCATCGTGGGAATCAGTGTGGTTTTTTCAGCGGCATCTATGGCCAATTACGCCATTTTCTCTCCGAAAGAAGGCGGCATCCTGCATTATGTAGAGTTTCGCTATGGGAAAAGAGCCGCAGCTTATGTAGGCTGGGTTTATTTCATTATGTTTTTGCCTTTGCTGGCAGGAGTTCTGCTCACGGTATCAGGGATTTACATCTCTCATTTCCTTGCGGAGTTTATCCATTTTAAACCTAATTTCCTGCATTATTCACTGATAGGTTGGTGTAATGGAGTCTTATTTTTATTACTTAATATTTTCAGACCAAAATCTAGTGGTGTTTTTTTACAATTAACTGCGGTTTTAAAGCTGTTTCCGCTCATTTTCATTGCTGCTATCGGAATTGTAAGCCTTGTAGGAAATGATGCAGAAATGCTGAATCAAGCTGAAAATCAAGCGGTAATTTCTTCTGACGAAACTAACTTTTGGCTTTTAGTGGGAGCAAGTTTCATTCCTATCGCCTTTTCTATGGATGGGTGGTACATCGCGATGCAAATTTCTGGAGAAATCAAAGACTCACAGAAAAACCTCCCAAAAGCCTTAATATCAGGAACTTTAATAGTTTTGGTGGTTTATGTTTTTTATTATTTAGGAATTGTCTCCAAAATGAGCAGTGATGAAATACGGCAGCTGGGCGACACCTACATCATAGAATTTTCAAGAAAAATTTCCTCCGAAGCAGGAGCGATAGCCATACAGCTATTCATAATTATTTCAGTATTAGGAACTTGCAATGGGCTTATTCTCGCAAACACCCGCGCTCCTTACCAATTCTACAATCTAGAATATTCTAAAAAATTCCTAAATCTAGGAAGTATCAGCAAAAGAACTGGAATGCCCATAAATAGCGCTTTGGTAGGCTTTGGGCTGATGACCATTTATCTTTTTATTTTTTATTTATCTAATACCAATCCATTCCTAAAAGAACTGAATTATGACATATCGGCTATTCCTATTCTGTTTATTTATGTGGTTAATTTTTGTTTGTACTTAGGACTTTTTAAATTGTTTAGAGAACATTTACTAAAAAATAAACCGCTGAAATACACCATGCTGTTTTTTGCTCTGATAGGAACCTGTGTGGTTTTAGCAGGGACACTTTTTTCTCCTAATGGATTGTCCTATTTAGTAATCGCCATACTCTTTATTTTACTCGGAAAATTAGGCGTAAAATAAGCAATATAAAAAATAAAAACACTACTAAAATTTAGTAGTGTTTCTTGTTATTCATTAGTGAAATTCATAATCTTTATCCATCACAAAAGTCTCCATGAACTTGGTTGTGTAATTTCCAGCGAGGAAATCAGGATTATCCATCAGCTGTCTATGGAAAGGAATAGTAGTTTTCACTCCTTCTATATAAAACTCTTCCAAAGACCTCTTCATTTTAGCAATAGCCTCCTCTCTAGTCTGTGCTGTGATGATGAGCTTAGCAATCATAGAGTCATAGTTTGGTGGAATTGTATAACCAGCATACACATGCGTATCCACTCTCACACCATGTCCTCCAGGGATATTAAGCTGAGTGATTTTCCCAGGTGCAGGTCTGAAATCAGAATATGGGTCTTCCGCGTTAATTCTACATTCTATAGAGTGCAATTTTGGATAATAGTTCTTCCCAAGAATTTTTTCTCCTGCTGCTAATAAAATCTGCTCACGGATAAGGTCATAATCTATAACCTGCTCTGTAATAGGGTGTTCCACCTGAATACGAGTGTTCATCTCCATGAAATAGAAGTTTCTGTGTTTATCAACCAAAAATTCTATCGTTCCTACTCCTTCATAACCAATATATTCAGCAGCTTTCACAGCGGCATTTCCCATTTTTTCACGAAGTTCTTCCGTCATAAAAGGAGACGGCGTTTCTTCTATCAATTTTTGATTTCTTCTTTGGATAGAGCAGTCTCTTTCTGATAAATGACAAGCCCTTCCATATCTATCTCCAGCAATTTGGAATTCTATGTGTCTTGGCTCTTCTATTAGTTTTTCCATGTACATTCCACCATTCCCGAAAGCCGCTAAAGCCTCTTGAATAGTAGAATCCCAGCTTTCTCTAAGCTCTTCTTTGCTCCAGATAGCACGCATTCCCTTACCACCACCACCTGCGGTAGCTTTTATCATTACAGGATAGCCAATTTTTTCAGCAATTTTTTCAGCTTCTTCCAAAGATTCTACAAGTCCATCAGACCCAGGAACACAAGGAATTCCAGCCGCTTTCATTGTTGCTTTTGCAGTGGCTTTGTCTCCCATTTTTTCTATTTGCTCTGGCGTAGCTCCTATGAATTTTATTCCATTTTTCTGACAAATTCTAGAAAAATTAGCATTTTCAGCCAAAAATCCATAACCAGGGTGAATGGCATCTGCATTTGTGATTTCCGCAGCTGCAATGATGTTAGGAATTTTCAGATAAGAATCCTTACTCGCCGCAGGACCTATACATACCGCTTCATCCGCAAATCTTACATGCAGACTGTCTTTATCTGCGCTGGAGTAGACTGCTACTGTTTTGATTCCCATCTCTTTACAAGTTCTGAGAATTCTCATCGCAATCTCTCCACGATTGGCAATTAATATCTTTTTAAACATTATTTTTCTGTTTATCAATTACAATGAATAGAGTAATTTATGATGGATCTACTAAAAATAATGGCTGGTCGTACTCTACAGGAGTAGCATCGTCCACCAAAATTTTCACAATTTTTCCACTCACTTCAGACTCTATCTGATTGAATAATTTCATGGCTTCCACCACACAAATAACCGTTCCTTCTGTGATTTCGCTTCCTACACTTACGAAAGGCTCTTTGTCTGGAGCTGGTTTTCTGTAGAAAGTACCAATGATAGGAGATTTTATCGTGATGTATTTACCATTATCTGCTGGTTCTGCAGAATTTGCAGAAACTTCCTGCTCTGGCTGTGCAACAGGAGCTGTATTTACCACTGGCTGAACTTGTGTCATCTGTGGAGTTGTAACCACCGTACCAAATGTATGATTGGTAATATTGATTTCAAAATCCTTAGTTTTGTATTTTACTCCAGCTACATCAGCCTTTGAAACAAATTTAATAAGGTTTTGTAAGTCTTTAATATCCATAAAAAATAATTTTATTGTTCAAATATAGTAAATAAACACAAAAAACCATTCACTTTTGTAAAAAAGAATGGTTCTATATTTCTACCATGATTTTTGGAGATTTTACCAAAAATATATCGTTATTCTGCAGATTCTACTTCTTTTTCAAGAACTACTTTACCTCTGTAGTAAAGTTTCCCTTCATGCCAGTGAGCTCTGTGATATAGGTGTAATTCACCTGTTGTAGCATCTTTTGCTAATTGAGGAACTACTGCTTTGTAGTGAGTTCTTCTTTTATCTCTTCTTGTAGATGACTGTCTTCTTTTAGGATGTGCCATTTCTAATAATTTTTAGCTTTTTATATTAACTTTTATTTTCTCAATTTATTCAACGCTTCCCATCTTGGATCTATGTCTTCATCATCCGCCTTTTCTTCATTTATCTTAGGACTGAATTTATCTAGTAAATTCTGAAATTCTTCATTTTCTAGCGCCGCAGGAGAAACTTTTTTCATAGGAATAGCAAGAGCCACCGCTTCATAGATAAACTGAGCAATATTAAACTCACTATAGTGATGAGGAATTGTAATGATCTCTTCATTACTATCATCATATTCTTCTCCAAACTTTACTAAGAATTTTATTTCATTATTTATCGGATACTGGAATTTTTCATTGTTGATATCACAAGTCAAATCCACTGTTCCTGAAACAGAAATTACAAAATCCAAAAAAGTAGAATGCTTTTCAAGTAAAACTTTACTAACTATTTTGGTATTTTCAAATTCTTCTTCAGCCTCAAATAAATCAAAGAACTGCTGATCAACACAGAACTCAAACTCATGTTTTCCTTGCTTTAGACCAGAAAAACTGATGTCATAGTTTCTATATTTGTCCATAATAGGTTTGCAAAAGTACTTTTTTTTTCTAAAACAACAAAATTATCTATCAAAAAAAGTTACTTTCTTTTAAATTTCAATAACAAAACATTGTCTTTATACAATTCCAAAGAGGTTTCGCTGATTACATATTTATTCACTTTTTCAAGTAAATTTAGATAATCTTCTTCCACAGAAATATTATCACAAAGCATTCGTGTCGCTCCTATACTTTTTACTTGAAAAGTTCCTTTTGGATTTGTAACTAATTCCGAAAAATAATTATTACACCCAGAAAAACCTGACACTCTACCTTTTGCAATTTCTAAAGTAATTCCAGAGTTTGTCTTAGTATTTTCCTCCAAAATCCAGCTTGTATTATTCAATTGTACACTTTCTTTTTTCCCTGCAACAGATGCATTGGAACAAGATAATAACAAGACAAGCAAGGCTGTTAGTGAAATTATTTTTTTCATAATTCGTGTATTTATGAGCGGAGTTCCGCATTAAACTGTTTCTTGAAAACATTTACCAAAGAATCCATCACTTGCGCTATTTCCTTTTCTTCCATTGTTTTTTCTTCGTTAAGAAGTTCAAAACTCAATGCATAAGATTTCTTGTCCTCTGGAAGATTTTTACCTTCATACACATCAAACAAATTGATGTTCTTCAAGAATGGAGACTTGTTATTTTTAGCAGCATTATAGAGCTGTGTGTATAGTACAGATTTGTCTACTAACAGCGCCAAATCCCTTCTAGTTTTGTTAAATTTAGGAATATCTTTGAAACGCAAATTCTCTGTATTACGAAGATTTTGACATTCTTCAAGTTCTATTTCTGCATAGAAAGTTTCTTGTTCTATATCGAATTTTTTCAGCATTTTCGGACTTACTTTTCCAAGTCTTGCAACGGTTTTTCCTTCAACTGAAAATTCTATTGCATCTGAAAAACGACCATCCTGCAATGGTTTTTCAACAATATCAAAATTCAACTTGCTTAAAATAAGAGAAACATAGGCTTTCAAATGATAAAAACTTGTGCTGCCCTTCGGAAGAAACCAGTTTTCAGAATAATTTCTTCCCGAAACTAAAATCGCCAGCTGTTTTCTCTCCTCGTATTTTTCCTTTTTATGATAAATTTTTCCTAACTCGAAAAACTTAATATCCGCATTTTTTCTGTTGATATTATAAACAGTATTCTCCAAAAGCCCTTCCAGCAAAGATTTTCTCATAAATGCCAAATCATTGCTCAATGGATTTAGCAGTTTCACAGCATCCGTTTCATCTTCCACCGAAGTAAGGGAATTATTCATCACTTCATAAAATCCATTCGCCTGAAGCGCCCTTGCCCACTCATTTTCTAATCCATCTTGGTCATCAAAACTCAATTTCACTGGTGTAAAAGAAATTTTCTGTGGCGCATCTATCTTATTATACCCATAAATTCTCAGAATTTCCTCTATCACATCTATTTCTCTGGTAACATCGGCTCTGTAATTCGGCACCAAAAGTTCTAGCCCATCAGCAATTTCGTTAAGAGGTTCTATTTCCAATGATTTCAAAATCTCTTTAACTTTCCCTCTATGGATTTTTATTCCTAAAATTTGATCCAATTTAGAATATCTAAAAATCACATTATGAGGCTTTATTTTTTCAGGGTAATGCTCTATATAATCCCCTACCAATGTCGCTCCTGTCAGTTCCTGTAACAGTTTCACCGCCAAGGAAATAGCAGTTTTAGTATTATTCGGGTCTACTCCTCTCTCAAAACGGAAAGAAGCATCGGTATTCAGCCCATGGAATTTAGCTCCTTTACGAACAGCAACAGGGTTAAAGTAAGCACTTTCCAAGAAAATAGATTGTGTCTGCTCGGATACTCCGCTGTCCAGCCCACCAAAAACCCCAGCAATGCAAAGTGGTTTCTGATTTCCATCTTTTATCATGATTTCCTCTCCGTTCAGCGTTCTCTCCACTCCATCCAGCGTGGTGAATTTCGTTCCTTTCGGGCTGTTTCCTACCGTTATTTTATTTCCTCCTATTTTATCTAAATCAAAAGCATGAAGCGGCTGTCCATAAGCATGAAGAATATAGTTAGTAACATCCACCACATTATTTATTGGTGCGAGACCTATCGCTTTCAGTCTGTTTTTCAGCCATTCTGGAGATTCTCCTACTTTTATATTTTTCAAAACAGCACCAATGTATCTCGGCGCCAAATCATTATTTTCTACTTCAACAGAAAAATTATGTTCTCCTTCTGATTCAGCGGCGTAAGTTTCCATTTTAACAAGTTTAGAATCAATTCCATTACAAGTTAAAAATGCGTGTAAATCTCTCGCTACACCATAGTGCGAAATCGCATCGGTTCTGTTAGGTGTCAGTCCTATTTCATAAACTTCATCCTGCTGAATGTCAAAATAATCCGCCAGAGGTTTTCCTACTTCATAAGTTTCATCCAAAACCATAATTCCATCATGGCTGTTGCCCAAATCTATCTCATCTTCCGCACAAATCATCCCTTCCGAAACCTCACCTCTGATTTTAGTCCTGTTAATCGTAAAAGAACCTCCGTTTTTATCAAACAAGGTTGTCCCTACCACAGCTACCGCAACTATCTGTCCTGCAGCTACATTAGGAGCTCCACAGACGATATTTAGAATTGTAGCATTTCCTACATCTACAGTGGTTTTGCTTAGTTTATCGGCGTTTGGATGTTTTTCACAAGTTAAAACCTTTCCTACAACGATGCCTTCCAAACTTCCTTTGATAGTTTCAAATTTATCTATCCCCTCTACTTCCAAACCTATATCCGTGAGGTAAGTTCCTATTTTTTCTGAATTTAAATCTGTACTAATGTAATCTTTAAGCCAATTATTCGAAATCTTCATTGAAATATAAATATTAAAAAAGGAGATGCAAAGGTCTTTTACTCTACATCTCGTTTATTTTCATTTTGTTAATTTAAACCTATTACTGGCATTGACAGCATGAGTATTTGCTCTTCCTCATCCAGTCCATCCGCTGGTTCTACAATCCCTGGTCTATTTGCTTGGGACATTCTCATGATAATATCCTCCGAATCTAGAACTGCTATCATTTCTGTCAGGAATTTTGAACTATATCCTATATTGATATCCTCTCCTGAGTAGTCACATGGTATCTGCATTTCTGCTTTATTTGCATACTCTGTATCTTCTGCATGAAGGTAAAGAATATTCCCAGACAACTTAAATCTCACCTGACTGGTAGATTTGCTGGCAAAAATAGAAGCTCTTTTGATAGAACTTAATAGAAGTGTTCTGTTTATAGTCAGCACATTAGGATTTTCCTTAGGAATTACAGCGTTATAGTTAGGATATTTTCCATCTATCAAACGACAAATCCATACATGCTCCTTGAAGGAAAACTTCGCCATGTTTTCATTAAACTCTATAACCACCTCATCATCTGAACTTGTCAGAATATTTTTAAAGATACTCAGTGGTTTTTTAGGCATAATGAACTCCATTGGTTCATTATTTTTAATATCTGTTCTCTTATAAACTACCAATCTATGAGAATCCGTTGCTACAAAATTAGCCTCCTCTTCTCCAAACTGGAAAAATACTCCTGTCATCACAGGACGAAGCGTATCATTACTTGTCGCGAAAAGCGTTTTAGAAAGAGCCTCCGCAAGAATTCCTGATGAAATAGTAACTTTTTGTGAAGAACTAAATTCTGCCAATTCAGGATATTCCTCTGCATTGTCCAACGCTATGAAATAATTATCCTTCTCATCTAAAATTTCCAAAAGCCCACCTCCATTTTCATTTGGTTTTACCAAAAAAGTAAGAGGCTGATCGCCAAATGTTTTTATCGCATCTTGAAACATCTTAGCAGGAACCGCTATTTTGCCATTGCTCTCTGACTTAACCGCCAAAGATGTCAAAAGAGTAGTCTCTCCGTCTGATGCTGTGATTTTAAGCAAATTATTTTCTAACTCAAAAAGGAAATTCTCCAATATCGGTCTGGATTGTGAACTAGATATCACACCACTTACCGTATTTAAAGCTTTTTGTAACTCGCCACTTGTGACAATAAATTTCATAATAATAACTAATTGAGCAGACAAAGGTAATAATTTATCAGTAAAAAATAAAATTTATTTAATTTATTTCGGTTTAAAAATCTAAATAGCAGCCCTTTGAGACCGCTATTTAAATATTTAATTTATGAGAACTTGTTTTACTTTTTCTATTTTCGCTTCTAGTTCCTTTTTCTTTTCTGCATCGATTATTCCTTTTTCTAAATCAAAATTTTCAGAAAAATTTGGAAGAGAAAAATCTTCTATAACATCGCCTCCATTGTATGGGAACCTTGCCTTTGCGGTTTCCAAGATTGTAAGACCTCCTCTCGGGCCTGGAGCTGTAGCAGTAAGGAAAACTTTTTTATCACCAAAAGCACTTCTGTTTGGAATTCTTGATATCCAGTCAAAAATATTTTTGAAAGCTGTAGAATAAGAACCATTATATTCCGCCAAAGAAATAATAAGCAAATCCGCTCCATCTATCTTCGCCGCAAAATCTTCTGCCAGTTTAGGGACACCACCGCTTACCTCTCTGTCTATGCTGTAAATAGGCATTTCGTAGTCGTTAATATCAAGAACTTCTACATCATGCCCTTCAAATTTACTTGAAATATAGGAAACCAACTGCTTATTGATAGAATTAGAATGATTACTCGCCGCAAATGCTAATATTTTCATATTTTTAATTTTAAAATTTATGAAGCAAAAGTATAAGTTTTAATTTTATTGAAAATTGATTTATGTTAATAAAGACAAAAGACCATCAAAAATTGACAGCCTTTTGTTTTAAACTTATGAAAAGATTATTTTATTCATCATCTTCATCGTCTGCTCCTGCAGCACCTGCGTTTTTCATCGCATTTCTAGACATCTTCACAGCTGCGATTACAGCATTGTCTGGATGTAAGAATGTGTACGCATCATTTTTGATGTCTCCCACATAAATTTTGTTGCCAATTTTAAGTGGAGTCACATCTACCACGATTTCATCTGGTAAATTAGCAGGAACTGCTTTTAATTTCAGTTTTCTGAATGATTGTCTAAGAACACCACCCGCTACAACACCTTTAGCACGACCTGTAATTTTCACAGGAACTTCCATTACTACCGGTTTGTCAGCACTCAACTGGTAGAAATCCACATGCAGGATTCTATCTGTAATTGGGTGAAACTGAATGTCTTGTAATACTGCTGGAATAGTTTGTCCACCTACCTCAATAGATACCGTGTGTGCCTCAGGAGTGTAAACCAAGTTTTTGAAAGATTTCTCCTCTGTAGAGAAATGTAATGGTTCTTTACCTCCATAAACAACACAAGGAACTAATTCAGCATCGCGTAGAGCTTTTGTAGATTTTTTACCCACGCTTTCTCTTTTCTGTCCTTGAATTGTAATAGATTTCATTTTATAAAAAATTTAATTATT
>CAUPCB010000034.1:0-17192 GCA_963509715.1 uncultured Flavobacteriaceae bacterium | reverse complement strand
TGGATTTCATGGAAAAGAGTTATCAGGCAGGGAAAACATCCATCTACGACCTGAACACAGCGAGAAACAATTATGTAAATGCCCAAGGCGCGGCAGCACAGGCAAAATACAATTATTTATACCAAGTCAAGTTGTTGGAGTTTTATGCAAAAGGAGCAATAAATTAGAAAAAACAAATGAAAGAGACAGGGAGTGATTTATTTGAACAGAAATGTTTGAGAAACATAATAGAATATTTTGATGATATAGACTCATGGGAAATAGCAAAAAAAATGTATGTCTTATTAGAAGAAAAAGGGCCAATATTTAGAATAAAAACAATACTAGAAGCATTAGATTATAATGTTTCAGGAAAGACAATGATAATGGATGATTTAATCAATATAAATCCAACACCATGTGTTATTTATTATAATGATAGTGAAGACCAAGGTTATTTTTTAATTTTAGAACAGATTCAAAAAAAGGAGGAATGTTATGAATTTTTTTTAAAACATCCAGAAGGTGTGCATATGATTTTGACAGAAGAAAAATTTTCAGAAGCGTGGTGCTATATCAGATATAATAAGAAATATAAGGGTTTTTTATTTATTTTGGAAAAAAAGAATTGATAGGAAACTTTCGGTATTATTCAAAATATTCTTTATCTATAAGCCATATTAATGAATCTTTTTATAAAAATAAATTTTCTCACAAGAATTTCTATATTAGTTTTTTATTTATTAAAACCATAAATCCTGTTTGATTATAATTATATAGTATTGTCTATTTGTTATTTAAATTTTCTCCTTTATAGAAAAAATAATATTAATAGCGCTAGTTTTTGTGCTCAAAATTATATTATGTCAATATATTATAAGTACAACTTAAATTCTTCTATAAACTCTATTTCTATATTTGAGAAGGAATCTTGAGAAGGAATAAAATTGTGTAGCTGCTCCAATGCATCTCCATATTAGAAGAAATTTTGATCATGTCGCCTATTTTCTTTGATATTTGTATTGGCAAACCATATTCATCCATTGGTATTACATAAGGAGCCATAAAATAACATTCAACTAAACTGGCAAAGTAGGAGTAATCACACAAAGGCAGGTTGTTCTTTCTGAAAATATCATTTGCAATGTCTCCTAAACTCATCAGATAACGAGGAAATTGATAGTTTATCCAATGTCGCTGAATGTCAAAAGCCAACTCTATGGCGCAGTTAATAGAGTCAATGGTCTTAGCCTTTTCAGCATCTATAATTGCTGTAATAAAATTCTTAATGCTTCCTGCTTCTCTGAACTGATTAAGTCTAAAATGCAACTGTTTTCCAGAACTCACTCCATACATTCGTTTATTTGATGATACAAAATAATGCCAAATCAACATACATGATAACTTTAGTTGATTATTAGTAGGATATTGATCCCATTTCATTAGATCATGAATTTCTTTCAACTTGCCTTGAATGAAATTTGCCAAATCTAATTGTCGGTCTAAATCGATGTATGAATTTTTCTTTAGTGTCTCTTGCGACAAAACATCTTGTTCAAAATACTTCTTTAATTTCCGCTTAGAGGATTCATTTAAGTCTTCAACATCAACATTAATCAGTAGTTTTTCTGGAGCATCATCAGTTTGTGAGAAAATAGGAAAATCTACTAAAGGAAGTTCGGGTGCTGGTGGTTCATGAAAAAGATAAATATGTCCGATGAAGTGAGATCCCATTCTACCAGAGCGACCACATATATTATTAAATGTAAAATAATCAAATTTGGTTCTTGCAATTTTATTGTCATACACGATTACATTCTTTGCTTTTGTATTTACCCCTTCTATTAAAGTGGATGTACAAATAAGGTATCTGATTTTCCCCTCATTAAATAGCTTAATACATTTTTGGGCTATTGCTCGTGGTATTTTCCCATGATGTATGCCTATCCCATATTCCAAACAATCAGGCAAAATCCATTGGGAATGATAATTACTTCTTAACCACTCAGCCAAATCTTTATTTTCATCAGTCCTTTCAAACTTATTGCTATTGGAAAATGCTTTGGCTACTTTATTGGCACTTGCCGGAGATTGACAAAAAATTAAAGTCGGATCATTCAAAGAAGAACTCTGTTCAATAAGTCGTTCGATAGAGTCTTCTCCATCCTTCAGCTTTATCTGATGATGCTCTGAGACAACGGTCTTGTAATCGGTTTTTATAAACTTAAATTTGACATTGTCTAATAAGGAGTTTGTTACTTGTTCTATATTTGGTCCTAAAAGATAGAATTGGGCATCTTTTTTTACCAACATATAGAACACCTGATTTAAAATATGACATCTTTCCTCATCAGTCTTTTGCGGACTTAGCTTGTAAAACTCATCTATTACAAAGAAATCAACATTTACATCGGGGATTATTTCTATTGCCCTTTCTTGCGTTAAAATGAAAATATTGTGTTGAGAAAAAGATTGGTTTGGATGAGTAATTATTTTATATAAGTCTTTAAATTTTGATAGGCGTTTTCGGGTTTCATCAATTAATGCGATTGTTGGAACTATAATGAAGATATTTGAATGCTTTTGGGAAGCAATGATGGAATCAATAATAAGACTTTTCCCAAAACTCGTAGGAGCACTTAGAACAACATTTTCTTCTCTTAACAGAGTGTAATAGACTTCTGCTTGTGCATGATGAAAAACAATGTTTTCTTTGAACCCCGATGGTCTATGGACTTCATATGCTATAGTATCTTTTAAAGATAAATTCTCTTCTTCCAAATAAGGAAAAAGCCCTACTTGACGAACCAAACTATAAATCATGGATTCCATCCCTTGGAAATCTTTAATTCTTGCCAATAATCGCAGAACAAACTCCTGCCCAATAGATTGTTCGGTTACAACGAGAATCTCAACCTCTTTTATGATTTGAAATCTATCTGTATCAGTAGAAAATGTATCTCGTAATATATTTCGTAACTCATCTATTCTCATAAGCTTTGCCAGATTTTAAGTTTAGACTCTAACGAGTTTATTAGTTCCGCTTTCGTATTTAGCGGGAACAAAAATAGATGTATCGTCAAAGGGAATTCGCCCAACTTATCGCAAAAAACTTTATGGAATTTCTGAAACTCTTCGGATATTTCCTGAATATATTTATCGCACTTATTATCATGTTTTGTAAGTACGGAAGAATCATATGTTAGCAGTACTGGAATACATGTTTTTGAGAATACATCATCTAATGAAGTATGAGGATGAAGTAAAGTCTTTAATCTATCTGCATGAGGCCATTTATCATCTATTTTATTTGTAATAGCAATAAATTCATTTCTTATATATCTTACATTTACATGTTGGTTTAATTCTTTAATTACATCAGAAATAGCTTTGGATATATTATGGTAAAATTTCACCTCTCCCAACCATAGCTCTAAAGTATCATCTGTAACCACCACATGTACGGCATCGAATCCTTTTACCGTTTCATTTGGACCATCTTTGTAATATATCTTGCTGATTGCAGGAATTGTTTTATAAGTTTCACGGATTATAGCGTGTAATAACAATTCTCCAAACTCACCTCTATTTTTGAATTTTTCAGATTGATAAATGCTCATGACTACTTGTCGCATTTTGGCGACTACATTTTCTCCCGTAAGATTCTTAAATTCAGAATATGTCAAAGCAAATTCTGGTAGATATTCGAAAAGATAATCTACTAATTGGTCTTTTCTCCATTGACGACTTTCAAATCCTGCACACACTCCATGCAAATCAGGGAAAGTGTCGTCTTTATGGATTATAACATTAAAAAAAGGAGGTTTACTCATGAGTTTATTTTTGTGATTTTTTTACAAAAATACCTATTTGGAAAGGAACATCCAATTATACTATTAATAAAACAGTTCATATTCTGATGGAAAATAAAACAACAAATGTAGATTTAGTTGAGACGGATCTGTGGTTAAATTTTAGAAGCCAATAGGAAAAGAATACTTACTCAAGGAGAGCTGTATTCATAAATTTTTGTATTTCTTCATGCTGGGTTATTCTTCCTCTTTATACTTTTCTTAAAGATCTTCTCCTCTTTTTATAATAAAAACAATACTTTGAGGACATTACCGATATTGCTAATTTAAAAATATTTCTCCATTCCATGGATATTCAGTCCCTCTATATATAGTCATTTGTAAAAAACTATACATTAATAATATAAAAATGAGGATAACCGTAATCAAATCCTTTTTTATTAGTAGATGTAAAATACCTATTATAAACAAAAGAGCTATAAATACTCCTATACAATATATGTCGCCCAACCCATATCCATAAGTCATATAACCATTCAAGTTTAATAGTAAAACTATAACTACTATTATTAGCTGAATTTTTAAAATAATCTTCATTTTATTCTACTTTTTGTAATTTTCTTATTTTTCCTTCTTTTATTGCTTGGTCTATAACTTCAGGATGTTCAATATCAAATGAATGAGCTCCAAATGAATCTACTTCTTTACGAGTTTTTCCCCAACTTGTAACCTTTTTAATATATTTATCATCAACATTTAATTCTATATTTGTTGTTATGTTGTTATTATAGTAATCATCTCCAGCAAGTTCTCCAGATACTCCGTCAAGTCTATTCCAAAGATTAATATGATCATTTATACTATCTTTTTGTGTTTGAGGATTTTCAATATCACCTTTTTGGTTATATGCAGGAGCTGCTATACTAATAATATTTACTTTTTTACCCGTTTTTTTGTAAATAAGTTTAGATGCTTGTATGGCAACATTAGAACCATGACTATGACCAATTAGTGTAATATCCTCTCCTTTTTTCATTGTTTTTATTACAAAATTTGATAATTCTTCAGCTGCCTTCCCTCTTGTTTTTTGATTATTAGTTAATGGAGCTTTCCAATTAAATGTCCTATAGTAGTGCTTATTATTTGTGATTTTTAATAAAGTATTAACTGTTTTATCACTCCATCTCTTTGAATTAGAAGATGTTCCATGTATAAAATACGCTTGTTTTCCTGTTGGATCCACATAAATCACAGGATTATTGTAAGTATATCCATAGGTATTATGGTTCATTGGATTAAACACCCCATTATTATGCTGTCCGTCTATATAGTGTTCTGTCTCTTGTATTGGATTATAACCACTGAGTGGGTCAGTATTCAGCCACAGGCTGGTTTTCATATCCAGATATCTCGCACCAAAATAAGTTAGATTGGTTTCTTGGTCTAATTCCTTCCCATTGAACAAATACGGTATGGTCTTGCTTGTGCTGTGTTCCTCAAAGAGCACTTCCCCAAAGGCTATGTATTCCGTATGCTGGGTTATTCTTCCTTCTCTATCCGTGATGTAACTGCTTGACCCCAGATGGTCTGGGTGGTAGTAGTAAAGGTTTTTCTCCCTTATTCCATTCGGAACAAAGCCATACCCTGCTTTCACGGTCTGTGGCATAATCGGGTCTCCGTACTGCACAGGAGGACCTGGGACATCTCCCGGCTCATTGAACTTCGGTGGTCTTGGCCAGCCTTCCGGTGGTTCTTGGTCTTGGCGGATATTCTGCCATCCAAGGCTCGGGTAAGGCTGTCCTGTCCATTCTGGGCTGGCGTAGATGCCATGCTGTGTCGGCGGACCAGGCGGGACTTTCAGTCCACGAATATAATTGTCCCTTGCCTCCTGCATTTGGGCGTTTTGGCGGATGTAGTCTATTCCTCCCGCCATGATGCCCGTGTTCTTATGCACAAAAGTCCCTTCGCCCAGCTTACTCACTATCCTTGCCGAACCCTCAAAATAATGCTTGGTAAATTTCCCTTTCTGCACCACGAAATAAGGATTCACATAGGCGGTATAGTCGTCCATATGGGTGATGACTGCCGATGTCAGCCCGTTGGTCACCACCGTACTGCTCTCCCCGCTGCTTTTCACCGCTCTCTCGCCCGCATGGTCGTAAGTGTAGAGATGCAGTTTTCCATTATCATTAATGCCTCTCAGCCTGTTTTCCTCGTCCCAAACCATAGCGCGGAAGCTCTTAGATTCCTCGTAGTACACAGGATTACCGTTGCCGTCATACTGGTAAGTTCGGGCTTTAGGTTTGCCCATCTCCATGATTTCACTTGGGGCGTGAGGGTGGGCAGGGTTGTTGTAGCTGTAGTCCAGCGTATAGCCCTTCTGCATCCCTCCGGAGAGGTGATTTAGTTCTTTCTTTGTGATGGAGTTAAGATTATTATAACTCATTTTCAGCTCATAGCTGGCGCTGGTGAGCTCTCCGGTGTAGTTTCCTTTGGCGAGGGTCAGCCGGTTGAGATTATCATACTGATATTCATAGCTGGAAGCCCCGCCCAGTGCATTGCGGATAATCGGGAGCTGGTTCTCCACCTTGAGAATGTTCCCTACCAAATCATACGCATAACGGTTGTTCTGGATAAGGAAATTTCCCCCGCCTCCTGCTGGAGCAAGACTTTCGGCCTTGAGCTGTTTAAGGCGTCTCATCACAGGGTCGTAGTGGTAGCGGGTCTCGGTATCGTTTCCGTAGAGACGGTATACTTTCTGCTCAAACTCATCATAGCCCTGCTGTTTCAGGTAGGTGTAGGCATGCTCCTCACTTGGTGCTGTGCCTTCGGGAGCTTTATAGCCTTTCAGGCTCGTTAAGTTCCCCGCAATATTATACCCAAAGTCCAGTCTTTCTCCATCAGGATAAACCAGCTTTTGGATACGGTTCCAGCTGTCGTATTCATACTGGGTTACATAGGTCTGCACTTCTACAGGCTTTATCCGCAGACTTCGGATTTCCTTAGTCACCTCGCCCATATCTCCGTAGAAGTATTCAGTTCCTCCACTCGCATCTTCTACCAGCCAGAGTCTTCCTCTTCTTCCTGCCTGCTCACTTTGTGCTCCATAGTGGTAGCGGACACTGTTTTCAGGGTATTTCGGGTATTTTATCTCCTGCAGGCGGTTGTAATCATAGTGGTAGGTGATGTAGCCATCAGGCATTTCTCCGCGTATCTGGCTGGTTTGTCTCTTGATGAGATTTCCTGCCTTGTCATAGACTAAAATAGTCGTTCCTGCATCAGGATGTACTAATTTGGTTCTTCTTCCTAAGAGGTCATACTCGCTCAGGGTTTGGTGTCCCTGTGCATCAGTTACCTTGGTAAGCTCTCCTATGGCACTGTATTCAAAGTGGGTCTCTGTGCCGTCAGGCTGCACTTGGGTCAGCACTCTTCCCTGCGCATCGGTATAGGTATGGCTTTGTCTATTGAGCGCATCAGTCTGTGTGGTGTGCAGGGTATTTTCCCCCTTGTGGTGGGTGATTTTATAAGCTGTTTTCACGCTGGAACCATCAGGCAGAATCTGCTCTACCGGCCGGTCTTTCTCATCATAGAGGGTTTTGGTCGGCGGGATGCTGCTGCTTGGTGCGGGTACCAGCTGGCTCTGCACCGATGCAGTGAATGGATAATAGGTCTCTACTACCCTGCCTAAGGCATCATAGATCTGTTTTCCAGAGATGATGTGTTTTTCTTCATCAGCAAGTCCTCTTCCCCTGAAGATACTTGCGGTCTTTTTCACCTGCACCGCTCTTCCCAGCCCATCAGCATAAGTATAGGTTTCTATATCTCGGTTATGCTCAGGGTCGTAGTTTCTGGTCAGTGCATAAGGCAGCTGTCCAGCAGGACGAGACTGATTAAGGTTCGGATATTCATAGCGGATGGTGTAGGGTTTTCCAGCTTTGGCTTCTTTAGGCCCTAAGATACTGATGGTTCTTCCCTTAGCATCCAGCGTATAGAGCATACTCTCCCCGTTTCGGTCAGTAGTTTTTACCAGTGCTCCAAAGCGGTAGTCATACTCCATGGTATTTTCATACCCAAAATGATCTTTAATCTTGGTAATATGGCTGTGAGTTTCAGGGTTGTACTGATAGCTGAGCTGTGAGCGTTGTCCTTTCTCATTCTCTGCACCAGTTACCTGTACCAGGTTGCCATATTCATCATAAGAAAGCTGTGTCTCTGTATAGATTCCTACTCCAGAGAACTGGCGTATTTTGATGACTTCTGCAGTCTGCGGGTGGATGTCTGCTTCCCGTTTTCTTACCTCTCCATTAGCATCTTTTACGATGATACTTTGGGCAATACCCCCGAAGTAAGGGGTTGCACTTTCATAATAGCGGATATCAGCTTCTATCTTATCAGAAGGTTTTCCTGCTCCATGGTCTATGTACTTGACGATATTTCCTACTTGGTCATAGTGTTTCTCCGTTTTCTTTTCTAGGTAATCGCTCTGCTCATATACTCGTTCTCTCTCCTCTTTTGGTGCGATAAATACAGATTTTGTATCCATCTGCGGAAGAGAAAGTTGGTTCGACGGGATTACCGCTCCGCTTTGTGCATCTGCGATATGGTAAGTTACACTGCTTTCGCTGAGTTTCGCTCCATTTTTATCAAAGGTTGTACTTTTCTTAAGCTGAGATTTTCTAAAAAAGTCTTCATTATAATATTCCTGAACGCTGGTTCTCAGTACTGTACCATCTTGTGGATTGATCTGCATCTGCTTTACTTCACCATAACCATAGAAACTGCGTTCTCTTCGGTCATAGTAAGGTTTGTTATATTCAAATCTTGAGATAGCGTAATCTTCTCCATCACCAGTATAGCCATCAAATACCTTTACTTCTTTGAGTACCCACTGGCTGTTAGGGTTTTCATAAGTTGGCATTTTACGCTCATAATCTATTTCAAACCAGCTTCCTGTTGCTGTTTCTACCCTCTTCAGCATATTGGTTCTGCGGATATTAGAATAGGCTACTCTCAGGTCATTTTCATCTTCAGAGAGTACATAATCTAAGTTGCCATCACCATCTACATCAAGGAAAGTAGCCTCTACACGGTTAGTATTGGTTCCATAGGAGCCTCCTCCTGTAAAACTGAGACGGATAAATAGTATAGGTGGCGGAGTAATAGAAATATTCACACCCCCTCCATGACTTATGGAGACATTTCTTCCTACAGGCCTTCCAGCTGTTCTAGGAATAAACAGAGGAGTGGTATCCCATCGGTTTCCAAGATTAGGATAAACAAGAGTTCCATGGTCTTGGTAGATTACTTTATCTGCCAGTCCATCACCGGTCATATCCAGTAGCTGAGTTTTCATATCAGTGATAGATTTTCCATAGCTGTATCCTCCAGTAAAGGATCCTGATTGTCTTGAAAAACCAAGACTTGGACCTCCACTGGTATCTGTACTTTCTCCTTTATTGAGTTCTCCAAAATTCCAAGGTTCTGGACTCCAGAAGCCATATCCCGTATTGTAGGAAACATAACTACTCGTTACTCTGTCTGCCAGCCCGTCTCCATTAATATCAGTATAGGTATGCTCTGCATGGTCTTCTCCAGAAGAGATGCCTCCGCTGAGTCCCAGTGTTGCTTTTGCCTTATCAGCATCTTGTGTTCCTTGGGTAGCAGTATTTTGCTGCTGTTGGGTAGATTTCTCTGTATTTTTAGATGCAGACGATTTAGCTAAAGGATGGGCATAGGTTCCATTGATAGAGCCTCCTTGGTTAGAGGTTTTAGAATGAGTGAAGTTTCCTATTTCTGCAGCTTGAGCTGAGATGCCTCCTCTCGGGGTGGTATACTGCACGAAGCCTCCACGAACAAAATCTGGGAAACGGTCACCATTAAAATCCGCCATGGTCTCTTTGATGTAGGTATCTCCAGAACCTCTGGAACCACCAATTCCTACACTTCCCCCTCCGAAATTTGCTCCTATAGAGAAGACCTCACTACGCCCTTCATTAACCATATTTAAGGCTCTACCACTACCTCCTGAAAGCACAGGAAGTGAAGTGTCTAAATACTGAATAATATCATTTTCCCCTAATCTGGAAGGAGAAAACTCCTCTCTGCTGATATAAATATCATCTTCTAATCCTGTAAATCTTGAAATAGGAGTATTTCCTTTTGTTCTAATGAAATAATGATTAGAAGCCTCCATTTCTGGACGGGCAATACTTCCATCATGCTGACTAGGATCTACATTAGGAGGGTTAGAGCTGTCATAATTTCCATAGTTCTCTACCAGCAGACTTTGGTCTATGGTACTGGAAGCTTTAGTTCCATTAAGCACAAAACTTCCCCATCCTCTAAAGGCTTTACCAAATTTTACTTCACTATGAGGTTCCTCAAAAGGAATATAAACCCCATAATCTCTATGTTGCTGAATGGAGGTAGCAATATGATGACGATGAGTAGGAGTATATCGAGGGTCTGTCTTCGCCAGTCTTATAGAATCCTTAATTTGAGCTTTAATTTCAAAATGATGGTCATCAAGGAATTCTTTCATTTTTTTATTGGAAACATTAGCTTCTATAAAAACTTCTTTTCCTAATACCACAGAATCAGATACTATATCAGAAGGTTTTGGATTCAGACTCAGTATCCCATTCACTACCTTGTAGCGTTTACGCGCTACTACTTTTCCTTCCTGCTTTGCTGTTAGAAGGATATCTCCACTGGTTGGTGGGGTTCCTGGAGCGGGAGTAGGTGTTGGTGAAGTAGGAGGAGTAGCAGAATATAGATGAATCCTTAGCTTTCCTTTTTGTGAAGGCATCATATAGCGTGGAGTATAGAAGTTATCAAGCTTCTCATAAATTTTAAAGTCAGCATTAATAGGATGGCTTACCCTTCTCCCCTCGCCATCTATATATTCTATACTAGGTCTAAAGTCAATATTTCTCCAGTTAATTTCTGTTTCACTTTCTATTTCTACTTTCAGTGCTTCAGCCTGCTGGAAACTGCCCAGCGGGATTAAAGACAAATCATAGGTAGCGGCAGCTTCACTGAAATACTGCTCATGAACAAGAGTTTTACTGCCATGAGTAAGGTCTATCTTATAAAATTTTAATTTAATACCATCTGTAGTAGCCCCTTTTACAAAGTTACCTCTTAATGTAGGACGAGTATCGCTTGGAAAAGCATACATCTGCTCAGAAGAAAAGAGAATATCCTCTATGGTATATTTCTTTAAATCAAGGCTGTTTTCATCCTGTGCTGCAGCAAGAGAAGTATAAGTAATCTCTGGTTTCCAAAAAGTTTTATCATAGTTTCCATCTTCCTTAGAGCTTACTCTGAAGTAAAGCACATCTCCTTTCTGTACATTGAGTTCTTCGGTTTTGGATTTCAAGGCATAATCATCAGCAGTAATATCTTCCTGCCAAACAAGATTTCCTTTATGCTGAAAATAAAGCTTTACCCCATCTGCTTTTGGAGTGCCATCATTTTTTGTATACTCAGCTCTTTTAGGAGATAAATCTTCTATCAATTTGTAGGTATGGGAAATGGAAATTCTTCCTGCCACTGGAGCTTTCCAGGTTCTTACCACATCATGAAGCGGATTGTTTCTTTCCAATTCCTCTCGGGTAATTCCTGTGGTTCCTGAGATACTAAGGGTTCCTGTGTTGAGAATAGGAGAAGGTGTACCTGTACTACTTGGTGAGAATGTTGGTATTCCATTTACCAGACGGTTATAGTATATCGTCCCTCTATTGGCAAAATCTACCAGCCCATCTCCATTGAAGTCCATGAAATAACTTTCAGTGATATTCTTAGATACCTGTTTGTTATAACCAATAGGAAAACCTGCTTTGTTATTAAGGTTAATCATTAAATCTACCCCGTAATTATAAGAGTTAGATTTTGTTCTTCCTAAACTAGAGAGATTAATAGGAATTTTGGGACCAAAACCTTCTGTTCCTAAAGCGGTAAGGTTTTTTCTATAGTAAACGCTGCTACCATCAATATAAATTTTATCAGGAAGGTTATCTCCATCTATATCCTGAAAGAGAACTTTAGAATGAGTGCTTCCCCAGTTGCTTCCTCCACCGCCTCCTAAGGTACTGTTATTAAATCTGCCTATTCCTGTAATTCCTACTCCCACTCGGAAGTTTACCCCTCCACTCTCGGAGTTGGAAGTTCCCACCAGTGTAGGTTTACCAGAAAAACCATCTATTCCTAGAATAGTATAGGCAATGTTATCAGATGGAACCTGCCAAGTTTTAAAAGCTCCAAAAGGAATATAATTGCCATTACTATCATGGACATCATCATAATAATCCATTTTGTTAGTATAGAAAAGCTGTCCTTCGGCATCATAACTGCGGATTTCTTTCAGTAATGTTTTTTTGAAGGCACCCTCTCTGTAGACCAGCTCATAAGAGCGAACCATTTGTCCAGAGTACTTTATTTCTATTTTTCGAAGAAGCCTGTTGTGCTGTTGTTTAAAACCAAGCCTTGCAGAAATTTGAACATCATTTCTTAGGTTTTCTCCCAAGTCTTTGTCTGTAATAAAATGTACAGAGTAAGCCCCTTTGGTGTTGTTTTTTCCAGTATAATAAATACTTTTAGGGTAGAGAACCCCTCCATCTTTTACATATTCATAGTGGATACTGTTTCCTTTCAGGTCTTTCTGAGAAGAAATCGCACAGTGCCCTATATTCCCCTGAGGATCTGCAAGCACAGAAGAAGCGGCTATACTGTTCTCATCTCCCCCATAGTAAAAAGTAACCCCGCTTTTAGATTTTACCATCCAATGATAATTATTAGGATGGTTTCCTTTTCTAATGATTTGGTTAAAGCCCCCTTCCCTTCTTGGGTAAAAACGCTTGTTTGTAGTTCTGTTTTCCCACTCATTTCTGTGGGTATTAGGCAGAAGTTCTTCTCCTGATAAAATATAAGATTCTGTCTCATATTGAGCATCATAACGAGGTGCTCCCCAGCGGGTATCAATACTTAGGGAAGGAAGGGTTAAATTCCATCCTGTTCCCAGCCAGCTTTGGCCGCCATCACTGCTGTATTGTATACTCAGTCCTGGCTGCATACCTGCTCTTCCAGCTGGAAGATCTATAGAAAAGGAGGTTGAAGCTGAGCCGTCTGGACTTGCTGAAGGTGGAGAAACTGACTGTACTCCAACAAAAGGGCTTGCAGCTTTGAGTCCACTGATGCTGGTAGGAGTAAAACCTGAAGTATCGGGACTTTCAGGAAGTTTGATAATTCCCGCAATAAAGTCTGAAGATTCCTTAGTTTTCCCGCTGACACTCTCTGCTAAATGAGATTTTACTTCTGATTGTGGAAGTTTCTGCCATAGCTTTTTAGCTCTGTCATAGAAGAAAATGGAAATGTCTTTTTCAGTATATCCTTCTGGGATTTTAGTTTTGTCATAAGCAATTTCAATAGAAATTTCCTTTTCAAATAAAATTCCCCCAGGCCGCATACGATAACCCTCCGCATTTTTTGTTAGATTAATTATGTTGCTTCCTAGAGCAGGAAGATTTCTTTTATTTAAGGCAGAAACAGATACTCTTAGTGCCTTAGAGACACTTCCTTCTGGAAATTCAGCCCAAAATCCCTTCTGACTGATGACCGCTGCAGAGGAAGGAGTAAGAAGCTTTCCAGATAAATTAGGATGTTCTTCTGTAGTATCAGGTTTATTTTTGTTTTCTATTTCTTTAGTGCTGAAAAAGTCTAAATGCCTTGAAATATAGGTTACAGCTCCCAAGCTGGCACTTATCCCTAAAAATAAAAATATATTATAGAAGTATTTTTTTCTCATGTTGATACAATTAATGAACAATAAGTTTTAAGCTGTTTTCTCCCAATAGTGTTTTAATATGGATGATATATACCCCTGAAACACCAATATTTCCATGATATTCATACTGAGATAGATTATAGAAATTCTGTGACTGCATGAGCCTTCCCTCCATGGTATAAATGCTGACCTGTCCGCTGGTGGTTTTAGGAAACGCTGCCTGAAGCGTAAATTTTCCTCCTGGAGCAGGATTAGGATAGAGCAGAATCTGGGAGTCCGCAATTTCATTTTCTACATAAGTCTTGAATTTAGAAACAGATTTACAGCCATGCTCGTTTTTGATTCTAAGCTCATAGTCACCTGCCTGGCTGAGGAGATAATTTTTGTTTTCTGAAACTAGACGACCGTTCTGGTACCACTGATAAGCATAGCTCCCTTTAGGCAAGCTTTCTTCTGGAGACAGCAGCAGTGGTTTTTTAGCGATGATATATTCTGAATTGAGATTTGGTAACGGAGCATCTCCGTCAGAGAGATAAAAGCTATCCTTGTAAGTCCTTCCATAGGCATCAGAAATATTATATAAATACTTTCCTGAAGAAAGGCGCAGAGCCTTTTGATTAAGTTCTGAAGAACTTAAGTTCATACTTTGCTGATAGGAAGGAGTTTCTTCTCTATGAAGGGTTACATGATAAGGAGCCTGTCCTCCCACAATATTAAATCTCACTTTTCCAGAGAGACTTTCCCTGCATTTGGAGGCTTCTATATCTAAATGAGAAAACATCTCTGGCGCTATCCAGATACTATAGGCAGTCTGTCCATTGGCAGAATCTTCCCAATTATTAAAACTCAATGGCTTTTGAGAGGAAACTTTTCCTAATTTATGATATTTTGTTGAAGTAGGATGAAATAATCGCTCCTTAGAAGAATCTGTGACCAGCCAATAGTAATCATTTTTCTCACTAGACTTTGCTTCTTCATCACTTGAAAGAGGAGGCAGAACTCTGGGGTCAGCCTTCCAATGCAGTTCCACATCAGGATGTTTATGATAATCCATTAACCAAACTCTGGAGAGTCCTCTAGGCTGCCCTTCTTTTTGCTTTTTTAGTTCTAATTCTTTACCATTATCACTCCAGAAAACAAAATAACCATCTGGAATTTCCTTGCCATTTTTTGCAGTGAGCCCTACGGTAATCATCTGCTCATCATTAGAATTTCTACTGGCCATCTGGGATATTTCTCCCTCTTTATCTTTTCCTACAGCAGTAATATTTTGATTAAATTCCTTATGTTCAGTATAATCCCATATTTTCTCTCCTCTACTGTTATAGTAATTTTTATATTCTGTCTGGCTGAGAGAAACACCATATTTAATGGATAAATAAGATGCTACCTGCTGCATTTCCATAGGGGAAAGCACTCGGTCATAAAGTAATATTTCTCCAATATATCCAGAAAATTCTTCAAGTGGCAGATGAGCTATTTTACCTGCTAAATGAAGTTCGTACTGAGAAGATTTATTTGGGGTATTATTTTCCTTGGACTCTAGATTTTTATAATGCTGGTAATAATGAATTTTTACCTTGTCTCTATTTCCCTGCGGATAGCTGCTGTACATGGTTTTTTCCATATCAGCAAAACGACGGTTGGTCGCTACTAGTTTATACTGAGCAGCAGATGTATTTAAAAGAGACCATAAAGGATATTCTCCCTCGTTTTTTTCTCCTTTATAAACTACAAAAAGTGAGTAATGTTCTGCTGCAGATTTTTCTAAAGGCAGAGAAATTGTTTTTCCTTCTTTAATGTAAAAAACAGGATTTCCATTGATGCTAAGCCCTTCTGCTTTATCAAAATGAATTTCCTGTCCTTTTATTTTTTCTTTTACTTGTGTTTTCCCTTTTTCCTTTTCGGTTTTTATCCAGTAGAGCGGAGTGGGAACTCCTGAAGGATATTTTTCTTGTGCATAAACCCTATAAAAGGAAAGTAAAACTCCTAGTGAAAAATAAAGTTTCCTCATATTTTTCGTATATTTTAAAAGTTATTGTATCCGTCAAAAGTAAAGCGGTAACCGATATTGAGAAAAAAAGCATTGACCTTATTGTTCTGCTCTCGGTAGCGGTGTCCATTTTGCTGAGTTTCCAAAGCGTCTGACAATCCCAAATGATAACGGATGCCTATATTTAGTTTATTATCAAACTCATAACCGATACCCATACCTAAATGGAAATAGTCTTTCCCTTCCAATGACTGTTTTAAAACATTCTGTACCACAGCATCAGGCTCAAAATAAACACCCGACCTCTTGGACATCTCTGATCCATTGGAACGGTATTCCAAAACATCTTTATCTAAATTAAAGTTAAAATAAGGACCTGCTCCTGCATAAAAACCTTCTGTAAAGTAAAACTTTACCATAAACCCTGCATTGAGGCTATGATAAGGAAATTTAAGGGTATAGTTTAGTCCGTTGGTGTCGGTATATTCAAGTTGTCCAGGCTGGTAGGAATAGTAGAGTTCAGGCTGAAAACTGATTCTCACTTCAGGATAGTACCAGTTTAAGAAAGCACCTGCTCCATAGCCAAATTTATAGGGTTCTTTTATGGTATAACCTGCATACATATTATCAGGGATAAGTACCTTTTCAATGTTGGTGATTTTAGAATACATTCCTCCTGCAAATACACCATAAGTAATTCTTCTTTCTGAACGCTGTCCATATGCTGCTGAAGCAGAAATCAGCAACAACAAAAATCCTATTTTTTTCATTTCTTTTTACCAATTATGAAAACTATATCCTACAGAGAGACTTAGATAAGAGTTACGATTAGTGTTTTCCAAAAATTGAAAAGAAGTCACTCTATTTCCTATCATATCTCCCACACCAAGATAATATCTTAAATCAAAATGGAAATTATCCTCAAGTTCATATCCTAAGGAAAAGCTCAAATTAAAATCATCCTTCCCCACAATTCCTTCTCTATAGAACTGGCGAAAATTGGTATCATAGAGACCATTACGCTCATTGGAGTTATAACTTATTGCATGTGGAGTAAGATTTTTAGAATAGAAAGCTCCTATGCCTATATTTAACCCTAAGAAAGGATATACCTTATAAATTCCACCAAGCATTAAATATGAATACCTAAGCCCTAGTTTGTAACTACTGCCTGTGGTTTCGTTGTTGTAGTTTACTTCTGCTCCTGAATAACGAAATAATAGCTCAGGCTGAATAGCAACTCTGGAAGCAGGAAGTTTATAATTTAAAAAAAGACCACCTTCAACTCCAAAAACGCCCTTACTTGTAATATCAAACAATTGCCGATTGTTTTCCCTACCAATAAGCATCTCTGGAAGATTGGTAATACGGGAATGCAAAGCACCAAGTTTCAGACCATAGGTTAAGTTATCTAAATACTGACCTTTGGATAGCCCAGAAATTAGCAATAGCATTAAACCCAGTTTCTTCATCTTCTATTTGAATATTTATTTAACAAAATTTTAACATTCGCAAATGTATAGGCTTTAATATTTCTGTGCAATATGATTTTTATCATAGTTGGTATTTGGGTTCAGAAATACAAAGAATAATCAAAATATAGGATATAATCATTTAAGAGTTA
>CAUPCB010000033.1:0-17192 GCA_963509715.1 uncultured Flavobacteriaceae bacterium | reverse complement strand
AAATATTGGCTCAGAATAACTTGCGGAAAATAGTATCTTTGTCTATGTGAAATGATAGGGAACTCTCCACCTAAATCACCATGAACCATATAAAAAACATTAAGAAAATGGAAATAAAACTCAATAAAGAATTACAGAAAAAACTAGATGATTTCTTGGAAACAAAAGATGCTAAAATGCAGGAATTTCTTGAAATTTTAAATCTAAATGAATTTACTTTTTCACAAGATGAAATAAATCAAGTAGAGGAAATATATAAAGAAAACGAAGACCTTTACGAATATGTATATATATATACATAGGAGAAGCGTATATTCATCTTATTGGAGGGCAATGGAGGCTAAATACCACAAAAAAAGACCCTGCTTATGGAAGAGTGTGCATTGTAGACTGGGCAAAAGGAGCAACAAGAATAGACCCTGTGTACATCTTAAATGAATTAGAAAAAACTCAAGATTATAACACTATCTATAATGCTATTGAATCAACGAAAAAAAACATAATAGAAATTAATAATATTTTAAAAGATATTGGACTTGATTTTTAAAAACAAACAAAATGAAATATTATAAAATAGATTATAAAGGTATTTTTAAGGAAGAAAACAAAGTTTTAGGACAAGCTAACGGAGAGTTCGTCCCTAATGGAAGGTTTTATTTTGATAGAATAAGAAAGGATGAAATCATAGAAGATGCTCCTGTTTTTGATTATTTTCATCTGCAGAGTTTTGATAAAAGAAAATTTTGGGAATGGAGACTGCAAGATGTACATGGTGGAATGGGGGTGTATCCAAGTGGTGCATTTTGGTATATCTCGGATAAATTAAAATCGCTTTTAGAAAAATTCAGAATCGCTCCGAAATATCATTTCTACGAAACACGGCTCCTCTACAAAGGAGAAAAATTCAAATACTGGATTTTTCAGTTTCCGATAGATTATTTTCTGAATATAAATTATGAAAAAAGTTTTTATTCTATTCCAGATGAAAATATTTTACTTAATTTCAAAAACAGAGAAGAATTTTTAGCTGCATACAAAGAAGAATTTAGAAAAACAAAAAGAAAATTAATAACAAAGAAGATTTGTTATTTAGAAAACTATGATTTGGTTGTCAATAATAGTACAGAAATTCTCTGTTCCGAGCGTCTGAAACAAGCCATAGAAGAAAACGGCATCATAGGTTTCGAGTTCTTTGAGATTGATTATGAAGTGGTTGCAGAGTAAATTTAAAACTGCTTTTTCACTCTGTTCCACCAGATCATCAGCCCTGTGACAGGCAGAAGAAACCCGATGAGGGACATGAAGAAGTAGAAAATAATGCTGGGCAGTCCCATGATTTCGCCGGTGTGCAGAGGGCGGGCTATCATGGTAAACTGTTTGCTCAGCGGTTTGTCGGCAAAGAGGTCTTTGGATTTCAGCTGTCCCGTTTTGTCAAGACTTATTTCATCGGTAAACATAGCCCCGAGAGTATTCTCCGAGTTGATTTTCGTAATCTGGTAGCGCGGGCTTTCTGCATTTGGCAGGATGATGGTGGTATTCCCCTCATAGTTGATGTGTTTCTGTATTTCGGCGAGAATTTGGCTCAGCGGAACGGAATTTACATCCGTGTTTTCTTTTTCGTCCTGCTGGGCGAGCATGTCCTCCATCAGTTTTGCAAATTCATCATCTTCTTCGGGAGCGGTTTTATTGGCATTGATTTCCGAGAGAGACTCCCCGCCGAGAGAAGTGATGATGGCATTTTTGACCCATGGATAAGTTACATAAAGCCCCGTAACGGCTATCAGCAGAAGGAAAACCATGGAATAGATGCCCATAGTCCTGTGCAGGTCATAATTGATTCTCTGGAATTTAGCACTGAATTTTACCGTAAGGCTTTCTTTTAGGAATTTGAGCCTTTTCGGAAGCCACAGCACAAAGCCCGAGAAAAGCAGCAACACAAAAATAATGACCGAACCGCCCACTATCTGCCGCCCAAAACTGCCCAAGAGAAGGTTCCGGTGCAGACCAAGCATGGTCTCAAAAAAGCCGTCTAAACTGTGGTCTTGGGCGCCGAGTTCCTCCATGGTATAGGGATTAAAATAAGTGGAATGCAGGTAGCCCTGCGCATCTGTGTAAGAAATGCTCCAGCTTCTGCCCTTGTCTTTTGGGATGAAAAGCGAGGTGATGTTTCTGCCCTTTTGAGTAAAATCTTCCTGAATTTTGTTTATATCGATGGGCGTATCAGCGCTTTGGATAAAAACTTTGTCGTAATTATAAAGGTCTATAATCTGCGTTTTGAAAGCGTAGATGCACCCCGTAAGGCAGATGGTGCAGATGACCAAAAAAGAAACCAGTGCTCCCCAGAGGTGGAACAGCCCCATAGCGTATTTGAAGAGGCTTTCGTCCTTGCGCCTTTTACGGATGAGAATTTTGCGTAGTTTTCCCATATTTTGATGATTTGATGAAAGAAGCACTAAGACAATAGTTTTGCCTTAGTGCTGCAAATATAAAGTAAAATGAAAAAATATTATTTCTTTCTTGGCTTGAAGTTCACTTCTTTTACTACTTCCTCAAATTTAGTATACTGCTCTGGAGAAAGTGTTTTCTTGATAACAGCTTTTCGCTGGGTGTCAAACTTCTCCCAGTATTCTTTGGCTAAATCATTGTTTCCATGGTAGACATCATGCGCATCATTGAAAGATTTTTCAAAAGCATCATTGGCAGCATTTACTACTTTCATTTGTTCGTCAGAAAGCTGAGCTTCTTTTTGGATTTTAGCCAGAAGTTCATCGTTGTATCTTGGTCTTTTTCGAGAGTTTTCATCCACGAATTTGTTGAAGATTTCCATTTGTTCCGGGCTCAGCACTTTGCTCATTTCCTCCGCCTGCTGTTTGGAGATTTCCTCATTTTTAATGCCTAAAGCTACTCTGTCCATTTTGCCGGACTGCTTGGCCGCTTGGAAGCTTTCTTCGCGCATTTTTTGGAATTTAGCTGTGATTTCGTCAAACTGCGTTTCCTTTTCTGCATCTAATTTCAGCTCGGCTTTTACGGGAGCGAAATCAAGCGGTTTTCTCTTTTTATCGGCAGGTTCTTCTTTTTTTGTTTCGTTCTGCCCCGCCGGTTTATCTTCTTTCTTTTGGCATGATACCACTACTGCGGAAGCCAAAAGTCCTGTGTAAAATAAATGGGATAGTTTCATTTTGAATTTATTTAATGTTGATTAGAATTTATAATTTATCTGCACCGCGAAGTTTCTCGGGTCGTTTCTGTTAAGGAAACCACCACGGTAGTAGGCGTTGTATCCTATGGCATCGGTCAAGTTATTGGCAAACACACGGATGCTGGCGTTTTTGTAGGTGTAGCCTATCTGTGCGTTTATGGTGGTGTAGGCGTTCAGCATAAATGGTTTCTCGCCTGGTTTGGTATTGTGGATGATGGTTTTCTGTGTGTATTCGTTCACTGGTCTTTCGCCTACATAGTAGATCCCTCCCCCGAAACTGAGCCCTTTCAGCACGCCGCTTCGGAAAGTATAGTTCAGCCAGCCGTTTGCGGTGTTTTTAGCCGCCATCATCGGTCTGGAGCCGTTTACATAAGCAGGGCTGTCGTGGTATTTAGCATCAAGGTAAGAATATCCCGCCATGACTTCCAGCTCTGGGAGGATTTTACCGATGAGGTCTATTTCTACTCCTTTTCTGGTAAGGTCTCCTGCGAAATCATAGATTCCTATTCCTCTTTCTGTTATAGGGTTTAAGAGTTCATAGGATAGATTATTCATATCCATTGAATAGAAATTGACATTGAATCTCAGTTTTTCTTCAAACCAATCGGATTTGATACCCGCTTCCCATTGTCTTGTTACAGAAGCTCCTACTGTCCCGCCGCCTTGCAGAGGGTTGTCATTTCCTCTAAGGCCTGTGGTAGTGGTATAGGAAGCGTAGAGATTTACATTTTCTAAAAACGGCGATATCATAATACCGAAAGAAGGATCCCAAGCGAATTTCTTACCTTTTTGATTATTTCCTTGGTAAGAGCTGTATCTCACGCCTAAGATGGCTTTTACATATTTCCCGATGGACATTACTTCCTGAGCCATCAGCCCGTAGATAGGGGATTTAGGAGAAGAGGAACTTCTTGTTTTCGTCCAAGAATGAATATCTACATTGGAAGGCAGGATGTTAGAAACAGTGCCGGTTACATCAATAGGGGAGAGTTCTTTATAGCCTCCGCTGTAAGTATTGGTAGTAGTATAAGACTCTTTCCAGTCAAAACCAAGCTGGAAAGTGTGTTTCAGAATTCCTGTTTTTAGTTCATGTCCTATGAAATCAGCTTGGAATACTTTGCTGTGGTCTTCTCCGCCGCTTTTAGCAACAGTTCTCTTTCTCAGAGCATAGTTACTTACGGGGTCTCCAACAGTGGATAGACGCCCTGTGGATACTCCTTCTTCGCTATTGTCGCCTTGTAGATAAGCCACTCTTACGCGGAAATGTTCGCTAAGTTTTCTATCGGCGTAAATTCCAAAATTAAAGGCTTTTGTTTTTACATTGTCAGAGGCGAAGCCTAAAAATTTATTTTTAGGAAGCTCATAGATGGCATTTACATTATTTGGAGCTAAATTTACAGTTCCTCGGTTGGGAGTTCTCTTGTTGTACATATAGTCCATCTCCGCAATGATTTCCGTTTTGTTGTCTGGCCGGAATGCTACGGAAGGATTTACATACACCCTTTCTCCCTTCACATAGTCAGTAAAGGATTCGTTATGCTGGTAAGCAGCATTGAACCGAATGGCAACTTTCCCTTCGCTGTCCAAAACTCTTTGGAAATCTACTGTGGGGCGGAATAAATTCCAGCTTCCGTATCGGAAACCTACATTTCCTGCGTTTTGGAATTTAGGTTTTTTAGTTGTGATGTTAATGACTCCGCCGGCAGCTCCCAAAGCAGAACCAATTCCCTGAGTAATTGCCGCAGAACCTCGGATTACTTGGATGTTCTCTACTCCCTGCATATCAGTAAGCATGGAACTTGTACGGAAATCAGAATTCATCAGTACGCCGTTTTTTAGGACAGGAGTTCCTCTATAACCACGGATGGACATAGACTCTGCCCCGCCTCCATAAGTGCTGAACAGCACTACACCTGGGATATTTTTGGCTGCATCTGTGATGTTGAGCGCTCCCATTTCTGCAATGGCTCTATCCGAAATCACAGAAATACTCTGGATTTGGTCTCTTATTTTTAAAGGAATACGGGTAATAACCTCCATACCTTTGTTTTGCTTTCCTCTTTCTCCAAATAGTTCTACTTCCTCTATTTGTTTTTCTTTCAAGCTGTCTTTTTTAGCGGTTTGGGCATTTATATTTACAAATCCTGCTAATAATGTAGCTCCTATAATTATTTTTTTCATGAATAAATCGTTAAATAAAATTTTTGGCAAAGATACTATTTTTATTCATTCTAAATAAGATAATTTGCAAAAAATAAAAAAGACCTTACAAACTTGTAAGGTCTTTTGTTTAGACAAGGTCTAGTATCCGAAAATTTCTTCGAGGCTTACCTCTACGAATTCTCCCATTTTGCTGATAGCCGCCATATCAAGGTTTTCTTTCTTCCCTATGATAGCCGTATTGTAGCTTATCGACTTTATCTTTTGGTTGTAGAAATTGGTCAACTTCGCCAAATCTAGATTTTGGATTTCAGCATAGACATCTTTACGAATATCGTGGTTAAATCCTAATTTCTGCGTTGCCAGATAGTTGAAATAGATATTCTGTTTAGTCAGTCTCTGTGATGCTATCTGCTTGAGCGAAGAGTTTTTAGCATTGTCAAACTGTGCTGGAATCTGTGGAAGATTTGCCATCAGTCCGTTCATCGCTTCTACGGCTTGTCCCAGCTTGTTCGCCTGTGTTCCTATGTAGTTTACCACATAGTCATGCTTTCCTTTTTCGCTAGAGCGGGAATAGTTCACATACGCAGAATACGCTAAAGAACGAGCCTCGCGGATTTCCTGAAATACGATAGATGAAAGCCCAGAACCGAAATACTCATTGAAAACGCTGGATTTCCCAAAGTCTTTCAGGTCTACGGTTTCGCCTCTTCCCACTTTGCTCATTTCCACCTGTACCATATCATAGTTTGTGAAATACACTTTTCCGTCTGTGCTCGGCTCAGCATAGATTTTAGCCGCAGGAAGGTCGTATTTCGCATTAGATTTTTTGATAATCGGGCTTAGGTTTTTCTTGAATTTCTCCAAATCTTTTCCGTAGAAAAATACTTCGTATGGCGCATTTACTAGGTTTTTCGCCATAGATACGAAATCCTCTGCTTTCGCCGAAAGAAGGCGTTCCTTGCTCACCACATCTCTGAATCTGGAGTTCTTGCCGTATCTCGCATAGCTGGTAAGCGCCGCCATGATGTTTCTCTTATCTTTTTTGGCTACTTCACGAGATTCTAAAATGGTATTTACCACCGTTTTATATATGTTTTCATCAGCTTTCACATTTCTGATCCAGTGGTCAAACAGCTCTGCACCTTTCGCTAAATTCTCTTCCAAACCAGACAAAGTAATACTGATACGGTCTTTGTCTATACGGATTCCGTGATTGATACCAAGTTTAAAGAATTCTTTTTTCAGTTCCTCTGGGCTGTATTTGTCCGTTCCTAAATAATCAAACAAAGTAAACGCCACAGAAAGTTCCTTATTATTATCCGTTCCGAATGGGAAAATATAGTTCATCTGAGCCAGATTATTCTTCTTGTTCTGGATAAAGCTCAGCTTCACGCCATTGATGTTGTCCGTTTTTATTTCTTTTTGATAATCCACGAAAACAGGCTTTATTTCCTCTACTTTCTCGTTCAGTATAGATTTTAGGAACGGAGACTGAGCCTCTCTGTTTAGCTCTATCGGTGTGATTCCAGGGTTTTCCACACGGATAAGCTTGTCATTATCGCCTTTTTCTTTGTAGATAATCGCATAATTATCCTTAAAGAAATCATTCGCAAATTTTACAATATCCGCTTTTGTGATTTTTTCATACTCCTGAATGTCTTCCAGCTCCTGCTCCCAGCTTCTCTCGCGGATGTAGGTATTGTATAGTGATGAAGCTAGCCCGTCAGCTGTTTCCCAGCCTTTTAGGCGGTCTTTTTTCATATCGTTGATGATGGCAGTCAGCATCCAGTCTGGGAATTCTCCTTTTTTAACCAAATCTATTTGTTCCAAAAGAAGGTTTTTCGCCTCATCTAGTGACTGGTTTTCCTTTGGTACAGCAGAAAGCGCCAAATATCCGTATTGTTTGAACGGAAGCACATACGCCATCGCGCGAAGTACTTTTTGCTTTTGGTTTAGGTTTAAATCTAGAAGTCCTGCATCATTGCTGTTGGTGCTGAGAATCTGTGCTGTCAGCTCAGCCATTCTTGCTTCTTTTGTTCCGTAGCTGTCTGTTCTCCATGCCATTTGTAATCGTGGTGCAGAAGGGCTTTTTACCACTCTTTTCACGATTTTGTCCATTGGCTTTTCTACGATTTGTGATTTTTTCGGTAAAGCTTTAGGTTTAAAGTTTCCGAAATATTTCTGAGCCAAAAGAATAGTCTTATCAAAATCCAAATCTCCTACCAGCACCAGCGCATAGTTGTTCGGTACATAGTATTCATTGAAATACTTGTGAATAGCCACCATAGAAGGGTTTTTTAGATGCTCAGACTTCCCGATAGTGGTCTGCTGTCCGTTTGGGTGCGTAGGGAATAGGGCGTCCATCAGCTCGTAGCTCATCAGTCGGCCGTCGTTGTCTTGTCCTCGGTTAAACTCCTCATAAACAGCTTCCAGCTCGGTGTGGAACAGCCTTAGAACCAGTTCAGAGAATCGCTCTTGCTCTACTTTGAACCATTTTTCCAGCTCGTTGCTTGGGATATTGTTTTTATAAACCGTTTCATCCAGCCAAGTGTGGGCGTTAGTCCCAGTAGCTCCAAGGGAAGAAATCGCCTTGTCGTATTCGTTGGCAATGGCATATTTAGATGCTTCTTTAGAGATGGCATCTATTTTTTTGTAAATTTCTTTTTTCTTTTCAGTGTTTTTTTCTGCCTTGTGCTGTTCATAGAGGTCAGAAATTTGTTTTATGTATTTTTTCTCTTTTGCCCAGTTCTGCGTTCCTATTTTAGAAGTTCCTTTGAACATCATGTGCTCCAGATAGTGAGCCAGCCCTGTATTGTCAGCAGGGTCGTTATTACTTCCCGTTCTCACAGGGATATAGGTCTGGATTCGCGGTGCATCAGAGTTTTTCGCTAAATAAACTTTTAGTCCGTTTTTCAGAGTATAGACTCTCACTCCGTTTTCATCATTAGAAACCATAACATACGAAAAACCATTTTTGTCCGTATGTTTTATCTCCTCATAGTTTTGCGCTTGAATAGTATTCATCATCAATGCTAATGCTAATGTGGTTAAAACTTTTTTCATAAAATTAAATTTAAATGGAAACAAAGGTAACCAAAAATATTAAATCCATAAACAAAGCCAGCGCCTTATTTTATATTTCATTAAAAAAGAAAGATTCCGTATATTAGTCGCTTAAAATATTAAAGACATTGAGCGCATTTCTTACCATTTTAGGTTTTAATTCTGCCATACCTACCGTGACTTCCTCGCCTACGGCACAGCTTTTGGAAATGGCAGAACGGCATTTTCTGATAGACTGTGGCGAGGGAACACAGGTGCAGCTGAGAAAAGCCAAAGCTAAATTTTCTAAAATCAATCATATTTTTATTTCTCATCTCCATGGCGACCATTGTTTCGGGCTTCCAGGGCTTATCTCGTCCTTTCAGCTGCTCGGCAGGGAAACGCCGCTGCATATTTATGGGCCAGTGGGCATTCAGGAGCTGATAGAAACCGTGCTGAGGCTTACCGAGACCAACAAGGGATTTGAATTGGTTTTTCATGAATTGAAGGGAAAAGAATCCGTGCTTGTCTTCGAAGACAGCAAGGTGGAAGTTTATACCATTCCGCTGAACCACAGGATTTACTGCAATGGCTATCTTTTCAAGGAAAAACCAAAGGAGCGCCACCTGAATATGAATGAAATCGCCAAATATCCAGAAATAGAAATCTGTGATTATCACAACATCAAACGAGGAAAAGATTTTGTCCTGAGTGATAGCTATGTTCTTAAAAATGAAACACTTACCACTCCGCCCGATGCATCTGTTTCTTATGCTTTTTGTAGTGATACCCGCTATTTGGAGTCGGTAATTCCGATTATTGAAGGTGCAAACTTGCTCTATCATGAGGCAACTTTTTTAGATGATTTAAAGGATTTGGCCAAACATACAGGGCATTCCACCGCGGTAGAGGCGGCAGAAATTGCAAAAAAAGCCAAAGTGAAAAAATTGATTTTAGGGCATTTTTCTAATCGGTATACGGATTATTCAGTGTTTTTAGAAGAAGCCAAAGTTGTATTCAAAAATACCTTCCTTCCCAAAGCCTTAGAACGCGTAGAAATAAATTGAGATTAACTAAAATAATGAGCCAAAAAATACTTTTATTTTTATCCTTGCTGATGAATATTGTGGTGTTTTCGCAGGAAAAAGACACATTACAGACCGCACAAGAAAATCCAGATACATCTATTTTCAAAGGAGGTTTTTCTGAACCCATAGACCGCATGTGGGAGCTGAGAGAACCTTATAAACGCGGAACTTTTAGTCTGAAAGCGCATAGACCCAATTATATCATTCTTTCCAGATATTCAAGTCTTCCTAATAGACAGCCTGTGAGCCTGAATGCCAACCGAGAAGTTCCAGAATATAAAAACTTTCAAAATATAGAAGCAAAATTTCAGGTTAGTCTGAAAGCCAAGGTGTTACAGGGTGCTTTTTGGAATAAGGGAGACCTTTGGGTAGGTTTTACCCAGCAGTCTTTTTGGCAGGTTTATAACGGTAAAATGTCCCGCCCTTTCCGCGAGACTAACTACGAGCCGGAGCTGATGTTCATCTATCCGCTGAACCTATCCGCTGGGAAATTTAGAATTAAAATGGCAGGAATATCCGTAAATCACCAGTCTAATGGAAAGGAGGAACTGCTCTCACGAAGCTGGAACAGGCTTATTCTCATGACTGCTTTTGAGTGGGGAGATTTTGCCATTACCAATAAATTATGGCAGCGATTTACCGAAAAAGGGGATGATGATGATAATCCCAGCATAGAGGAATATGTGGGAAGAACCGAATTTACCATCGGTTACACCAGGAAAAAGCATATTTTTTCTTTGGTTTTGCGTAATAATCTGAACATCAAGCATAATAGAGGTTTTGCGGAGTTTTCTTGGATTTATCCTATCAAAGGAACTCTCAAGATGATGTTTCAGGCGTCGCATGGCTATGGAGATTCTCTGATTGATTATAATCACAAACAGACCATAATCGGTTTAGGAGCTGTTTTTTTTCCGATGTAACTTGTATATAATGAATGATTTAAAATCTTTTTTGGACGAAAAAGCCGAGCAGTATAATCATCCTGATTTCGTGCTGGGAGACCCTATTCAGATGCTGCATCGTTTCGAGCTGAAACAGGATATAGAGATTATAGGTTTTTTAACGGCAATTATCGCTTGGGGAAACCGAAAATCCATCATTAAAAGTGCAGAAAAAATGCTCATGATGATGGGCAATTCGCCGTATGATTTTGTGATGAATTTCAAAGAAAAAGATTTTGAAAAAATGGAGAATAAAGCCATTCACAGGACATTTTCTTTGGAGGATTTTAGGTTTTTTCTGTCCGCTCTGCAAAAGATTTATACAAAGAACGAAAGTTTAGAAAATTTATTTTTATTAAAAGAAGGCGAGACCAATTTTTATCATGCTTTGGAGCGTTTTAGAAATGCTTTTTTTGAGAATGATTTTCAGCACCGAAGCCAAAAACATATCAGTTCCACTTATAAAAATTCCGCCGCGAAAAGGCTGATGATGTATCTTCGCTGGATGGTGCGGAAGGATAATAAAGGTGTGGATTTGGGAATTTGGGAAAATATCGGGCAGGAATACTTGTCCGTTCCGCTGGATGTTCATGTGGGGAATATTTCGCGGAAACTAGAGCTGATACAGAGAACTCAGAACGACTGGAAAACGGTGGAAGAACTTGACTTTCAGCTGAGAAAAATGGATGAAAAAGACCCTGCAAAGTATGATTTTGCATTGTTTGGTCTGGGAGTTTTTGAGAATTTTTAGAAATAAGTAAAATTTAATTTTTTATAGTGTTTAGTAAAGAAGAATCACAGCGGCTGCGGCAGGAGTTTTGGACATCTTTTGGGAAGTCTTTTCCGCGAAAATGGACATTGTATAATACCAAAATAAAGGGTTTTAGTTTCAAATTCTATTTTGACACCAAAAAAGCAATGGTTTTGGTGGAGATAGATGGGAATTTAGACCATAGAGTGAAGTATTTTGAGAAGATGCAGTCTATGGAGGGCATCTTTGAGGAATATTGGGAAGATGCAGTTTATTCGGATTCTTTCGAGCTTGAAAACGGAAAGGAGGTATCCTGTGTATTTGTCGAAAAACAAGGAGTCTGCATTCACAACAGGAATACATGGCAGGAAACGATGGAGTTTCTCTCCGAAAAAATGCAGAAACTCGAAGAATTTTGGCAGGAATATCAGGATTTTTTCAAAGAGGAATAGATTTATGATTTATCTCATTTTAATTTTTTTGAAACTAATCTAATAAAAGTTATACTTTTGGGCTATGGAAACAAGAAATTATTTAGATTCAACTTACCTCAAAACTCCTGCTCAGTCAGGACTTTCTGAGGAAGAGACATTGAAAAAGGTATATGATTTGGCTCAGGAAGCGGCGGATAATGGGCTGTTTGCGGTGATGATTCGTCCGCAGTATGTGAAACAGATTAAGCAGTTTTTGAGTGAAAAAAATCCTGCTGTGAAAGTGGGAACAGTGATAGGTTTTCACGAAGGGACAGCTCCTGTGTACGAAAAACTAAAAGAAGCACAGCAGGCGATAGATGATGGAGCAGATGAGCTGGATTTTGTAATCAACTATGAAGCCTTTAAAAAGGGAAGCTTGGAAGCACTTAAATTTGAATTTCTACGATGCACAGAGCTTTGTATGAAAAACAATAAAGTAGCAAAATGGATTATAGAAATAGCAGCTTTGACCGATGAGCAGATAGCATCTATTACTAAAAATATCGTAAAATGGGCGACTATCAGCTTTACGAAGGAACAGCTTTCTAATATTTTCATCAAATCCTCTACAGGTTTTTATGAAACTCAGGATGGAAAGCCAAACGGTGCGACCAAAGAAGGCATAAAAATCATGCTGGACAATGCAGATGTACTGCCAGTAAAAGCCGCAGGCGGAATCAGAACCAAAGAAGAAGCCGAAGAAATGATAAAAATGGGAGTGAAACGAATAGGAACATCCTCCGCATTGGCATTGATAGGGAAGGAGCAGAGCAGCTCTGGATACTAAAAATAAAAAAGTCAGGATTTTTGTCCTGACTTTCTTTTTTATAGAGATTTAAATTGTTCCAAAGTTCTGATATCGTTCTCAAAGAACATACGAATATCTGACATTTGGTAAAGAAGCATTACGATTCGCTCTATTCCCATACCGAAAGCATATCCGCTGTATTTGTCAGGGTCTATATTCACATTTTTAAGAACGGCAGGGTCTACCATACCACAGCCCATGATTTCCAGCCAGCCTGTTCCTTTCGTGATTCTATAATCCGTTTCGGAATTTAGCCCCCAGTATACATCCACTTCTGCACTTGGCTCTGTGAAAGGGAAATAAGAAGGACGCATTCTGATTTTTGACTTTCCGAAAAGTTCCGTAGTGAAAAACTGAATGGTTTGTTTCAAGTCCGCAAAACTCACATTTTCATCGATATAAAGTCCCTCTATCTGGTGGAAAATACAATGAGAACGAGAAGAAACAGCTTCATTTCTGAAAACTCGCCCAGGCGAAAGGATACGGATAGGCGGTTCATTTTGCTCCATGTATCTGATTTGAACAGAAGAAGTGTGGGTTCTTAGCAGAACATCAGGATTAGTCTCGATGAAAAAAGTATCCTGCATATCTCTTGCTGGGTGATATTCAGGTAAGTTCAGCGCGGTGAAGTTATGCCAGTCATCTTCTATCTCTGGTCCGTCAGCCACTGCAAAACCGATAGATTTAAAAATATCTGTGATTCTGTTTTTTACCAAATTGATAGGGTGTCTAGACCCTAATTCTAAAGGAAATCCAGGTCTGGTAAGGTCTTCCTTTTCGGCAGCTACATTTTGTGAAGAACTGCTCTGTGTCAGCTCTTCTAGTTTAGCAGAGATGCTTTGTTTCAGTAAGTTTATTTTCTGACCATATTCTTTTTTTTGGTCGTTGGATACAGATTTGAACTGTTCAAATAAATCATTCAAAATCCCTTTTTTTCCATTGAATTTGATTCTGAATTGTTCAATTTCTTCCTTTTTCTGAGAATGAAATTTTTGGACTTCATTTAAAAGTTCATCTATTTTTGTTAGCATTTTCTGTTTTTTATTTAGGTCGACAAAATTACAATTTTTTTAGTTTTTAAACAAAATAAAAACCTGTCTAATAATATAGACAGGCTAACATATAAAATTAAAAAAATGAAAAAATTATTTTTTATTGAAAGCTTTTATAGCAACTTGTAGAGTGAATTCATTTTTTATAATGCCGTCTTTCACTGGCAACTGGAATTTCACTCCGAATTCCGTTCTGTCTATATCCGTAGGCTCAGTGTATATGCTGACCTGCTCGGTATCAACTTTTACATTGGCGTTAAAACTCACAGCCTTTGTAATTCCTTTTATTGTCAAATTTCCTTCAATAACGGAGTTGTAATCTCCATGTTCTGAGGGAGTTACTTTTGTGATTTCAAATGTAGCCGTAGGGAACTGCTCTACATCAAAGAAATCGGAGTTTTTCAGATGATTGTCAAGCTTTGCAGCGAGTTCTTTATCCTCTATATCTGTGGTTGTGATGGATTTGGTATCAATTACCAATTTTCCAGAAACCAATTTTCCGTCTTTTACATTGATATCTCCTTCCGAAAAATCCATCGTCCCAAAGTGGCTCGTGCTCTCGGATTTAAAGATTTTGTAACCTTTCCAATCGATGTTACTTTGTTCTTTATTTATTGTAAAGGTTTGAGAATCAGCTACTGACTCCTCTTTTACAGGCTCGTTTTTTACCGTTTCTTTTTCCTTTTTACAAGAAACAGTGATTCCCACCAAGGCGATGCATAGAAAGTAAACTAAATATTTTTTCATTTTATGCCTTCTTCACAAATTCAGATTTTAGTCCCATTGCCCCAAAACCATCTATTTTGCAGTCGATATTGTGGTCGCTGTCAAAATTTAAACGGATATTTTTTACTTTCGTTCCAGCTTTTATAGGTTTAGGAGCACCTTTCACAGGAAGGTCTTTTACAATCACTACAGTGTCGCCATTTTGGAGTTCATTTCCATTGGCATCTAGGATTTTATCACCACTATTAGCGGATTCTTCTGCTGGGTTCCATTCATGAAAGCACTGAGAACATGCCATCAAATCACCATTTTCATAAGTAAATTCAGAACCACAAGCAGGGCAGATAATAGTATCACTCATTATATTTATTCGTTTTAAAAATTGACTGCAAAGATAAAAAATATAACTACGCTAAACAATCTCAAACATAATTATTGTACAAAAAAGTAAGCTGTCTGAGACAACTTACTTATTTTCTTTATACCTTTTATCAGGTGTTCCGTCTTTTTTCAGTTTTTTATTGGCTTTGTATCTTCTGTCAGGCGTCCCATCTTTTTTTAGTTTTTGTGAAGAATGGGAGTAGGTATTTTTTTGTTTGGAATGGTGTTTCTTTTTGGTTTCTTTCTTTACTCCTTGACTGTGCGAAGCTTTGCTTTGTGCTGTTCCCAGAGTGAAACTAAACACCAAAAGCAGTAATGTAACTAAGTTTTTCATAATTAAGTAATTTATTGTATTTAAAGGTTTTCGAATCTAAAACTATGCCATGAACTAAAAATTCACATTGCATTTTTCATCATTGTTTTCTTGGGTTTTTCCGTGGCGTGTTGGGTGTCCTTTTTCGTCCAGAGCGACCATGACTATTTTGTCAATGGTAATGATGGTTTGGCAGGTCATGGTATTTCTCACTTTACAAGACAAAGTCAGTGAGCTGTTCCCGAATTTTATAGCTTGGATGCCTATTTCTATGATATCTCCTTGTTTAGCCGAACTCACGAAGTTGATTTCGGACATTGATTTGGTGACTACTCTCGGGTTTTCCAGCTGCATGATGGCGTATAGAGCAGCCTCTTCATCTATCCATTCTAAAAGTCTTCCTCCAAAAAGTGAGTGATTTGGGTTCAAATCCTCTGGTTTTACCCATTTTCTTGTATGATAATTCATTTTTTTTAATTTAATTTTTCTAAAATTTTTTCTAAATCAGCCTTTAAATCCTCTTCATTTCCATTATTAAAAACCACAAAATCAGCTCGTTTTTGTTTTTCGGATTCGGACATTTGTTTTTCTATTATTTTTTTTATTTCGCTTTCGGTTTTTTTGTCTCTCTGCATCACTCTTTTTATTCTGGTATTTTCATCAGCGGTTATGAGCAGGGATTTGTAGCATTCTTTATCCAAATTCAGTTCAAATAAAAGAGCCGTTTCCTTGAAAGCTATTTTTTTCTGCTGGGCGGCTGTCCATCTCTCAAAGTCCTCTTTTACAGCGGGATGGATGATGGAGTTTAGCGCTTGTCTTTTTTTATCATTATTGAAAATCTGCTCTGCTACCCATTTTCTGTTGTAGTTTCCCTCAGCATCATACGCCTCCCTTCCTAAAAGTTCTATAATGTTCTTTTTCAGAGTTTTATCGTTATTTACGATTTCTTTTGCTCTGATGTCAGAATAATAAACAGGAAAACCCAATTTCTCCAAAAACTTCGCTGCAGTGGTCTTTCCAGAGCCTATGCCGCCTGTGAGTCCTATGATTTTCGTTTTTTGGCTCATTTTTTAGTTTTAATGATAATTATGAAGTAAAACTCATTAAAATTTCCAATCTAATAGTTGTTTTATAGTGATATTGTTCTGTTTTGCAAAGTTTCTCAATGAAGCTTCAGAATTTGTACCATTTTCAAAAATTCTTTTTGGAATGATAATTCTATCGGAAGTTTTTAGTTTAATGAAATAATAATCTGCTATTTCCTCTATGAAATCTACATTGGCGAGGTTGATTTCTAATTTTGTCTGGTTAGATAAAATTGTAATTAGTTCATTATCAGAAACAACGCTAAATTCCATTCCTATTTTTTCTTTGAAAAGACGCTTGACATTCTTTTTATACGCCCTCTTAAAAACGCTTCTGTATCCATGGAAATAATAAAAAATACAATACAATATTCCTGTGACAGAAAAAGTAATGAAAAACAGAGAACGGAGTCTAAAATATATCCAAACAGAACCTAAAGAAAAAATTAAAATCAATAGAAATAATGTTCTTCTTTTAGCATCTCTCAAAGTCAAATTTTGACTTGCCGCAAATAAGCAAAATTGCAGATAATCCTCTTCTGTAAGCTGATAATTGAGTTTCATTTTTCCTAATATCCAAAAACATCATTAAAGCTGAAAGTCTCATCGATGCGGACTCCTTTTTCGGTCATTTTAAGTGATGCAAGTTCATTCACTGCATCATGCTCGAAAAACAGCAGATATTCATTATCCACGCATTGTTTTAGGAATTTTTCTTTTTCCTCCAAAGTTATCAGCGGACGGACATCATAACTTGGAACATAGATAAGCGGAACATGCCCTGCCGTAGGCACTAAATCCGCCGCGTAGATGATGGTTTTGTCTTGGTATTTTAGTACAGGAAGCATCTGTTTTTCAGTGTGTCCATCTACGAAAATCACATCCATTTTCAGGTCTGGAGCAAAGCCGTAATTCCCAGTTTTAGGCAGGTCTAAAAATCTAAGCTGACCACTTTCTTCTAGTGGGAAAATATTTTCTTTCAGGAAACTTGGTTTTTCGCGAGGATTGGGATTTGTTGCCCATTCCCAGTGGTTTTTATTAGTCCAAAATTCAGCATTTTTGAAGGCTGGCTGGCATCCTGTGCGGCTGTCATTCCATTCCACAGCTCCGCCGCAGTGGTCAAAATGCAGGTGGGTAAGAAACACATCCGTAATGTCTTCTCTCACA
>CAUPCB010000032.1:0-18639 GCA_963509715.1 uncultured Flavobacteriaceae bacterium | reverse complement strand
ACTGTTCAGGGCGCAAAGTGAGTCCGGCAGCGTATTTATGACCACCAAACTGCTCGAAATACTCACTGCATTGTTCCAAAGCTTCGTAAATATCAAATCCTTGTACCGAACGCGCTGAAGCAGCATACTTATTACCACTCTTAGTAAAGACTACCGTAGGACGATAATAATGCTCTATAAGGCGACGAAGAGTGAGAAACATCCATCTTGTCATAAAGCTTTACTGCCGATGCTTCACCATCATACCCCATTAAATAAAATGGTTTGTAAAATTCTGATTCTTTTATTCTCATCTTTTTAAATTTAATTTATACTTTAATATTTTGTTTATTTTTCTCTTTATACCAAGAGGAATATTTTACATAATTTTTGCTTATTCGCTGTATTTCAGACTCCATAAGGTCTTGCGAAACATCTTTTATCTTTTTTGCAGGAACTCCTGCCCATAGCTCACCTTCCCCGATGTGCGTTCCCTGCGTAACCACCGAACCAGCCGCCACCACAGAATGGGACTCTATCAGACAGCCATCCATGACAATAGCCCCCATACCGATAAGCACATTATCCTTTATTTCACACCCATGAACCACCGCATTATGCCCGATGGAAACATCATTTCCTATAATGGTCGCGTGTTTTTCGTAGGTGCAGTGCACAGTTACATTATCTTGAATATTCACCCTGTCACCGAGCCTAATGCTGTTCACATCCCCTCTCAATACGGCATTATACCAAATGCTGCACGCATCACCCATCACCACATCACCGATAATCACAGCTGTTTCCGCTAAAAATACATCTTCGCCCACAATGGGAGTTTTTCCTAAAACTTCTCTAATCAATGCCATTTTCTATAATTTTTCTGCTGTAACTATCACAGGCATAGAGTTTTCTGAGCTAAAATCAACTTTATTAAATCCGCCATAAAACTGAATATTTTCAAACCCTGCATTCTCCAAAAATACTTTAAGTTCTTGATAATCAATATTTATCAAAATCTCTTCGTTTTCAACTTTTTTATCTAAAATAGTTTTGAAAATAATGTTTCCTTCTTCATTCAAATAATAAGAACGCTCAAAAGTAACTCCTTCATTATCAATAAGTGGCAAATTTCCTAAAAAATTTCCTTCTTTATTTTTAGATGTAAATTTCCAAAAATTCACCATTTGGATGATTAGCTTTCCGCCTTGTTCCAGCTGGGCATAGGCTTTCTGCAAAAAATCTGAAATCTCTTTCTTGTTTTCCAAATGAGGAAGCGTATTTCCTATGTTGATAATGGTCGTAAATTTCGGAAGCCTGTCAATATCAAGCATACTCATATTAACGACTTCTACGCCTTTCTCTTTTGCTTTATCAATTAGTTTTTCGTTGATATCAATGGCTGTAACCTCATAATTCTCACCAAGTAAATACTGGGACAAATTCCCTGTTCCTGCGCCCACATCCAAAACTTTTTTACCTTTTATTTCCTCTGCAAAAAAAGTTTTGTGCAGTGGAGACAATGAAAAAATCAAATCATATTTCTCTGAAATATCATCATAAAATTTTTTCATACTTTTTTTATTCTGCGTAATATCGCTCATATTCAGCGTTTTAATTATTTCACATTTTTCCTTTTCATGAAAATAGAAGTCACTATCACGATGACCACCATGATGCCAAGCATCCAATAAAAGCCGTATTCATGGTCTATTCCGAACATTTCCTGAAAATTCATTCCGTAGAGACTCGCCAAAAAGGTTATCGGCAAGAAATACGCTGAATATACAGCTAAAATTTTCATAGACTCATTATTTCTCTGGTCAGTCAGCGCCAAAAATAGACTTATAAGACTGGTAGACTGAGAGTTAAGATATTCAAAACCACTCATCACCTCTGTATAGGTATCTTTCAAATCGTTAAATTCTATTTTTTCTATTGGGAGTTTGTCATAAAAATTAACCCACTCATTAGAAATGGACAAAAGTTTCAGATTAAGACTTGCTCTCCTTTTTAGACGATATAAACGCTTGATTTCGTTAGAGTTAGAATCCGTTTTAGTGAAAATATCATTCTCTATTTTTTCCATTTTCTCCAAAAGATTGATATTTTCTTTTCTATAAGATTTCAAAATGCCAGAACCCAGCTCCAAGGCTATCCGATAGGGATTAGCAGCCTGAAAAGTCCCATTTTTCAGTTCTTCCGAGAGTTTTTTAATTCGCTCATTATCAACTCTATGAATCGTCAAAATAAGATTTTCTTTAATGAAAATCCCAACTTTTGTACTAATATCGTTAATAGAATTCAAAAACTTGTTGCCTGGTTCAGAACTCGTTCTCGCTAGAATAAATTTAATTTCGCCCAAATCTTCTGCTTTGGGAAGATGATTGGCATTAATACAATCTTTTAGGTGTAATATATTGATTTTGTATTGTTTAGATATTTCTGAAATATTTTCATATTTCATATCTTGAATATCAATCCATTCAAAAACATCATTTTTATATAGTGACTTAACTATCATAATATCAAATCTTTACCATTTCTGTAATCTCCACATCATAACCGCTCACTATTGGTTTCTGATCTGTATTTTGAGATAAAATTTTTATTTTATGAATTCCTAACTCCTTGATTATCTGAATTCCTATTCCATAATCTTTAAAATTCTGAGTGCTTTTGACCTCTGTATTTTCTTGATTATTAATAAACTGCTGAAGTTTTCGCAGTGTATTCTCTGTGGTGGAAACATTATTGATAAAAACTATCACACCTCTGCCCTCTTCGTTTATTTTAGCCGTAATTTTCCCCAATAAAGACTTCTCTCCATTAGCCAAAATACTCAGCACATCGAAGTAAGACCCAGAAGACTGCACCCGCACGAGAACCTCATCATTTACCGACCAGCTTCCTTTGGATAAAGCAAAATGCACCTGCTCTGTGTATTTCTCCTTAAAGGCGTAAAATCTAAAATCTCCATAAAAAGTTTTCACTTCTCTTTCTTCGATTTTATCTATCAAATCTCCATTTTTCAGGCGGTATTCTATCAAATCCTCTATGGAAACTATTTTTAGGTTTTGCTTTTGGGCAAGTTCTGCCAGCTGTGGAAGCCTTGCCATCGTTCCATCTTCGTTCATGATTTCGCAGATTACTCCACCCTCTTTCAGCCCAGCGAGTCTGGTCAAATCTATCGCTGCCTCGGTGTGTCCTGCGCGTTTTAGCACTCCGCCTTCTTTGGCTCTGAGAGGGAAAATATGCCCAGGACGCATGAAATCAGTAGGTTTGCTCTTTTCGTCCATCAAAGCTAAAATAGTCCTTGCCCTGTCATTCGCTGAAATCCCCGTAGATACGCCATCTCCCAGCAAATCCACTGATACCGTAAAGGCCGTTTCTTTTGGGTCAGTACTGCGGGAAACCATCGCCTCTAAGCCCAGTTCATCACACCTGCTTTCGGGAAGCGGTGTACAGATAAGCCCACGCCCATGGATGGTCATAAAATTGATAATCTCTGGTGTGGTCAGCTCCGCTGCAGAGAGGAAATCGCCCTCGTTTTCACGGTTTTCATCATCTACTACGATGATGATTTTGCCGTTTTTAAGGTCTTCTATGGCTTCTGAAATTGTATTTAATGTGATATTTTTCATGTCAATTTTATTTCTACAAAGATAATTATTAACATTAGATTTTCTAAAGTTTTTTAATATCTATCTCCGTATATATTCTTGGCTTTTAGTGTATATTTTTTAACAAAATCCGTTTTACTCTCTGTGTAGGCATCTCTATTATGCTCAAATTTTTTCCAAAGGAGAAGTTTCATTTTTTCATATTCTTTTGCTATATCTTGATTTTCAATGAGATAATCCCTAAAATAAAGTTCATCATTATCGCCTCTCAATCTTATATGCAAATGAAATACCTTTTCCGCAAAACCATTCATGGTGTATCCTTTGTTATACACCATTCTATCTTTATCACAAGACATGCAGAGATATTGGTTTTTGTCCAAAATATCTGAAATATTTTTCAGACTATTTTTATCATCGCATTCTATAAGGATGTCAATAATTGGTTTTGCCCAAATGGAAGAAACCGCTGTGCTTCCTATATGGCTAATAGTAACTCGCTCATTTATAATAGTTTCCAAATGTTGTTTTTCTTCCTGAAACCATTTTTCCCATAGAGTATTGTGTGGGACTAATTCGATTGGGAACAACTGCCACAGCTCTTCAAGCGGCATTTTTAATAATTCTCTATTGTTCAAAAAATTTAATCTAAATATTGACACAAATATAATCAAAATAACCTTATCTTTGGGCTGATGAATCCATATGAACTTTTTATAAAACCTTATGAGGAATATACTTTTTTCCAAATTTTCTTAGAAGTTGTGGCTGCTTTTTTCGGTCTGCTGAGTGTTTTTTTCTCCGTGAAAAGGAATATTTGGGTCTATCCCACGGGCATCATCAGCACTACGATTTATGTTTATATTCTCTTTAATTTCGGGCTTTTGGGCGATATGCTTATCAATGTTTATTACAGCATCATGAGCATCTACGGCTGGATTTCTTGGAACAAAAACACAGAAAACCAAATCATCAGCGTAGATTTTGCCAAGAAAAAAGACTGGCTGGTGGGACTGAGTCTATTCATGCTGAGTTTCATAGCGGTTTGTGGAGTATATTATTTCAAACCTTTTATAGACAATCATTTTTCTATGAACGGCGTAAGTCTTGGTTTTCAGCAACTTGACTGGGCAAACTGGCTGGATATTTTCACGACTTCCCTGTTTCTCATCGGGATGTGGTTCATGGCAAAACGAAAGGTAGAAAACTGGCTTTTCTGGATTGTAGGCGATTTAATCTGCATCCCGATGATGCTCTACAAGGGACTGGGAATCACATCATTGCAATATCTTGTTTTTACGATAATGGCGGTAGAGGGCTATTCAGAATGGCTGAAACAGGTGAAGAAATAATTTTTAAAAAAATTTATTGTCCCATTACATTTATTTTTTCATTATATTTGCTCCCAAAATTCATTGGGGCTGACCGGTTTCGACAGCAAGACCAATGGGTAAATAAGCATGCAGAGAACCGTAGCGCGATCTCTTTAATCCCTTGCTACAAATTTTAACTGGCAACGAAGAGTATGCTCTTGCTGCTTAATCCGAAGTATAGTAAGATTAGCGTTTTTCCCGAAGTATAGTAAGGAAACAAGATGTCTCACGGAAGCTCCGTTCTGCGGCGTCCGATTCTGGGGCATAGGAAATGCAGAAATAAGCCTTTGGGAGCTTTGACCAAAGGACGAAAAAATTTAGAAGATAAGCATAAAGTTGGGTGTTTGTTCTCTGCTTTATGTCGAAAAATAATAACAAAATAAGCATGTAGAAAGTTTATTTGTTGCTTGTTTGGACGAGGGTTCGAATCCCTCCAGCTCCACAATAACACCTGTAAATCAAAACATTACAGAAACAAAAAACTAAAATAGGGACTTCGTAAAAAGTCCCTATTATTTTTTTGATGGTATTTAGTTTTTAATAGCTTTACTTTTATAAGTAATTGATAATATGTACATTACACAAAATCACTCTTTCTTTAAATACACTTTATAATTCATTTGTTTTGTTGGATATTCTCCTTCTATTTTCTTCTGAACATAGCCTTCTTTTTTGAAATATAATGATATAAAAGCGGTTTTCTCTATAATTGTTGAATAATATCCTTTACTATCAGAATAGAGTTTTATGGTATCTTTTCCTAAATATTCATCGTAATTTGTATTGCCGTTATCATCTTCGTATCGCTCACTTATTATCATTATGAGAGTATTTGGGATAGGCTGTTTGGTTTTTTCATCATAAATATAACCGCTTAATTTCACATTTTCTGTATCCGTAACAGATTTGTAAAATGAAAATAAATACATTCCCAAAAAAGCTACAAATACAAACAATACTGCAAATAATATTTTATAATTTGTTTTCATTGTTTTTTTACTCTGCTATTCCATGTTTCTACTTGTTTTTGTTCTTTGAAAAAATTATAATTCCAATAAACAAAACCTTTATACATAAGATAAAGAACCATTACAAATATAATTATTAAAAGAAATATTCTTTTTCTGTTCATTGATATTTTTAATTATTGTTTTGATAAGCATATCATTGGCATTGTTTAATATAAATCCGCATATAAAATAGTTGTGCAGAAAAGTATAGTAGGATAGTATATTTTTAATTCATCTTTAGTATTAAAATTGATTTCTAAATGGGTATTATATTTCAGTAAATCCACAGGTTTTACATCTGCAATAAATTTGTTGTTCCAATACAATCTATAATAAATTAGAAAATAAAAAAACTCTATTTTGTCTTTTTTTCCAAGTATAAATCTATCATATAAATAAAAACTTACATTAGAAATGGGAAGTCCTAAATTCTGATATGTAATCTTTGTGCCAAGCCAAAGAAACGATTTTACTTTAAGCAAAAGTTCATCATCTGCATTATATATTTCGCCATAAACTCTTCCGCCCCACTTGGTTTTTCTAGTCATATAGATAAAAACTTCATCATTTTTATAGAAAATAATAGAATCATCATCTTGCACGACACATTTTATTTTCATTTTCTACTATTTTTGAAAATTAATACCATTTTAATACATAAGGTATGCATATAAAACTTGAAAATATAGAATTATTAATAAAAATATAATAGCTCCAACCAACAATAATTCCTTTATATTTCTAAATAAATCAAATTTTATAAATATTCTCAAAACAGATTGATATAATACCTGTATAAATGTCACAAATATTATAGAAAACTGAATTAAAATATCTCCCCCTGATACTCCCCTATTATGCATAATGATGAGAATCATCATCACTACTGATGGTAATATGTTATAATATTTTATTTTCATTTTAGTCCTATTTTAAAATTAGTTTTTAGCCCAGCAACATTTGGAACATTACCTCCCTAATGATAAATTCTAGGTTGGCAATTCTTCTCACACACAATTATTTTACAATCCATACTATCTACTGACAAAGGACTATGAATGAGGTCTCTTATTTTAGTATCAAAAACAAAAAAACTGATATTTACAAAATATATTTCATTTACATACTCATCCCACCTTCTAGGATAAAATTCATTTACTTTTGGAGTTCCTATTATTTGCCCTATATCAATAAAATCTCCTTGTTTCACTTGGATATTATCTATTTTATCATATCGTATAATTTTTTCATGTTCCATATCTTTGACCGCGACTACTCCACCCACCTGGTCTGTTACCAATATTACTTTCCCTTTAGATATGGATAACACTTTATCTGTTTTATTTTCAGTATTAACAGTAAAATCAATAGGAGGAATGGAATTTTCTACCTTAAAAAAAAGAGAGTACCTTTGTTGATCCTCATTATTTTTATATCCTACCATTATATATCCATTATCTAATGGACATTTATATTTTTGAGAATACAAATTTTTAAAAGGATATACTAAACATAATATAAATAAGTAATATTTCATTTTTCGGAATTTTTTAATTTTTGGTTTTCACTATAATAACTTGAAAGACAATCTAGAACATTACTCCTATTCTTATTACCAATTATTTGGTAAAATAATAGAATTATTTTCCTCGTAGTCCAATGTATCTATTAAATAGCCTCCCCTTTTTATCAAAAGTTTTAAAGAACCTTTGGGTTTAATAATTGAATCTCCTATGCTTATTTTCTCTTCCCAATCTGAAAATATTGGTAAACTATCTCTATCATACACGATATAAGGAGCTGAATGATTACTATAATCTATACTATGCCTTTTTAATATAGATTTTATTTCTCTATTCCTTATTTTATCGTACGCAAATCTATTATCCTCTTCAATAGTTGTAGGATTCAGATAAAAATACCATTGTAATAATAAAAATATAATCAAAAACACTAATGCACACCAATAATAAAACTTTCTTAAATCTTTCATCTTCCTATCAATTTTGTTTTAATTCTTGACCAAATAATCTCTACATCTGCCGCCTACACCATAACCAGCTCATTTTGTAGTATATCAATTACTAATCATAAAAACAACTATTTAGAACATAAGCGCAGCACCATACATCATACAACTTCCTTTATATTTAACTGTTTTTAAGTTTTTCCATTAAATTAGGATAGTGTTTCATCATGTATTCTACCGCCTCTTTAGCTAATGCTTTACTCTTTGTTGAATATGTCTTGGTTTTCAGTGTCACTTTCTTATTTTTATTTTCTTTTTTCATTGTTTTTATTTTAATAATCTGAAAAATATCTGAACATTACCCAAAATTACTGAGCCGTTTTCCAATATCCAATTTCATCATTATCCCATTCGTCTATATTTATCTTTTCTTTGATTTGTTCAGGAATAAGATAACAATTATATTTAAAAATAGAATCTCCTTTATAGAGATAACATTTATTACTATTAGGGAGTTTATGCAGTCTATCTCCTATATCCGTTTTATCGTATAATTCTTGAGTAGTTTTTATGAAAAATTTTATTTCTGGATATTTTGGGATATTATAAGGATCTCCTAATGGATATTTTTTTTCTTTTATTTTATTTATATCTTCTTTTGTTGCTGATAAATAAACACCCCAATTTCTTCCGATATTTTTAAACGATACTAATAAATCAAATTCCTCTTGAAGGTTTTTAGTATAAAATAATGTTTCTTCTGTTGTATTCTTTTTGCTACATATATTTAATAAAATATTTATGCTTAATAATGCACTGATAATTATAATAAATGAACTTAATAACGAGCGTTTCATAATATTTTTTGTGAATTTTTAATAATCTAAAAGACAATTTGGAATATTGCCCTCCCACTGACCATGGAGATGGGTAATATATATTCCCATATATTATTAACCTTATTAGCATTATAATTATCCCCATTACACCTATAATTATACTTAATATATGCTTTGTATACATAAATTGGTCTCCCGCTCCTAATTTATCATGACCATATTCTTCTTTTAATCCTTTTCTCCAGTATTTATACCATAAATAAGATATAATTGTATATAAAATACATAGGATTAAATATGTTATTGCACTCATTTTTATTTTCTTGTTTCATTGTTTTTAAAACTTTTATTAAGTCTAAATCTGTCCCGATGAAAAGTTTGCTCCATACGAAAAGAGAGTTTGTTTAAGAATAATACTCTCTCTAATCTAACCCAAGTAATAATTGTATAAAACATATAATAGCTATCATTATTCCTATAATGACCACTCCCCATGCTCGGATTAATGTAAACCCTGACATCTCTTTCTTGTTTTTTTAATATCTATATATATTATTATTGCAGTTATTAACCCTAATAATCCCATTAAAATTCTATTATCCATTATTTATTTTCTATACTTTTCGTTTACTATTGTTTTTACTTCATTACTTTTGTCCCTCCTCAAAACCCCAAAACAACCTTTGTGCAATTTACAGAAATTTTATTTTGGTTTAAAGCGCTTTTGTATCGTTTTTTGTTTATCTTTGTCTTACTTAACATTTAAAATTAAAGAAAATGGACACTAATGAACTAAAACAAAAATTCCAAGAACAAATAGAAAACGCTAAAAAAGAACTAGAAATCCTAAAAGGCAAAGCAGAAGAACTATCTGGTGATGCCAAAGCAGAACTAGAAGAAAAAAGCAAACTTTTGGAAGCAAAATTAGAAGAAGCAGAAGACAAATGGGATGAAATAAAAGACCTTGCAGAAGACAAACTAGATGATTTAAAATCTGACCTCAGCAAATTCTGGGATTCTGCAAAATCTAAATTAGACGATTTGTTCTAACATCAGAAAACAAAAAAACACCTCCTTTTCAGAGGTGTTTTTTTTATTTTATATAGTGCGATTTCCTACTTAAAATACTCCACTCCATTCCTGAAAATATTGTGGTAGTTAGCCGTTGGGATATTTTTCAGCAGTCCTTTCGCGAAACGCTCTGGATGCCCCATTCTTCCGAAGATTTTTCCGCTTCGGCTGGTAATTCCTTCTATTCCAAACAGCGAATTATTCGGATTATACGGCATACCATGAGCTACTTTCCCTTCAAAATCAATGTATTGGGTAGCTATCTGCCCATTTTTATAGAGTTCTGTCAGCACCTCCTCGCTCGCCATGAAACGCCCCTCTCCGTGGGAAATCGGGATGGTATACACCTCGTTTTTCATGCCTTTCAGCCACGGCGAATCATCATTCACCACCTTCACATCCACCATTTGGGAAATATGGCGCCCTATCGCGTTGTGAGCGAGCGTAGGCGAGTTTTCATCCAAATCTCTTATCTCCCCATACGGCAGAAGTCCAGATTTTACCAAAGCTTGGAAGCCGTTACATATCCCCAGAATCATCCCGTCACGCTCCAAAAGACGATGAACAGCTGATTTCATTTGTTCGTTTTTAAGAACATTGACAATGAATTTCGCTGAACCATCTGGCTCGTCCCCTGCGGAAAATCCTCCTGAGAAAACAAGAATTTGAGACTGGTCTATTTCCTTTGTCCAAGCCTCTATACTCTCCTCCAAAAGGCTTTTGGTAAGGTTAATGAGCGGCAACGAAGTCACCTCTGCTCCCTCTTTTCGGAAAGCATTTTGGGTTTCGTATTCGCAGTTCGTTCCTGGGAAAATTGGTGCGAAAACTCTTGGTTTTGCGATATTATGTTTCTTGATGATGATGTTTTTCGGGCTGGTAGAATTCAGCTTTTCATCGATGTTGATTTCTATTCTGTCCGGCTCGGCTGTCGGGAAAAGATTTTCAAAAGTCTGCGTATAAGCCGAAAGCAATTTACCAAGGTCAAATGCTTTTTTATTGATAACCAAAGTTTTTCCTTCGGTCACTTTTCCTATTTTATGAAGCTGGGAATGAGCCAGTTCCGTTTCACTTTCGATAATAAAACCACCGATATTTTTCTCTAAAATCTGGCTTTCTGCAAGTTCCACCTCTGCACCGAGATGATTTCCAAAACACATTTTTGCCAATGAAACTGCCGCTCCGCCATCTTTTATGGTCTTTACCGAAACGATGTTTCCTGCTTTTATCTGCTGATGAACGAAATCAAAAACCTCTTTCAAAGTTTCATAATCTGGCAGTCCATTTTCTTTATTTTGATGATAAAAATGGTAAATATTATTTCCAGCCTGCTTAAACTCTGGCGAAATAATATGCTTTTTCTGCCCATCTGCACAAGCGAAGGATATCAATGTCGGCGGTACATTCAGATTTTGGTAAGTTCCACTCATAGAGTCTTTCCCTCCGATGGCCGCCAGCCCAAAATTCATCTGCGCATCATAAGCCCCAAGGAGTGATGCCAGCGGTTTGCCCCATTTTTCTGGGTTTTGACCTAATTTTTCAAAATATTCCTGAAAGCTCAATCGGATTTTTCTATAATCGCCGCCCATAGCTACGATTTTCCCCACGGACTCCACCACTGCATCCGCTGCCCCTATCAGAGAGTTTTGCGAAGATATTTCAGCATCAAAGCCCCACGCTGCCAGAGATACCGTTTCCACATTTTTCGCGTTCAAAACAGGCAGTGTCTGCACGCTTCCCTCCATCTCGGTAATCTGGTGTTTTCCGCCCAAAGGCATAGCCACCGTAGTGGCACCGACTGAAGAGTCAAACATCTCTAACAAACCTTTTTGAGAGGCTGTATTTTTATCCGAAAGTATCTTGATGAGGTTTTCTTCGTTAAATATTTCGGTCTGATTTTCAAATTTTTGAAGGTGGGAAATTTCGGCATTTTGAGATTTTGCACAGCCGTTGGAATTTAGAAACTCTCGGCTCAAATCTACTATTTTCGTACCTTTCCAGAACATCTGCATTCTGCCCGAATCGGTAACTTTTGCTACCTCCACGGCTTTGATATTTTCTCTTTCACAGAAATGGATAAACTGGTCTTTATCCTTGGCATCTACCACCACAGCGATACGCTCCTGTGATTCGGAAATGGCAAGTTCTGTTCCATTTAGTCCCTCGTATTTTAAAGGTAAAATATCCAAATCTATCTCCAAAGAATCAGCAATTTCACCGATAGCCACAGAAACTCCACCCGCTCCGAAATCATTAGATTTCTTTATCAAAGTCGTAACTTCTGGATTTCGGAAAAGCCTTTGGATTTTTCTCTCCTCCACGGCATTTCCTTTCTGAACTTCGGTAGAAAGCGTATGTATAGAGGTTTCGTCCTGCTCCTTGGAAGAACCTGTAGCACCGCCTACGCCATCTCGCCCTGTGGCACCGCCAAGTAAAATAACGATGTCGCCATTCTGCGGTTTTTCGCGTTTTACCCAAGTTTTGGAAACTGCACCAACCACGAAACCTACCTCCATTCTCTTCGCTCTGTAGCCTTCGTGATAGATTTCATTAACCATCGTAGTGGCAAGACCTATCTGATTTCCGTAGGAAGAATAGCCATTCGCCGCCTGCTTTGTGATGGTTCTCTGTGGAAGTTTTCCCTGCAAAGTCGCAGAAACAGGCTCTAGAACATCTGCTGCACCGCTAAGACGCATCGCCTGATACACGAAAGCACGCCCAGAAAGCGGGTCACGGATGGCACCGCCAAGACAAGTAGATGCACCACCAAAAGGCTCTATTTCAGTAGGGTGATTGTGCGTTTCGTTTTTGAAAAGAAGATACCAAGGCTCTTTTTTTCCATCAAACTCCGCCTCTATTTCTATCGTGCAGGCATTGATTTCATCAGAAACCACAAGGTTTTCTAATTTACCTGTTTTATGGAAATATCTGGCACAGACAGTTGCCAAATCCATTAGCGATATCGGTTTCGCTTCTCTTCCTAAAAACTTTCTTTTTTCTAAATAATCGGCGAAGATTTTATCCAAAGTTTCTTTAAACTCGCCTTTGAACTGAATGTCTTTCAGCTCGGTTTCAAATGTGGTGTGTCGGCAGTGGTCACTCCAGTAAGTGTCTAAAACTTTGAGCTCTGTCTCGGTAGGATTTCTGTTTTCTGATTGGAAATAATTTTGAATAAAAAGCAAATCATCAAACCCAAAAGCAAAGCCGTGCTGCTTGTAGAATTGCTCCAATTCAGCCTCATCAAACCCGATAAAACCTTCGTGAACAATCACAGGAGTTGGTTTTTCCTGCGCTGGAATTTCCAGTTTGGACAAGTCCTTTTCTCTACTCTCTACCTTGTTGATAAGCAAGTCTTTAACCTTATCCAAATCTGCGGAGGAAATACCCTTTATCTCTATAAGTTTTCCGCTTCGCACGGCAGCATTGTCCGTTCCTGTAAGCAGGGAAATGCACTGCTCCGCCGAATCTGCCCTCTGGTCATACTGCCCAGGGAGAAATTCTGTGGCGAAATACTGCTCTGTTGCTGGATTTTCTGTGTGGATGATGTCCGTAACTGGGTCTGCGAAAATGCTGCCTACCGTTTTGGAAAAATCGCTTTCGGACAGCCCAAAAACATCGTAAATATTATAAACTTTTACATTCTCTACTTTGGGAAGAATGCTCTTGATTTCAGTTAGAATTTTAGGACTTTCTACATCGAAAATCCCTTTTTTCTCTACGAAGATTCTCTTTTTCATTTCTAGTTATTATAGGGAGTTCTGCAAATTTACATTTTATCCGCTAAAATAACTACTACAAAAAGGAATAATTATCAATGATTTTTTTAAGTTTTTTCTGCTCTGTCTTAGTAGGCGTTTCCCATTTTGTAATCTGAACTACCAAAGCATCACATTTCAAAAAAACAAAACTGCTTTGAACATCTATCCAAAACAGTTTTTTCTTTCCACAATCCATTGTCCTTGCAATATTTTATGAATTCTTCTCTTTCAATATCTTTTGAGTTTGCTCTACCATCAATTTGTGAGCTTCTTCTTCTGATAAAGAATTCAAGTGCTTTTTCATATCTTGAACCTGCAAAAAGGCTTCCTTTCTGCTTTGCTGCCAGGAAGAACTTGTCCATTTGTACATTTCTTCTAATATCTCTTTCTGTATAGATTCTGTATTTTCCTCTATATTCATTTAATGTAATTTAAATTGGTTTTAAATTTACAGATTTTATTGTTTATTATTACTATTATTAAACAACTCAAACTCTTTTACAATCGGAGCAACCTTTTTGTTATTTTCTCTGAATATCTTTTGATATTCAAAATATTCTTCATAATTTTCTATTTTACTCCAACTTTTATAATCCGCTTGATTTCTTTTTTCACCAAAAGCAATTTCTTTTATAATGCTGTCAATCGGAATATGGAAATATTTAGCATTTTTCTCAATGTTTGCTATTTTATCTCCACCGAAAAGAAGCCAATATTTGAGGGACATATTTGCCCATTTTTGAATTTGACCATAACTGAGCTCATTCCATTCTTTCTTAAGTTTCTCACACAACTCCTCATGTTTTTCATCAAATTCCTCTTGTTTTTTTATATCCAAAGAAATCAATTCTTTCAATTCTTTGAGTAAAAATTTTTCTGTTTTAGATTTTTTCTCCTTCAAATTATCAGTTCTTAGCGTTCTTGCAAAATCATTATAAGCCGTTTTAATTCCTGCCTTATCATACCCTTCGCTAATATCAAATTTTAATCTGACAAGAAAATCAAATTTCATTTTTTCTGAAATCAATCCCATAATTTTTATTTTTTTAGAATAGTCATACCTTACAAAGGTAAATAAAAAATACTATCTTCGTTCTTTCAATAAAAAACATTTTACTTATGGGATATTATATGTTTGCTTACGGAGTAAAAACTCCTGAAATCAAAGCTGTTTTTGGCTCTAAAAACGAAGTCCTTTTACAAAAGGTAAAAGCCAATGATACTTTTAAAAACTATGCCGATGGAGACGATGACAATGAGACCATAAAGGCGCTTACTGATATTATTATGGGCAATCAGTATAATCAGGAAGGGTATATTTATGGTTATGCCTTTATCGGTATTTGTGCTACTTTGGGTATAGAATTACCTTATAATCAGGAAATTAAGTTTTGGCACGAAACTGAACTTATCAGTCGTGTGCTTTTAGAGGATTGGAATATAAAGACTGAAATAGATACCGAACTCTTCCCTGCTGACCATTTTCACCCATTTCCTATCCCAGAGATAGTCGATTTCCCTATGATAAGCCTGCTTGATAAAAAACACCTACAAGCGCTTTCAGATTTATTATCAAAAGTGCATAAAACACCTGAGGAAATAGATGACTTAATCGATGGCGAAACCGAGGAAGAAGACAAAGGCTATAGCTATGAACATATTATGGGACTGAAAGAGAACATCGCTTTTTGTCTTGAAAACGGATTAGATATGGTGGCTTTTTGCCATTAACAAAAAGTAAAAAAGCTGTCGCAAATCTTATTTTGCGACAGCTTTTTTGTTTTTAGTGACTTTTTAGTAAAGCTAAGAGTCTAAGGGAAGTTTATACAAAGCAAATTTCATCTTCCTTCTTAACAATCCAGCCATTCGAATCAGAACATTTATCAATGATTTTTATACTTTATTTCCCGATACAGAACTTACTAAAAATGTTTCCTAAAACCTCATCATTGGTAAATTCCCCAGAAATTTCCCCAAGGTGTTCCAGAGCTGTACGCAGTTCATACGCCAGAAGTTCTGTGTGGATACCAGAAACCACTGCTTCTTCCACTCTTTCCACGGAATCCAGCGATTTCCTGAGGGCTTCATAGTGGCGCTGATTGGTAATTACTACTGCATTTTCGCTGCCTTTCAGAGTTTCCACAAAACTGGACAATTCTGCTTTTAGTAGTTCTATATTGATATTTTCCCGAGCCGATATCCCCAGAATAGTATCCGTATAATCAGGGACAAGCTCGCGCTTCAGTGCTTGGTCTATTTCTGGAAGATTTTCAGTAGAAACGCCCTTGTTTTGGTCTATTTTATTATGAAGAAGCATCACTTTCAGGTCTGGGCGGTAGAATTCTTTTATAAAACTGATAATTTCCTCCGCACTGCTGTCCTGCTCATCATAGAGATAAAGCAGCACCTTTGCCGATGCTATTTTTTCTTTGGCTTTCTTTACGCCTATTTCCTCTATCGTGTCGGAAGTTTCGCGGATTCCTGCCGTGTCTATGAAACGGAACGCCGTGCCTTTTATATGCAGAACCTCCTCTATCGTGTCACGGGTAGTCCCTGCTATATCGCTCACTATCGCCCTTTCCTCTTTCAAAAGAGCATTCAGTAGAGTAGATTTCCCCGCATTAGGTTTTCCGATTATCGCCACATTGATGCCGTTTTTCACTGCATTCCCATACTGAAAACTATCAATAAGACTGCCCAACTTGGTTTTAAGATTAGCGATAAGCCCCATCAATGCCGAGCGGTCAGCAAATTCCACATCTTCTTCAGCAAAATCAAGTTCCAGTTCGATAAGCGAAGTAAAATTCAGCAAATCGCCTCTCAGCACGGCTATTTCCTTAGAAATTCCGCCTTTCAGCTGTTCAAGAGCCGCCTTTCGCGAAGCCTCATTTTCGGAAGCAATAAGGTCAGCAATGGATTCCGCCTGAGAGAGGTCTATACGCCCATTCATAAAGGCTCTCATGGTAAATTCCCCTGCTTTGGCGGTTCTCGCGCCGTTTTTCAGCAAAGCTTCCAAGATTTTCTTGGCGATGTGTGACGAACCATGAAAAGAAATTTCCGCCGAATTTTCCGCCGTGAAAGTTCTCGGTGCATGGAACACAGCGACCATCACCTCATCTATTATTTCTTCTTGGTCTTTTATAAAGCCATAATGCACCGTGTGAGTCGGCACTTTTTCCAAGTTTTTCCCTTCAAAAATTCTATTGACCACTGCCAGAGCATCCTGCCCCGAAACGCGGATAATGCCTATTGCTCCCACCCCATCGGCAGTTGCAAGGGCGCATATCGTATCTTGATTCATAATGGCAAAGATACTATATATTTAGCGAAAAACACGAGCAGATAACTCAACCTCTTTTCTCTAAAAATAAAATTTGGGTTAAAAAAGAAATTCCCTGCCGAAACCAGCAGGGAATTTCCCTAAAATAGAACTTAAAAACACAAAAATTCTATCTGCATTAATTAAAAAAATTAGTAAATGAAATATCTTTTTTAGCTTAAACTTTCAAATCTACACTCAGCCCCACAAGGTTTTGGTATTTATCCAAAATCGGCTGAACTTCATTCTTGATAAATTCCTCTGTCTGCACCGGTGCAAATCCGATAAAGTTTTTCGGGTCAAGGACTTCCATGATTTTAGACTTGTCCATTTTCAGCGAATTATCGTTCATAATGCGCTCTATCAGGTCGTTTTCCTTTCCTTCCAGTTTCACCTTTTTACTCGCCTCCATAGAGTGCTGGCGGATAGTTTCGTGGATTTCCTGTCGGTCACCTCCTGCTTTTACCTCTTCCATGATGATGTATTCGGTAGCCATGAACGGAAGCTCCTCCATAATGTGTTTTCTGATACGGTTTTCATAAACAACAAGCCCATCCATAATGTTGTTCCAAATAAGCAAAATAGCATCCACCGCTAAAAACGCCTGAGGAATCGTAAGTCGCTTATTCGCAGAGTCATCCAGTGTACGCTCAAACCACTGAGTAGAAGCCACCATCGCAGAGCCCGAAGAAACGGACATTACAAATTTAGCAAGAGCCCCTATTCTCTCAGAACGCATCGGGTTTCGCTTGTAGGCCATTGCCGAAGAACCAATTTGGCTTTTCTCAAAAGGCTCTTCTATTTCTTTCAAATTCTGAAGCAGACGAAGGTCATTGGTAAATTTATGTGCTGATTGAGCGATATTCGAGAGCAAAGTTGCCGTCTTTGCATCTATTTTTCTATCGTAAGTCTGCCCCGAAACACCAAAAACTTTTTCAAAACCAAATCTTCTAGAAAGCTCCTTGTCCAAATGTTTTACCTTGGCATAATCTCCACTGAAAAGCTCCAAAAAGCTAGCAGCCGTTCCTGTAGTTCCTTTCACGCCTCTAAATCTGAGGGTTTCCAAGAAAAATTCTAATTCCTCAAAATCCAAAAGAAGAGACTGCAACCAAAGTGTAGCACGCTTCCCCACGGTAGTGAGCTGCGCTGGCTGAAAGTGCGTAAAACCAAGCGTAGGAAGGTCTTTATATTTCAGTGCGAAATCGGACAATTTTTTGATAACATTCACCAGTTGTTTGCGGATAATGAGCAGCCCATCACGGATTTGAATCAAATCTGTATTATCCCCCACAAACGCAGAAGTAGCCCCAAGGTGGATGATTCCCTTCGCCAAAGGAGCGGAATCTCCGTAAGTATGCACATGCGCCATCACATCATGGCGGAATTTCTTTTCGTATTCAGCCGCTTTCGTGAAGTCTATATTTTGGGCTTGTTCTTTCAGCTGTGCTATCTGCTCATCAGAAATATCTAAACCTAAATCTTTTTCGATTTCAGCAAGAGTAATCCAAAGCTGTCTCCAAGTGCGAAACTTATTCTCAGGTGAAAAATTATAAAGCATCTCCTCGCTAGAATAGCGCTCTTCAAGAGGATTTTTGTAAGAATTCATAGTTTATATTTTGATGCCAAAAATAATGATTTCTGATGAATAAAAAAATCATTTCTACGCTAAAATTTATAAACACTTTTTATTATCTTTTTCAA
>CAUPCB010000031.1:0-19370 GCA_963509715.1 uncultured Flavobacteriaceae bacterium | reverse complement strand
GTTTATATGAATGGTTTTTATGGTGACCACGCCTATTCTTTTGAGGTAGGAGAAGTCGCAAAAGAAACCAAAAAACTCCTTAAAATTACCAAAGAATCTTTATACAAAGGCATCGAACAATGTATCCGCGGAAAGCGTGTAGGAGATATTTCTAATGCTATCCAGACCTACTGCGAGAAAGAGGGCTATGGCGTTGTGCGTGAGTTAGTTGGACACGGATTAGGAAGAGAAATGCACGAAGAACCACAAGTGCCGAACTATGGCAGAAAAGGCTCTGGAAAAGTCCTAAAAGACGGTATTGTTTTAGCGATAGAACCGATGATAAATTTAGGAACGGAAAGAGTAAAATTCCATGATGACGGCTGGACGGTAACGACTTTGGATAACAAACCTTCGGCTCATTTCGAGCATGATGTGGCTATTATCAGCGGAAAACCTGTTCTTCTGTCTACTTTTAAATATATTTATGAAGCTTTAGGAATTCAAAGCAAAGAGGAAGAACCATTTACAATGGATTTTTAATAAAATATAAGAGCCGAAGTTTTCCTTCGGCTTTTTCTTTTAGAAATTATAATTTTCTGTTATTTTTTTATCCTCATTCAGTCTTTGTATAAGCTGGTCAAGATTGTCAAATTTTATCTCTTCATGGAGAAAATCCTTAAAATTCACAGTCAATTTTTTACCATAAATATCTTTATCAAAATCCAAAATATACACTTCCACCGAAAGTTTTTCTCCGCCAACTGTCGGATTTGTCCCAATGCTGAGCATTCCTTTATAAAATTGATTATCAATCCATACTTCCACTATATAAGCGCCTTTTTTAGGAAGAAGTTTCGTAGAATCTACTTTTAGATTTGCCGTAGGGAAGCCTATTTTTCTGCCTAATTTTTTACCATGAATAACTTCGCCAGACAAATTATAAGAGTATCCCAGCATCTTATTGGCATCCTTTATTCTGCTTTCCAAAAGCGCCTGCCTTATTTCAGTAGAGCTAATGTTTTGATTTTCAATACTTACCTCTTCCAATTGTTCCACTTCAAAACCTAATTCATTTCCCATTCTTTGGAGCAGCTCAAAATTTCCTTTTTTCCCTTTTCCAAAACTATGGTCGTGCCCTATTACAATATATTTAGCCTGAAGTTTTTTAACCAAAATTTCTTTCACAAAATCCTCTGCATCCATATTTCTAAAATCCTCACTAAATTCCTGCAAAAAAAGCAGTTCCACACCTGCTTTTTCCAAAAGAGTTTCTTTTTCTTCCAAAGTATTCAGCTGGTGGATTTCCAATTCTGGATTTAAAATTTTTCTCGGATGCGGCCAAAAAGACAACAAAGCCGTTTTTAGATTTTTTTCCTTCACTTTCTCTTTCAAAAGGCTGATAACGGACTGATGACCAAGATGTACGCCATCAAACATTCCTATGGAAACAGCAGTAAAATCAGAGCTTTTGTAAGCAGATAAATCTCTTATAATTTTCAATTGATAAAAATTTGTCGCAAATATGATAAAAATCTTCTTTTTTAACAATGTTATTTTATAAACTTTCACTATATTTGCAAACAAGAAAAATTTTAGAAATGGCAAACCATATTAAAGGAAAGATTTCACAAATCATCGGTCCAGTAATTGATGTTGTATTTCAAGAGGTTGAAGAATTACCAAAAATCTATGATGCCCTTGAAGTAGTTAAAAATAATGGAGAGAAACTCGTTCTTGAGGTTGAACAACATATTGGCGAAGACATGGTAAGATGTATTGCTATGGACGCTACAGACGGGCTTCAGAGAGGTCAAGAAGTAATTGCTACAGGTAAACAGATTACAATGCCAGTAGGAGATGGTATTAATGGTAGATTATTCAATGTGGTAGGTGATACTATTGATGGTATTACTGCTCTTTCTAAAGAGAATGGTTTACCAATTCACAGAGAGGCTCCTAAATTCGAACAACTTTCTACTTCTGCAGAGGTTCTTTTCACAGGTATCAAAGTTATTGACCTTATCGAGCCTTATGCTAAGGGAGGAAAAATCGGATTGTTCGGAGGTGCCGGTGTAGGTAAAACCGTATTGATTCAGGAATTGATTAACAATATCGCTAAAGGACACGGAGGTCTTTCTGTGTTTGCAGGTGTAGGAGAAAGAACCAGAGAAGGAAACGACTTGATGAGAGAGATGTTAGAATCTGGTATTATTAAATATGGTGAAGATTTCATGCACTCTATGGAAAATGGAGGTTGGGATCTGAGCAAAGTTGATTTAGAACAAATGAAAGATTCTAAAGCAGCATTCGTATTCGGTCAGATGAATGAGCCGCCAGGAGCGAGAGCAAGAGTTGCTCTTTCTGGACTTACTCTAGCTGAATATTTCCGTGATGGAGGTGAAACTGGACAAGGTAGAGATGTACTTTTCTTCGTGGATAACATCTTCCGTTTTACTCAGGCAGGTTCTGAGGTGTCTGCGCTTCTTGGTCGTATGCCATCTGCGGTAGGTTACCAGCCGACATTGGCATCTGAGATGGGTGCGATGCAGGAGAGAATTACTTCTACTAAAAATGGATCTATTACATCTGTACAGGCGGTATATGTACCTGCGGATGACTTGACAGACCCTGCTCCAGCAACTACCTTTGCTCACCTTGATGCTACTACGGTACTTTCAAGAAAAATCGCATCACTAGGTATTTACCCAGCGGTGGATCCACTAGACTCTACTTCTAGAATCTTGGCTCCAGAAATCATCGGTGAAGAGCACTATAACTGCGCACAAAGAGTAAAAGAAATTCTACAAAGATATAAAGCACTTCAAGATATCATCGCTATCTTGGGTATGGAAGAACTTTCTGAAGAAGATAAATTGGTAGTTTACCGTGCAAGAAAAGTTCAGAGATTCCTTTCTCAGCCATTCCATGTAGCAGAGCAGTTTACAGGTATTCCAGGTGCATTAGTGGATATTAAAGACACTATCAAAGGATTTAATATGATCATCGATGGTGAATTAGACCACTTACCTGAAGCTTGTTTCAACCTTAAAGGAACTATCGAGGAGGCTATAGAAGCAGGAGAAAAAATGCTTGCTGAAAACGCATAAATTATTCAACGATTTGGAATTTGAAATTTGAGGTTGATGAAAATTCAATTTCAAATTTCAAACTTCAAATTTCAAATCTGATATAAATATGAACATTAAAATATTAACACCAGAGCTTGTGGTATTCGAAGGAGAAGTGGAATCTATCCTACTTCCTGGAGAATTGGGCGAATTTCATATTTTGAATGACCACGCCCCAGTGGTATCTTCTCTAAGAACAGGCAAAGTAAAACTGATTACTTCTAAAATAGAAAATCAAAATTACGCTAAGTTTTTCACAGCAGAACCACAGCGAAACAACTGCTACACTTTTCCTATCAATGGAGGTGTGATAGAATTTAATAATAACTCTGGTATTATCCTTTGTGATTAAAATAAATAAAATGATAAACTTTACAAATAATATATGGTGGCAAGTTGGCAGTCTCAGAAACGAGGGTGTTCAGCTCGACTTTTTATATTTGTAAAGAAGATTTTATTTTTATCAAAATATACAAAAAGCCGTTAGGAGAACTCCCTAGCGGCTTTTTGTTTTTTATAATCGAATAATAATTTTAAATAACAAAAATATGACAACAGTAAACAACGCCCAAGGGCAAAAAGAAGTAATCAATGTAGAACCAATCGCAGAAATGCTTTCTTACAATGGTCATTATGGCGAGTACGGCGGAGCTTTCGTGCCTCCTGTTTTAGCAGGACAATTAGAAAAACTGAGCAATTTCTTTGATGAAATTACCAAAACTGATGATTTTAAAAATGAATTTATTCAAATTTTAAAAGACTTCGTAGGAAGACCATCTTCTCTTTATTTTGCGAAAAATCTCAGCGATTATATAGGTTCTAAAATTTATCTCAAAAGAGAAGACCTAAACCACACTGGGTCTCATAAAATAAATAATGCCATTGGGCAGATTCTTTTAGCGAAGAAAATGGGTGCGAAAGAAGTAATCGCAGAAACAGGAGCTGGGCAGCATGGTGTGGCTACAGCTACGGCTTGTGCTTTATTAAACATTCCTTGTAAAATTTTCATGGGAGCAATAGACATTGAAAGACAACTCCTGAATGTAAAGAGAATGAGACTTTTAGGAGCGGAAGTCGTTTCATGTGATTCGGGTACAAAAACCTTGAAAGATGCTGTGGATAGCGCTTTGGGATATTATATAGAAAATCCAGAGTCTTACTATCTGCTTGGTTCTCATGTAGGGCCGCACCCTTATCCTAAAATCGTGGGGTATTTCCAAAGTGTAATCGGAAATGAGGCAAGACAACAGATTTTACAAAAAGAAAATCGCCTTCCAGACAGCATTGTTGCTTGTGTTGGTGGTGGTTCTAATGCCATCGGGCTGTTTTCAGGGTTTCTAAATGATGAATCTGTAAAAATATACGGCGCCGAGGGCGGTGGGGAAGATAAAATTTTCCATACTGCCGCTACGCTTAACTATGGTAAGCCGATGGTTTTCCAAGGGACTTTTTCTTATTGCTTGGCTGATGAAAACAATGAACCTATCGCATCAGAGTCCATCGCGGCAGGATTGGATTACCCAGGGATAAGCCCTCAACACGCCTTCCTGAAAGACACCAAAAGAGCTGAATATTTCTCAGTAACGGACAAGGAAGCCATAGAAGCTTTTCAGCTTTTGTCTCGCTTGGAAGGGATTATTCCTGCGATAGAATCTTCCCACGCGGTGGCTCTCGCTATGAAATTATTTAAAAATAAAAATCAGCTGGTGCTTGTAAATCTCTCTGGAAGAGGCGACAAGGATGTAGAAAGAGAACTGTAACCGATTGGACCAAAAAGTAACTTAATTAAGTTACTTTTTTTGTTATCATGATAAAAAAACTAAATTTGTCCAAAATCTAAAAATATGATAAGAAAAATTTTATTGATAAGTCTCGGTTTTTCGGTGTTTGCATCGGCACAGAAAATTGAAAACGCAGAAAATCTGGCGCCTTTCTTTGATAAACTCAATAAAAACGAATCCGTTACAAACATCCTGTTCATCGGAGATTCTCATATTCAGTCAGGGTATATTTCAGAATATTTAAGAAAAAAATTCCAAAATAAATACGGCAATGCAGGGCGAGGAACGGTTTTCCCGTATCCTTTGGCAAACTCAAACGGAGCGGTTGATTTCACGGCTTATTCCAATCAGGCTTGGCAGACTTTCCGTCTGGTCTATGAGCAGGATGTTTATCCACAAATGGGAGCTTTGGGCTTTGTGATGGGAAACAGCGGAAATTCTTTCATTGAAATCAATTTCAGTGACCCAAAAGACAGCTTTGATGAAGTGAAAATATTTAATGATAATGCTTTGACAGGCGAAGATTTTACTATTTTCAAAACTTCTCAAAGTCTGAAAAACTTTATAAAACCGAAGAAAACGATTTTGAATTATCAAGTTCAAAATGGTGATACTTTCCCTGAAATCGCGGCTAAATTCAATGTAGTTACTACTCGACTGGTTCAGCTAAATGGCAACAATGTCCGAAATGCAAAAGCTGGACAAACCATAAAAGTGGAAAATGTAGAAATTCTCTACGACAAGCAGTTTGAGGAAAACCTCACTCCCATAGGCAAAGGGCAATTCACGGAAAACAGCACTAGTTTTAAGTTTAAAAATCCTACTCAGGAATTCATCATCAATATGAATGGAAAAAAAGGAAACATTCTGCATGGTTTTCAGTTCCTGAAATCCACGGCTAAAAATGGCGTAGTTTTCAACACGGTGGGGGTAAATGGTGCTACTTATGCTGATTTCTTAAAATATTCTCTGCAAACTAAACAATTAAAGTCTCTAAATATTGATGTCCTGATTATTGCACTAGGAACCAACGAATCCCTGAGCAACATCACAAAACAGGAGTTCAAAGACACGGCTAAAAAGCTTATCAACACTTGGAGAGCGGAAAATCCCAACTTCCCTATCCTTCTAATTTCTCCAACAGACAATAAAATAAAATCTGCAAAAGCGAAAGAAATCTCTTCTTGGATAAAAGAAATTGCCGCTGAAAACAAAACTTCATTCCTTGACCTGCATACCAAAATGGGCGGAACAGGATATTTCCAAAAGGCTCTACAGCGAAAAGAAGCCAATGCTGACGGCGTTCATTTCCTAAAACCTGGTTATGAAAAACAAGCCGAAATAATCTGGAATGAGCTGATAAAATAAGTTATTTTTCTATCTTTGTAGCGAACTAAAATTTTTAAAAATGGCAAAAATATCATTAGGAGGAAATCCCATCAATACAATAGGTGAGCTTCCAAAAGTAGGCGAAAGCGCAAAAAATTTTACACTCGTAGCTGCTGATTTAGCGGAAAAATCTTTATCTGATTTTAGTGGTAAAAGATTGGTTCTCAACATATTCCCAAGTATCGATACAGGAGTGTGCGCTGCTTCGGTAAGAAAATTCAACCAAGAGGCTTCATCTCTAAACAACACAGTTGTAATCAACATTTCAAAAGATTTACCCTTTGCGCTTAATAGATTCTGCGCTTCGGAAGGTTTAGAAAATGTTATCAACCTATCTGATTTCAGAGGAAGTTTTTCTGATGATTATCAATTATTAATAACAGATGGACCTCTAAAAGGGCTATGCAGCCGAGCTGTAATCATCGTAGATGAAAACGGAAAAATCATTTACACAGAGCAGGTTTCAGAAATCAAACAAGAGCCTGATTATGAAAGTGCAATCGCAGTTCTGAAATAAAAAACACTAAAAAAATCCCTAATTCAAATTTGAATTAGAGATTTTTCTTTTTTAGAAATCAATGATTGGAGCCAAAATTTTTTCCATCTTCTGTTTTACCTGCCCCACACTTCCACTGTAATTATTTATCAAAAGGGAAAAAGTCAAAAGTTTTCCGCTTTTAGTTTTGATATATCCTGCCAATGTTTTTACTCTATTGAGTGTTCCTGTTTTAGCAAAAACCTGCCCAAAGGAATCTGAATTTCTAAACATTGATTTTAAAGTACCTGTCTGTCCGCCGATAGGCAAAGATCTAAAATAAGAATCAAAATGCTTATCATCCATCAAAGAGGATAAAAACTTAACCTGAGAAATAGGCGTCACAACATTAGAACGAGAAAGTCCGCTTCCATCGGCATAATTAAACCCTTGAAAATCAAACATTTTCTTGGAAAGATGTTTATTCATCATCGTTCTTCCTGTATCCAGAGAGAAGTCTCCATATTTATAGAAACCTGTAGTCTTCAGCAATGCTTCTGACATGTGGTTGTTACTAGTTTGGTTGATAAAATAGACCATATCTTCCAATTTTGGAGACTGATATGCCATTATCTTTTTCCTTTCTTCAGAAAGATTTTGCCCTGGCTCAGACTGGTTTACTACTTTTCCTTCTGTAATGATTCCATTTTTAGCAAGACTTGTTTTCAAGTTGTTACCCAAATACGCTGGTGTATCTGGCAATTTTGTGGATAAAGCAATTCCCCCAAAGTTCTCTGTATAAACCATTTCTTGGGTAAATGGCGATAAGTATACGAATTTTTGGTCTTCAGGATTTTTTCTTCCCAAAAGTCTTTCTTGTCTTGGGTCTGTGTCATTGGTACTTCCCATCGGAACAAAATATTCTTTCGTTCCTTTCCAAACGATATTAGCAGGAAGAACTACCGTTTTATTACTCTTAAAAACCGCTGTTTTTAGAACGATATCTCCTTTTACTCGCTTTATCCCTAAATCTTTTACAGACCTTACGAAATCACTCACCAAAGCCCCATAGGTAGAAGCTCCTGCCCTACCCGTTCCTAGTGAAGGGTCTCCACTTCCTACTATGTATAGGTTTCCGTTTAGAATTCCTTGCTCATCAATAGAACCAGAATGCTCTAACTGTGTAACCCATTGATAATCCTTACCAAACAAAGTCATCGCTGCCTCTGTGGTCAATAACTTCGTAGTGGAAGCAGGAATCAATGATGCGTTTTCGTTATATGAATTGATGATTTTTTTCTTTTTCGGGTCATAAACCACAAATCCCCACTGCGCATTTCGCATCACTGGGTCATTAAACATAGATGCTATATTGCTGTTCAACTGTTCCTCTGGTGTCAAAGGAGTTGGAGGTGGAGTTTCTATCACAATACTCTCTCCTGATACAGGTGGTAAAAGTGGATTATTCTGTGCACAAACTTCCAGTGGAAGCAGCATCGTAGAAACTGTTGTTATTTTTACAAACTTTTTCATTGCATTCATTTTTTTGATGTTTAATTGACTATTGCCAATATTAAAAACAAGTAAAGTTAATAATTATTGTTCAAATTAAAGAATATTTCACCATAAAATTTGTTAATTTTCCTTAAAAATCAACATAGGTTTTTAGCTTAATGCTTTTGTAAGCGGCTATACCATCGAATTCTTTTAACGATATAGCTACTAATTTTTTGTAGTCGCTGTATTTTTTGGAACGAGGTAATTTTAGCAAAATCTGAAACTGATACAGATTATTTATCTTACCAATAGAAGCAGCTTCTGGCCCTAAAACACATTCTCCTGGAAGATATTTCCGTAGAATATAGCCGAGGAATTTAGCTGCCCTTTCCAGTTTATCTTCTCGCCTGTGTTTCAGCTCTATAAAGATAAGTTTCGTAAATGGCGGATAATGAAACTTCTTCCTTTCTTCCAAGAAATATTGATAAATTTTATTGGGATTATTTTCTTTAATCAGCTGAAAAATAGGTTTTTGCAGCTCGTAAGTCTGTATCAGAACTTTTCCATTTCCAGAACTTCGCCCTGCTCTTCCTGCTACCTGAGTAATGAGCTGGTAGGCCCTTTCCTCTATCCTAAAATCCTGAATATGAAGCAGTGAGTCCGCCCTCGGAATGGCAATCAGCTCAATATTAGGAAAATCTAAACCCTTGGAAACCATCTGTGTACCGACAATGATATCCGTTTCGCCATTTTCTATTTTTTCGTAAAGTTTTTCGTAGGCAAATTTCTTCCGCATAGAGTCCACATCCATTCGGTCTATCCTGCTATTGGGAAGAATTTTGTTCAGCTCCTCCTCTATCTGCTCAATTCCTATCCCACGAATACTGATATTTTCCGAATGACATTTAGGGCAAAATTTAGGCTTAGAAGCTCTTTGACCGCAGTAGTGGCATTTTAGCTGGTCTTCGGTCTTGTGATAAGTCATCACCACATCGCAGTTTCCGCAGTAGGTAACATGCCCACAGCTTTTGCATTCCGAAACATTAGCGTAGCCGCGCCTGTTGTGCAGAACGATGGTTTGTTTCTGATTATCAATCTGATGCCTGATTTCCCTTATCATTCTTTGAGAGAAATTTCCTACCACACTTTTCATATCCATGGCTGATTTGAAATCTATCAATTCATAAATAGGAAGCGCCGTGCCGCCAAATCTTTCTCCGAGATAAATATAGCGCAATTTGTCTTTCTGAGCGTTGTAATATGTTTCTAATGAAGGAGTTGCAGAACCCAAAATCACATTCGCCTGATAAAATTTAGCCAAAACCAAAGCTGCATCTTTCGCATTAAAAAAGAAAAAAGCATCTTTCTGTTTGTAGGCGCTGTCGTGCTCCTCATCTACGATAATCAGACCCAAATTCTGAAAAGGAAGGAAAAGCGAATTTCTGGTTCCTATCAGGATTTTGATTTCGTTGTTTTTTATTTTTCGCCAAACTTCTACTTTCTCAAAATCACTCAGTTTGCTGTTATAAAACCCTAAATTTTTTCCATATTTTTTCTCCAATCGCTGGGTAATCTGCTGATTGAGAGCAATTTCTGGAACGAGGAAAAGAACATTTTTCCCACTTCTGATGCAGTCTTCTATTTTTTCCAAATAAACATGCGTTTTCCCAGAAGAAGTAACGCCGTGGAGAAGCACATTTTTGCCCTCCGAAAAGGCTTGGTCTATCTGATTTTTAGCTTCCTGCTGGTGTGGAGTGAGTTTTTCTATTTCCTCCAATTCTCCGCTGTATCGCTGGATTCTATCAACTTCTAAGAAATATTCTTCTACGATTTTTTTATCCAAAAGCGGTTTCAGATGAGATGAACCAAAATTTCCTTTCTCAAAAATATCAGATTTTTTAACAGGCTGATTTTCAACCTTTTTTTGTTCAGATAAAATCAAAAGAAAAAGTTCCTTCTGCTTTTTAGCCCTATCCAATAGGGAAAGCGTGTTTGCGAGGTTTTCTCCCTGCAAAACCTCATCGTTTATTTTTAGATAAGAGGCTTCTTTTATCTTGTATTTTTCGGTAATTTTTTCATCTATGATGATGAGCCTCTGGTCTATGAGAGAATTGATGGTTTTGATGATTTCTTTTTTTGGAATAAAGGCTTCTATCTCCTGTAAATTCAGCACTTTTTTAACCTCCAAAGCTTGGATAAGATGGATTTCATTCGCCTCCAAATCCTCCAAATTCACCTGCTGGCTGGCATTGAGTTTTATGTAAGTTTCACTTTCTAATTTCAATGAAGACGGAAAAGCGAAACGATAGATTTCACCGATGTTACAGAGATAATATTGGGACATCCAGCTCCAAAAATCCAGCTGCTCCTGCGGAACGATAGGAACATTGTCCAAAACACTGATGATATCCTTTGTCTTAAAGGCTTCTGGAGCGTTCTGATGGATTTCGGAAACGATTCCTGTATAAATCTTTTTACCGCCGAAAGGAACCAGCACCCTCTTGCCCACCTCCATAAAATCGACCAAATCATCGGGAACTTTGTAAGTGAAAGTCCCTGAAAGATTGAGCGGAAGTATGATTTGGGCGTAATACAAATTTGATTTTATTTGCAAAAATAATGAAATAAAAAGCAGTTAGAAAATATTTTCCAACTGCTCCAAAAAATTCTTGATTATTTAATCTTAAAATTTGTATCCAAATCCTAAGTTCAAGTAAATGTTATGCAACGCAAAACTGATAGAATTGAAATCGGATTTAAATATTCCATTGATTCCGTAGTTCAGCTCTGGGAATAGAATGAAATGCTTATTCAGATGCCATTCTGCTCCTAACTGCCCTCCCCATTGGAATAATCTCAAATCATTAGAGAAGTTATAGTTTGCTTTTGTTCCGTTTTCAAAAACAACTTTTGTCCCAATCGGCGTATCTTGGCGAAGATATCCATCAGAAACATAACCACTAAAGTTTTTATCAACTAAAATGCTGGCATACAGACCTCCATAAAGTTTCCATCTTGGAGAAACCTTGTAAACCACTGATACAGGCATCGTTACATAAGTATTTTTGATGTCAGTTTCTACTGTCCCTGTGTAATATCCTTTTATCTTTTCATCGCCCTGAATTACCTCTGTAAAGTAGCCTTTCACAACCGCTTCTGTTTTCATTCCCTTTCCTTCGGTACGGATTCCCACTCTGATACCCCATTTTTTGTCATTAGATACCCATTTAGTAGCATCCGCCTCTAATCCAAGAACCAAAGTAGGATTATAATGAGTAATTTTTCTAATTTCCCTTGGGATACCTAATGGAGTGCTTCCTCCTATACTGAAATTAGCCTTTACCTGATATTCCATATCCCTTGTGAAAAAATTCCCATTCTCATTTTCTTGGGCAAAGCTAAAAGAACTAATACCCAAAGTAGCTAGAACAGCTAAAAATATCTTTTTCATTAGATTATTTCTTGTTTAAATTATTTATTCTGTAATGATTTTTACCTCATCAATATCCAATGTACTTCCTACCGCACCATTGTATTTATCTCCTTCTATACTAGATGTAAATACTATCGTAAACATATATTCCTTAGTAGGGTCAAAGGATTTTCCACTCACAAGCTCAAAAGGAATTTCAAATCTTGTCCACTGGTTTGCTTCTTTTCTATCTGCATCTTTTAGTTTAGCGATGCTTACGATTCTCGCATCAGCAAAGTTGTGGTCACCTGTTATGTAATTATTTGTATTTGATTTTTCAAATAAAATAGCATAGGCATTCCAAGTATCTTTTGTTAATGTGCTACTTCTATCCTTTTTAGTAAATGTAGCCCCTGCTTTATATTTAAAATATCCTGTGACTGCCTTAGGAGCTTTATTATAATTATATGGAATACCAAATCTCGTAGATTTTAAGGTATTAGCAATGTCAAGGCTGAAAGTTCCCAAGAAAAGATTTCCAGCCGCTATAGGCGCTCCAAACATAGACCCAAGCCAACCTGTGCTTCTTGTTATCATTCTTACTCCTTTGCCACTATATCCATCGGCAACTTGTAAAGTAGGGTAAGTATCAGCTGTTCCATCTGAATTAGTTAAACTAAAACCATCATTACCACTACTCCAGTTATATAGTTTCTGCCCATTAATAAGTTCATAGAATTTGTGATACTTATTAGTTGCATCTTCTTCCATATTTTCAAAAGAATAACTAGTAATAAAGGCATTTTCATCAGCGATGAAAGAAACCACATATTGTCTGCTCCACGCTCCATCTTGAGAAGTTACTGTATAGGTCTGCGGCTGTGTGAAATCCAGCTCTGTCCCACTTGCTGGAGAGATAGTTGCTCCATCTGACAGCTTAAATTCTGGAGCGAATTTATAACTTCCAGAAAATGTTTTCATTCTGAAAGTAATGTTATTACTCTCTATCACTGGTTCTGTTTGTAACAAACTCTCTGCATTAGCAATCGTTACACTTTGAATGTCGGCTTCCATATTGGGTGCTTCTTCACGGATACAAGAGCTGAACAACAACCCCACGGATAGCACCACAGCAGGAATAAATCTACTTAATTTCATTTTATTTATAATTTTTTGTTAAATCTTAAAAGTTCCAAAAGTCATAGAACGACATTCGCTTTACACTTGTTAAAGAAATGAGAGTGCAAAGTTAAAAAAATCATAAAAAAACAAGAAAAAATCATAAAAAAATTAGCCCTAAAAAGGCTAATTTTCATTTTAATGCTTTATAAAAACCTTTATTCATCGGTTTTTTCTTTTATTTCTCGGTAAGAATGCTTGCTGTTTTTGAAGATTTCTGACCATTTTTTGACAAACTCTTTGGAAAGTTTCTTTTCTTTCACCGAAACAAAGGCTATACAGACCGTATCATATCCCATAAAAACATAATATAATTCTGATTCCTGCTTATGCGGAAGCTTTTCTGACTGTATATTTTCCACTTTGAAAATCGCTTTTTTTCTGTCTTTGCTTATTTCCAAAACTTTCATTTTGGCATCAGAAGCATTATTCTCAAAAGTATCTTTATAAGTATCTATGACATCTGCCACATCGTTTTCTGCAGCATAGTACAGATAGAGTATTCTTCCCTTTATAGTCCAGTTGGTTTCGCTCTCTTTATCGGGAAGATATGCCACTAATCGGCTGGTTAATCCTTTTTTATCATAGAGCTGTTTCCACTTTTGTTCTTTTGGCCAAGGAACTTCCAATATTTCCTCTATTTCCTGACCGAAAAACATTCCTGAGAATAACATTAAACATAAAAAAATTAACTTTTTCATTTTATTAAAATTTTATTCGTTTATCAATTTACCTTCTTTGAAAATTTTACTCCACTTTTTTACAAACTTTTGGGAAAGTGTTTTTTCTTTTATCATAACAAAAACATTATGAATATCATCTTCTCCTTGTATCACATATACTAATTGAGCTTCAAATTTTGATTTTTTAGAAACAGATGGTGCTTCTATCTTGAAAAGCGCCCAAATGTTTTCTGCTCCATCATTTTTTTCTAAAATTGTAAGTTTTGCTGAAGGTTCCTCCTTCAAAAAGGTTTCTTCATAAGATTTTATAATAATATCTACATTAGGAGCTTTCGTCTTTTTATAAGAAACCAAACTTCCTAATATAGTCCAGTTATCCACAGTTTCGTTTTCGGGAACAAACACCACAAAGCGAGTCTTTTCATCTTCTATATCTAAAGCTTTTTTCATTTTATATTCCTCTGGCCATTCTATTTTTAAGACCTCTTTCTCCTGCCCAAAAAGCATCTGGAAACACAGCAAAACAAACACAAATCCCGCTTTTTTCATCTTTCAAAAATTAAATCTACCTTATTCTTGCATAGATAATGAATAATAGCAAAAAAACAAAAATCTGAGAACATGAAAATTCTCAGATTTATAAAATATATTTTTTAGTGTAAAAAATGTCTCATTCCTGTGAGCAGCATTGGGATGCCGTGCTGATTGGCTGCCTCTATGCTTTCTTCATCCTTGATGCTTCCGCCTGGCTGTATAATGGCTTTTATGTCTTTTTCAGCACAGAAATCCACCACATCACGAAACGGGAAAAAGGCATCCGAAGCCAGAACCAGCTCTCCACTGAATTTCTCTTTGGCTCTTTCCACCGCTTGCTGTGTTGCCCAGATTCTATTAACCTGTCCGCCACCGATTCCCAATGCCTGCGTTCCATTAGAAACTACTATCGCATTGGATTTCACATATTTCACTACTCGCTGTGCGAAGAGCAGTGCTTTTCTCTGTTCCTCAGTTGGCTGTTTTTCGGTTACAGTTTTTATTTCCTCCGAGAACTGATTGTCGCAGTCCTGTACTAGCAGTCCGCCATCTATTTTTACCCAAGTCTGTTTGTCCGAAACAGGGTTTTTGATTTTAATAATTCTAAGATTTTTCTTTTGTCTAAGGATTTCCAAGGCTTTTTCCTCAAAATCTACCGCCATCACGATTTCAAGGAAAGTCTTCCCAAGCTCCTCCGCTGTGGCAGCATCCACCTTATAGTTCATCGCCACAATGCCTCCGAAGATAGAAACAGGGTCGCACTCAAAGGTTTTAGTATAAGTCTCCACCGCTGTATTTCCGATAGCTACACCACACGGCGTAGAGTGTTTTACGGCACAACACGCCATTTCGTTTTTAAATTCATTTACTACTTTCCAGCACAAATCCATATCGCGAAGATTATTGAACGAAAGTTCCTTTCCTCCCAGCTGTTCAAAATCTTTCATCGCTCCATTTTCCACTGTCGAAACATAATACGCTGCGGACTGGTGCGGATTTTCGCCGTATCGTAAATCCGAAACTTTCTTGTAAGAAGCATTCAGATACTGCGGATACTCCTCCTCCAAAAGCATTTTAGAAATGGCAGCATCATAGGCAGAAGTAAGGTTAAACACCTTCCCTGCAAGGGTTTTACGAGTTTCCAAAGTAGTATCGCCCGAAGTTTCTATTTCAGATTTTACTTTCTCATAATCTTCCACATTGGTGATGACTGTCACAGATTTAAAATTCTTCGCTGCTGAACGAAGCATAGACGGCCCTCCTATGTCGATAAACTCCACCTTTTCATCCAAAGGAATATTTTTCCCTGCATTTTCGAAAAATGGGTAAAGATTCACCACCACCATGTCTATCAGCTCTATTCCGTGCGCAGCTACTGTGTCCATGTGCTCTTTATTATCGCGCACAGCAAGAAGTCCTCCATGTACTTTTGGGTGAAGGGTTTTTACCCTGCCGTCCAGCATTTCTGGGAAATTCGTAACCTCATCTATCTGAATGGGACTAAGCCCAGCATCTTTCAGATGTTTGAAAGTTCCGCCTGTGGAGATAAGTTGGTAATTGTTTTTTTCTAAGAACTGAGCGAATTCCGTAAGTCCGCTCTTGTCCGAAACACTGATTAAGACTCTTTTTTTCATAGTTAAATTTAAGTTTCACAAAATTAAAAATAATAATTGGTTAATGTAAATTTTAGAATTAAATATTCATATTTTTACAAATAAAAATTTTAATTAAAATGCTTATCAACCTAAAACGAGTTTACGAAATCCCTGATGAAACCGATGGCTTCCGCGTGCTGTCTGACCGACTTTGGCCTCGTGGCATCAAAAAAGAAGATTTTGATTTTGATTTTTGGGCAAAAGAAATCGCTCCCTCCACACTTCTACGGAAAACCTATCACCAGACACAGGATTTCGATTCTTTTAGCCATGATTACCAAAACGAGCTGGAACAAAACACCGCCATAGATGGCTTTTTAGAGCTTATTCGTGACAAAAAAGTCCTTACCCTCCTTACCGCTGCCAAGGAGATAGAGAAATGCCACCTGCCTATTCTCAAGGATTTTCTACTTTCCAAATTACCCAATTAAATTTTATAAAAATCCCTTCTCTATTTTAGAAAAGGGATATTTTTTTAGCATTATAGGCTTTTTATCTGCGCAACTAATCTTTCTGCATGGGCTTTGGCTTTTTGTTGTAGTTCTGTGAAAGCCTCTGCCGGCATCACATCTGGGATATAATGCATTCCGTAGGAAATCACAGGTTCTATGAAGTTCATTTTAGTAAAGTTGGCGGTCTGCTGGTGGATATGGAGCAAATCCGAGAAAGAATAACCAGTTTCTCCCCTTTGATAGGCTTCTTCTGCAATGCCCACCGTGAAAGAAAGCAAAAGCTTTTTCCCTTCCAGTTTATAGCCTGTTCCATAAGCAAAGCCAAAAAGAAATACATCATCCAGCCATTTTTTAAGCAGTGCAGGAAGTGAATACCAATACATAGGAAACTGCCATACAACCACATCCGCTTTCATAAGTTTTTCCTGCTCGGCTTCTACATCGAACTGATAATTGGGATAAAGTTTCCCCAACTCGCTGATTTCTGCCTCTGGGAGCAGTTTTTTCACTTCTTCTAAAATCGCTTTATTGGCATTGGACTGCGCCATATCTGGGTGTCCGTTAATAATTAATACATTTTTCATTGTTTGGATGTCTAAATTTAGTTTAAAAACTATTTACTCCTTTGTTTTTGGTTATTTTCAAATATTTTATAGAAAATTAACTGATTAGAATTTGATTAATAAAAAATCTATTCATAAACACGCCCTATTTCAAGGAGTTTTCCCAAAAATCCCCAGTCAGCAGAAATATCATCCTCCTCACTATCAGCACTATCCAAAAACCATTCTGCACCACATTCCAGATTAGTAAAAGGGTCAAAATTATACCACCAATTATCCGTTTCGGAATTGATTCCTGAATACCTTTGCGGATTTTGCAGTTCTTTATCCCGCATTCTATGCAGTTCAGCTATTTGGAAAATTAAAACATTTTGAGTGAAATCCATACCTTTCCCTTCATCAGGAGCATCACAGACAGAAAGCCATTTTTCATCAAATGACATAGGCGTTTCGGTAAAGGCTTTTTGTATAATTTCAATACACAACTCTGGCGAAAAAGGCTCTTTTTCATGCTTTTTCACTAAAGAAAACAATGCCAGCAAATATTCCTCAAGGTCGCGATTTTCATGGTTCTCAGGAAGAGACACCATCGCATTATAGAATGCATTGTAAGTCATTTATCATTTATTTTTAAATAAAGCCAAGAAAATTCTTGGCTTTGATATTTACTATTTTTATTTTACTATCACGCTTTCCCAGCCGTCATAATAGGCATCATAATTATCGGCTAATTCTTTCAGCTCCCAGACTATCTCATCTATTTCATGTGGACAATCTTGTCTTACAATATGCAGCTGAAAATGGTGAGAATTCCCCTCTTCTATAAAATCTTCCGAAACCACTTTGTAGCCTTTTCTTATTACTTTTTCCACATATTCTGCTCGGCTCTGTTCATTATCAAAATAAATCCAATGGTCTATTTCTCGCGGAGCATCTAGGTTGTCCCCATTTTCTTCTAACTGCATCACTACTTTTCTATTTTGCATAGATTGGTAAGAGTATGGGTCTGGAAATAGGAATTCAAAATAATCCTTCCACTCTGGATCTTCCTCGAAATAACTTTTATACAGATAACCATCAAAACCTTCCAACACATCTACACAAGCCTCTGTAAGCCCCCCAGAAAGATTGGTATAATAGATAAGTTCCAAAATTCCACCTGATTTCACAGCTCCTGCTGAGATTGCTCCCATCTGTTCCAATTTATCTGAGATAGCATCCTCTATGTCACACAAAATAGGATATTCCTCATTAGAAGACATACCCTCTGGTGTTGGGTTTTTCATTTTAATGAGAAAGTTCAAGCGGTATTTATATCCCTCAACTGGAGCTATCTGTCTTAGGGCTAAATTCACTCTTACAGAAGCTGGTTTTCCCTCAACTCGGCAGAAAAAGAAATCCCAATTCTGTGGAACTTCATAGTTGTTATTTGTACTCATTATTTTTATTTTTTGCTAAAATTACATCTTTTTTGTATTTTGTGCAAATCAAATATAGCTGACCCACATAGTCGTTCGTCCTCCTTTCCTATCAAAAGCGGCTCCCACCTCTCCCCAGACAAACTCCCACTCCTTCCCTATGTGTGCTGTAAGCCATTTTTTATACAGTTTTTCGGTTTGGAGTTCATATTCCTCTGCCCAGTTTTCCCAAGGTGTGTATCTTTCTTTCATAGAAAAAAATATCGTTTCGAGTTTTTCTCCTTCAAAACAAATAGAAATATCAAACTCTTTTCCCTCAAAAGGACATTTTTCAAAATAAATCCAATAAAACCCTGTCCCCACATCCCAAATATCATTATCAGGAAACTGCTCTCTGAGTGCAGAAAAAGTAATTTTAGAAGAAATCACTACTCCATTTATAAGGGAAAAATCTCCATTTTTAGTATCTAAAAATGATATGGATTTTGTGCTGTTCATTTTTTATTCTATTAAAATACTTTTGATTTTATAGCTGTTTGCTCAAATCTTACATTTCCTCTCCTATATCTTTAAAAAAATCATCCATCGCCTCAAAGGAACTTTCTGATGAGGACGCATACACCAGCTGCTCACCCCCATCCAATACTACTATGCTGTCAGCAGCCCCGCCATAGAACTCCGCCCCTTGTAACCAATGGCGTATAGCGAAAGGTTTTTTGGGAAAATGGGATTTTATCGCAGCCAAATCTTCGGAAGTAATGAATTTAAAACATAAGTATAAGGCAAAGCAAATACCGCCTGCAAGTGAGCCATAGCCAGCAAAAATTCAGATAATGTATCGCATTCCACCTGCCATTCTTTTTGGTCATAGCTAACATATACTTTAGGGTTTTCTTCGCCTAAATCTTCCTTTGCAATTGCCCATAAACAACTATTTTGATTTTCTGCATAAAAAACAAAATATTCTGGATTGTTAAAAAGAGCAAGGTTAGATTTGGGAGTTACCAAACAATCTTGCGTTTGGTTCAGAGCCTGATGCTTTCCCAAAGTGGTGTAATAGTCATACAACAACGCTGGCATTTGCTCCACTACACCAAAAAACGGCTGCATTTCAGCTTCTGTAAAACCACAATCCTCCTCTATACCAAAGAGCGTTCGGATTTGGGTAAATATGTTTTCTTTATTCATACTATTTATATAGGGTAATATTCTATTGTTCTTT
>CAUPCB010000030.1:0-19744 GCA_963509715.1 uncultured Flavobacteriaceae bacterium | reverse complement strand
AAAACGACAAAGTGTATGATGCCCTCAAAGCGCTGAATTGGCGACAAAACAAAGCCGCTACTGACCGATTGGAATACAGCAAGAAAATGCAATTGTACTACAGTGACCAGTATGGCGTTCCATGGGAAGAGTATATTTTAGGAGCTTTCAAAGAGCGCATAGAGAAGCTTAAAAAATTTCCTAATGTGACTGTAACTTTTGAAGAAGAAAACAAAGATAATACTCAAAAACTATGAGTAAAAAACCATAATAAAAAGAATAAATAATAATTTTAATTTAACAATAAATAAATTTCATTAATAATGCTTAGAATCAATAACTTACACGCTCGTATAGAAGACGGAGCCGAAATTTTGAAAGGAATCAATTTAGAGATAAAACCTGGTGAGGTTCACGCCATTATGGGACCTAACGGAGCTGGTAAATCCACGCTTTCTTCAGTAATTGCAGGAAGAGAAGACTATGAAGTCACGGAGGGAGAAATCCTTTTCGAAGGTGAAGACATCGGCGAAGATGCGCCAGAGGAAAGAGCTCAGAAAGGTATTTTCATGTCGTTCCAGTATCCTGTGGAAATCCCAGGTGTATCGGTAACCAACTTCATCAAGGCAGCAATCAACGAAACTAGAAAAGCCAACGGACTAGAAGAAATGCCAGCAAAAGAAATGATGGCGCTCATCCGCGAAAAATCAGAGCTTTTAGGAATTAAAAAAGACTTCCTTTCTCGTTCGCTGAACGAAGGCTTCTCTGGTGGAGAGAAAAAAAGAAACGAAATCTTCCAAATGCTGATGCTGAACCCTAAATTGGCGATTTTGGATGAAACAGATTCAGGACTTGATATCGATGCTTTGAGAATCGTTTCCGAAGGTGTGAACCATTTCAAAAACCAAGGAAATGCAGTGCTTCTAATCACGCACTACCAAAGATTGCTAAACTACATTCAGCCTGATTTCGTGCATGTTTTGGCGGACGGAAAAATCATAAAAACTGGAGGCAAGGAACTGGCTTTGGAATTAGAAGAAAAAGGATACGACTGGCTGGTAAAATAATTGAGATTAAAACTCAAATTTCAAACTCCAAAAATTAAAATCAAATACAAAATTTATGTTATTTAATCAAATAGAACAAATAAAATCCACACTTTCCAGCGAGAGAGCCGAGGCACTCAGCCAGTTTTTGGCGGCAGGTTTTCCCACTAAAAAAGATGAGGAATACAAATATACCGACCTGTCCGAAGCCGTGAACAAGCAATATTCTCTGGCGCCGAAGCAGGAATTTCACATTACGAAAGAGCAGCTGGACCAGCTGCATCTGGGAGAAGAGCACTTTGATTTCATTGTCTTTGTCAATGGAATATTCCAAAAGGCTCTATCCAAAATCTCCGTAGAAAATGCAGAATTTTTGACTTTAAATAATGCTTTTTCTTCCAATAAAGATTTAATCGAAAAATATTTTAACCAAATAAAGCCTAAAAACACAGCATTCACAGCCCTAAACGATGCTTTGTACAGCGATGGATTTTTCCTTTTCGTTCCTAAAAACACTGTGATAGAAAAGCCTATCCACCTTTTCTATATCTCTGAAAATCAGGATGAAAATATATTCTACACAACGAGAAACCTCCTCATCGTAGAAGAAGGGGCGAAAGTGGAAGTGATAGAGAGCCATCATAACTTTGATGAAACCTATACTTTTACCAACTCGGTTACAGAAATTTTCGTGGGCAAAAATGCAAAGGCTGACTGGCACAAACTCCAAAACGACAGCCAGACTACTTATCTGGTAGACAGCACTTTCGCGAAACAAGAGCGAGACAGTTTAGCAACAGTGAATACTTTTGCTTTCGGAGGTAAATTGGTGAGAAATAATCTTGACTTCATCCACACAGGAGAAAATATCAATTCCTTCATGAATGGTATTACCATCATCGGAAATGAACAGCTGGTAGACCACCATACAGCCGTACATCACAACGAGCCAAACTGTGAGTCTTACCAAAACTACAAAGGTGTTTTCAAGGACAAGGCGCATGGCGTGTTCAACGGAAAAGTATTCGTAAATAAAATCGCACAGAAGACCAACGCTTACCAGCAGAATAACAACATCCTGCTGAGCGAAGGAGCTACCATAGACACCAAGCCGCAGCTGGAAATTTTTGCAGATGATGTGAAATGTTCGCACGGATGTACCGTAGGACAACTCAATGACGAGGCGCTGTTCTATCTAAGAGCCAGAGGGATTTCCAAGAAAGAAGCACAGGCGCTGCTGCTGTATGCTTTCGCGAATGATGCTATGGAAAACATAGACATAGAGCCACTAAAACTGAAAGTAGCAAAGCTATTGGCTGAGAAACTTGAAGTTAATATAGATTTATAATTTATTTGCAATGGGAGAATCTCTACGGAAGTTCTCCCATTTTTTTTATTGCTCTGTAACTTTTTCATAAAATATTCTTATTTATTCTTTTTATAAATTTTTATGTTTTTCTTAATGGATAAATAAGATTTACACAAAAGAAAACTATCTTTGCATTTAGTCTTCAGTTTTAAATAAATACTTCAATGAAAACCCTTGATGATTACCTTGAAAAACACTATATTCACCGTAGTAACTGGCTTCGTGCCGCAGTATTAGGTGCTAATGACGGCATACTATCCACGGCGAGTCTTGCCATAGGAGTAGCCGCAGCGACTTCCACGCCAGAGTCTGTGATTTTAGCGACAGCGGCAGGAATTATCGCAGGAGCTTTGTCCATGGCGGCAGGAGAATATGTTTCGGTAAGTTCGCAGACGGATATAGAACACGCGGACATCGAGAGGGAAAGACAAGAGCTGAAAGACACGCCCGAAGAAGAACTACAAATGCTTGCACATATCTACGAACTGCGAGGACTAAAACCAGAAACCGCGATGCAGGTAGCAAAAGAACTAACCGAGCATGATGCTCTGGCGGCGCATGTACGAGATGAACTGGGCATCACCGAAATCAGTCAGGCTAAACCTTTTCAGGCGGCTCTGGCATCTGGCGGCGCGTTTCTCTTTGGCGGTATGCTGCCTCTGCTGGTGGTCTTCATTGCTCCGTTTCATCATTTAGAGTATTATCTCTACGGCTCTGCTATTCTTTTCCTTGCGCTTTTGGGCGGAATTGCCGCTAAAACAGGAGGCTCTAATCCACTGAAAGCCATTCTTCGTATTACTTTCTGGGGAACTATCGCCATGGGAGTGAGTGATTTGGCGGGAAGTTTCTTCGGGGTTAGGATTTAAATCTGGTTTTCAGTAATTATTAAAATTCTCTCTAATGAGGCGGAAACTCAAACTGAAGCTGAATATATTTTGGTTGATTTTGTTTTTCCCAAACATTCAGGTTAGACACGGAAAGCCCTAATAATCTTACCGAATTTTTCAGATTTTCTTGAAACAAAAGTTCCTCGCCGATACGAAAAAGCATATTTTGGTCTGAAACGAATTTTGCTAAAGTTTTACTCCGTGTCTGCGTGGTAAAATCGCTGTATTTTATTTTCAAAGTAATGGTTCTCCCTGAGAGATTTCGTTTTTTGAGCCTTTGTTCCAGCTCTTTGGAAAGCGCTTCCAAAGGTGTCAGCAGGTGTGTCTGGTGCCGTTCATCATGCTCGAAAGTCCGTTCTACGCCTATGGATTTCGCAATTCGGACAGGATTCACGGGACTTCTGTGGATTCCTCGGGCAATTTCGTAGTAATAAAGCCCGCTGTTCCCAAAATGGCTTTGCAGAAACGGCAGTGATTTTTCCCTCAAATCTTTTCCTGTAAAAATCCCGAGAGCATACATCTTTTCGGCAGTTACTTTACCTATTCCGTAAAATTTTCTGATGTCAAGACTGTCCAAAAACGGAATGATTTTATTGGGTTTTATGGTAGTCTGTCCGTTGGGTTTCTTATAGTCACTGGCTATTTTGGCGATGAATTTATTGACCGACACTCCTGCCGAGGCGGTCAATCCTGTCTTTTCAAAGATTTTTTTCCGAATTTCCTTGGCGATGTTCGTAGCGGAGGGATTATTTTTCTTGTTAAAAGTTACATCCAGATACGCCTCATCGAGGGAAAGCGGCTCTACCAAATCAGTATATTCATAGAAGATTTCGCGGATTTGCAGAGAAATTTCCTTATACCGCTCAAAACGAGGCGAAACAAAGATAAGGTCTGGGCAGAGTTTCCTTGCCTTCGCGCCGCTCATCGCACTACGAACGCCGTATTTCCTCGCTTCGTAGCTTGCTGCCGCTACCACGCCTCTATTCCCTGCACCGCCCACAGCGATGGGTTTCCCTCTAAGGTCAGGACAGTCCAGCTGCTCTACGGAAGCAAAGAAAGCATCCATATCGATGTGGATTATCTTATTTTCAGAGGTGTCCATTGTTTTAGAGAAAATTCTATTTATTCCGTGTAAAGATAGTTTTTTCCTCAATATTTTACTGCAAAAATCCGTTATGAATTTTACTCAGCTCCCATTAGAAAGTATGATATTTTTCAGATATTTAGGTGGAGATATTTTATTATCTTTGTGGAAACAAAAAAAAGAAGAAAGATGGCAGCACAGAAAAGAATTTTATTAGAAGACTGGCAAGAAATAAAACCTTATAACAAAACCGCTAAATCCGACCTTTATTTTTTAGGAATAAGCAATGAAATCAATGATAAAATCTATGAAAAAGAGTTTCATCTTCCTTTGCAGAATTTCATAAGAGAAGAAGGGATTTCTCTGTTTTGTATGTTTTTGACTTCTTATTTAGAAGACATCATTTCTGGGTCTGAAGTATGGAATTCTTTCATCAAAAAACATAAAGAACTTTACGGAAAACCGCTTCCTTTCTACGAAACGGACAAAAACTATGTAGAAGGCGAGGTTAATATCCAAGATGTGAAATTTTTGGTTTGGTATTTCATCAATACCGTGAACAAAAATATTCTGCTCAATCCTCACGATCCTTTTATACAAAGCATTTCTGAAGGGCTGGTGGGTATCTTGGAAACCGAATACGAATACGCTCCAGAAAACGATTTACTGAGAGAAACTTACCAAATAGAGCCTACCCAAGACTACTACGAAGTAAGAAGACTTCTCAATAATATCCTAACTAAAACTTATCTATTCTTCCCAGATACAGGCTTCGCTCTACTGAGACAAGAGGCGGAAATCATGGAAGCAGGACGAAGAGTAGAAGCTACTCTAGATGACAACCGAGACAGATTCATCCATGAGGCCTGCACCTCTCTCCTTGCGCTTTCTGCAAAGGAATGGGCTGTTCTGATTTTGGGTAAAAAACATCCCGTAGCGAAAGATTTAGAAAAAATGTCTCCGAGAGTTCAGGGAAGTTTCCTTTTCCTTGGCGAAGATGAAAAACACCTTAAAATAAAACACATCGCTACCGATAAGAAATTCAAACTTCTGAAATCTTCTTTCCCTAAACACAAAGATTTAAAGGAAAAAAGCATCATCTTCATGGGCATCGTAGAATGGCATAAAGAATGGTGGTTCTCAGGAGTTTCCATCATGAGCGACTACAATGAGGAGTTCATAGAAAAAGAAAAACAAAACATCCACTCTAAAGAATCCCTTAGCTTCATGGAAGACCAAGCTCTTATCCGTGAAAATCTAAAAGAACACCACGAAGCATTCCTTATCTATAACAAGGGTGTTCCTATCGTATTCCTTAAAAAAGATGAGGTGGATGACTTTATGAACGGATATTTTGATTTCTTCACAGAAACTGCTGGTCTATCCGCAGAGGAAAAAGAAAAAGCCGTAAAAAAATACAAACCAAAAGCAGACAAAGAAGAAGAAAAACCAGATACTGTGATGGTAGTTTTCCATAATATCAATTCTGGTTTTGAGGTTTATTCTAACATAGAAAACGCTTTTTGTATTAAGCAAAATAAATTCTTGGATAAAGACAGAATCGACCAAGATTTCTACCAAATCTTCTTGGCAAATTTCTACTCCAAAGAAATTCTGGACTACAGCATAGAAGTGAGCGAGAAAAAGATTTCTTTCTTCAAGAAAAACAATTATACAAAAGAAGAATTGGACTTTTTCACTCGTTTCTTCAAACAAGGAAATTACCACACTAAGGCGAGATTAACCGTTATAAAAAATGCCTAATGTTTAGACTATTGTTCTTGTTTTCGGGCGTTTTTGCCATTGGGCAGAATATTAAAAGCATTCAGCTATTTAATCCACAAACCAATGACGAAACGCCTGTCATAAGGTTCGGAGAGCAGCTTGTCCTTCGTTTTGATGACTTGGACAATGGCAGCCAGATTTATCGCTACACGATAAAACATCTTGACAGAAACTGGCAAGATGACAGTCTGTTTTTCACAGAATTTGCGACTGGAAAACTGAGCGGATTGATTGATAATTTTAAATATTCTTTCAACACCCACCAAGCCTACACGCACTACTCTCTGACCTTTCCTAACAAGGACATTCAGCCTAAAATATCGGGAAATTTTGAACTTATAGTTTATAAAGATTCGCCGAAAAAACCACTTTTCACAAAGAGATTTTCGGTGGCAGAAAACGGAGCTGGAATTGGTCTGAATGTAAGCCGATACACCGCAGCGAAAACTCCAAACCTCAACCAAAGAGTAGAAGTCAAAGCCACCCTTACCGACCCAGAAACCAGCCGAAATATCAACTCTGTCAGCCTAAATATTATCCAGAATAATAATTTTAATGATGGAATTTTTAACCTAAAACCTTCCTCAGTTCTCTTCGGAAACCAGCTGATGTTTCAGCAGTTAAGTCTTGTTTTTCAAGGGAATAATGAGTTTTCTTACTTTGATAATAAAACAATAAACGCCTCCTCCGACATGGTGGCAGGAGCGGAAAACATCGATGGTGTGAACTACACCTACCTCTTCCCTACTTGGACTTCGCCGCTCAGCTACCAGTATCAGCCAGATGTCAATGGTGCTTTCTATTTCCGTAGCAATAACATGGGACAAGAAAGAAATGCCGACTACGAGGGCGACTACTCTTGGGTGGTGTTTTCTTTGGACAGCCATCCTTTGGAAGGGAAAGACATCTATGTTTTAGGGCAGTTTAATGACTATCAAGCTAATGAAGAGAGCCAAATGCACTACGACCCAAAAAACCAAAAATATTTCGCTAAAATATTCCTAAAACAAGGGTTTTACAACTATATTCTTGCGACAAAAGACCGAAATGGAAAACTAAATTTCGGTGAAATCAATGGGAATTTCTGGCAGACACAGAACCAATATCAGGCTTTCTTGTATTACACTCCTTTTGGAAAAAATTACGATGGGCTTATCGGTTATGGAGAAATCAGATAGAACAGTCTATTCCCAAAATTGGAAATAATATTTTTTCCAGCTTTTCAGAATATCATCCGTTTTGTTCTGTGTTTTTTCTTTCAGGTTTTTTTCATTACTAAATAAGGAAACTCCCAGTCCAAAACGCTCCAGCGGATAACCCATAGCATTCAAAACCGTAACGCCCTCGTCCAGAGATGAGGTATTTCTCTCCGAAATTCTTGGCGAAATCTTATCAGGAAAATGTATCATAAATAGATTTCGGCGGAGGTCAGGATGGCGTTCCAGCGTTTCGGAAACCATATTTCTCATCGTGAGATGATCCGAAGAAACCACTATCATCGTGTTTTTTTCTGTATCCAGTTTTTTAATTTCATTGATAAATTCCGAAATCAAATAATCACTCACATGAAGGGCATTCAGGGTAACATTCTGCCCATTTTTATATTTTTTCTTCTTAAAATCTGGCGGAACAAAACCTCTCGGACTATGAGTGTTTATCGTAGAAATCATAATGCTAAACGGCTGATTTTTAGACTTTAATTCCTTATATTTATCCTTAGCAAATTCAAGGGTTTTGTCATCATTCAGCCCCCAGCGAGAGAGATTTCTCGGCGTTTTATACTTTTCATCAATATTTTCAAGTGAAAACATCTGAAAACCATGACTTTCCAAAAATTTATCATTTCCTGCAAAGGCTTTGGGAGAACCTTGTATGAAAATATTTTTGTAGCCGTCCTCGGCAAGTATATTCCCTACGCCCTTTATTTTAGGGAGAAAACTCGGAAGCTGGTCGAGGTCGTTATTCTCTCGTCCCACTGCATATAGAGGCACTCCGCACTGAGAACTGGCTATTCCTGCGATAGTCCAGCCTGTTCCCCAGACCTGATGAACATTAGAAAAGGAAAGTGATTCTTTCTCCAGCTGAGCCAAATTAGGTGCAAGGTCAGGGAAAATTTCTTGATTGAGGTATATTCGCTCAAAAGCTTCTGCATAAATCCAAACCAAATTATACTTCGTTTCGTTTTTTAAAGGCTGTTTAGGCGGCTGGTAGTTGTCTTTAAACAAAAATTTCGGGTCTTCATCTACCACTTTATAAGTTTGGTAAATATCATAGTTTAAAGGATTAAAGACCAATAAAACCAGCATCAAAAACACTGGAATTTTAGCGTTGATGGTTTTCTGTTTTGTTTCTTTTTTAATGAATTTTTTAAAGCAAAAAAACGCCGAAAAAATGAATAAAGCCACCAATAAAGTGATGTCTATGATAAGTTTATAAAAATCCCCTATTCCCGCTCCTTTGATACCTGTTTTCAGGTGAAATGGAATACTTTCGTTAAAGCCAGTTCCTGTCAGATTAAACGAAAGATAATATAATATGCCCTGAACTCCTGCAATGAGCCAAAAATAAAAAGCAGGTTTCCCTCTATTTATCAGCAGAAGAAAACACACCAAAGAAAACAGTATATAGCTGATATTGAGCTTAGTATGAGTGATAATTCTCAGTGTGGTCTCATTCTCTATAATGGACAAAATCTGCAAATACAAAAAACATATATAAAAACCCAATAAAACACTGTAAATCAGTTTTTTATATCTAATTCCCTTTTGAAAAACTGCCACCGAAATGGTGAACATTATCAAAAGAAAATGCAGGAAATAAATCAGAAAAGTAGGCGTGTCCTGTCCCAATTTATTTCAAGTGTTTAAAAAATTCCCACATCACAATTCCACCGCAAACACTCACATTTAGAGAGTGTTTAGTCCCCAGCTGAGGTATCTCCATGAAGTCATCACAGAGCGGAAGAACCTCATCACTGATGCCCTCCACTTCGTTACCAAGAACCAATGCGTATTTTTGACTCTTCGCAAAGTCAAATTCCGTAATCATCTGGCTTCCTGTAGTCTGCTCCACTCCTACTACTCTATACCCTTCTGATTTTAAGCTTTGTAGAGCCTCCGTAACAGACTCAAAATAAGCCCAATCCACGCTTTCCGTAGCTCCTAGTGCAGCCTTATGGATTTCTCTATGCGGCGGCTGCGGCGTGATTCCGCATAGTAAAATTTTCTCCACCAAAAAAGCGTCTGCTGTACGAAATACCGCTCCTACATTATGCATACTGCGCACATTATCAAGGACTATAACTAGAGGAGTTTTAGAACTTTGTTTAAATGTTTCTACATCTATTCTCCCCAGTTCTTCTAATTTAAGTTTCTGAACCAAAATAATTATTTTTTAGGATTCACTGAAAATACGAATTACATTCTTCTCTATATTCTGAGCTATCAGCTCCATAGGAAGGTCATTTTCATCATTGTTAAACGGCTCCTCTATCTCCTCCGCCAGCACCTCCATACTCATCAGCACATAGAATACGAAAACAGTAAGAAATACCATAAGATATCCTATACTCATAGAATATGCGATAGGAAGAGTAATCACATAAATAACGATAAATTTCTTTGTAAAAGATGAATAAGAATAAGGAATCGGCGTGTTTTTGATTCTTTCGCAACCACCACAGACTTCCAAAAACCCTCTGGCATGATAGTCCAGCATCAGCATCTGCTCTCCCGATATTTTACCTTCTTTATACAATTTCTGAACTCTCTCCTGTATCCTCCAAATCAGCGCATTAGGCGGATGCGGAAGCTGTTCTACTTCCGTATGATGCTGGTCTTGTGCCAGTTCCATTTTAGTGGATTTTTTAGACAAGTGTCTGCTGAGCAGGTGAGGAAAAAAACAAAGATATTTCTGAAAAAAGTCTCTATTTTCGGTGTCTGCTGTGTCCAGCATGGTGTGGAGTTTAACAGCAAGATTTCGAGAGTCATTTACCATTCTTCCCAAAAGTTTTCGACCTTCCCACCAGCGGTCATAGGCAGTATTAGTCCTGAAAACCAAAAGCATCGACAAGACAAAACCCAGCAGCGTGTGGATGAGAGAAATATTTTTAATCGAAGAATCCTTGTCTATTTTAAAATATTCTATCTCCAAAAAAGCCACTATTGCCGCATATACAGCCATGGCAATCATCCCTGACCTCAAGGTTTTTAGTGAGTCTGACTTATGTATACTCAGCAGTATGGATATCCAGTGCTTATTATCATATACCCGCATATAATATCTTTTTTAGCCCTAAAAGTTTAAATTTGCACAAAAATAATACTTTTTTAACAAAATTCTATTGAAATCTTCTTTAATTTTGTTCCCTTAAACCTAATTTCACTTTATGGCAAAAACGACACAAAAAGAAACTCCGCTGATGGCTCAGTACAACAGCATCAAAGCTAAATATCCAGATGCTGTCCTGCTCTTTCGTGTGGGGGATTTTTACGAAACCTTTGGGCAGGATGCTGTGCGAACTTCCCAGATACTAGGCATTGTTCTCACAAAGAGAAATAACGGCGGCTCACATACCGAACTGGCTGGTTTTCCTCACCATTCTCTTAATTCCTACCTTCCCAAACTAGTTCGTGTTGGACTGCGTGTCGCAATCTGTGACCAGCTGGAAGACCCAAAGATGACAAAGGGCATCGTAAAAAGAGGCGTTACAGAGCTGGTTACGCCAGGAGTTACTTTTAATGAGCAGATTCTTACTACCAAAGAGAATAATTTTCTGCTGTCTATCCATCGTGAAAAAGAAAAATACGGCATGGCTCTGGTGGATATTTCCACAGGAGAATTCCTTGTTTCGGAAGGGAACTCGGATAAGCTGATGCACATCATCCATACCTTCAGCCCTAGTGAAATTATCTATCAGCGAAAAACCGAACTTCCAAACAGAATAAAAGACAGAAACTCTTTTGCTTTGGAAGACTGGGCTTATCAGTATCCTTTTGCTTATGAGAAACTTACCAATCATTTCAAAACAAAATCACTGAAAGGCTACGGCATAGAGGAGTTTCCATTAGCCATCACTGCTGCTGGTGCTATTTTTGCCTATTTAGTAGAGGACACCCATCATGCTCTCATTCAGCATATTACCAAAATACAAAACATTCCACAGGATGACTACCTGATGATGGATGGCTTTACACTTAGAAATTTGGAAATCATTCATTCCAACCACCATGAGGGCAAAAGCCTTTTGGGCATCATAGACCGCACGACCACGCCTATGGGAGGGCGTCTGCTGAGAAGAAGAATGATTCTTCCGCTGAAATCCGTAAACGAAATCAACCGAAGACTCTCTCTGATAGAATTTTTTAACAAAGAAGAAAACCTAAAATACAACATATATGAGCTTCTAAAAACTATTTCTGACCTAGACCGACTGCTCGGAAAACTTGCCGCAGAGAGAATTTCGCCAAAAGAACTCGGGAACTTCCGAAATAGTTTGATAAGTATTGAAAAAATAAAGGAACTGCTGTTGCCTTATCCAGATGCTTTGGCTTGGATTACTCCTCTGCACAGCCATAAGGAACTCATTGATTATCTCCAAAGTCACCTAAACGAGGACCTTCCCGTAAGTATAAACAAAGGAAATGTAATCAAAGAGGGCGTTTCCGAAGAATTAGACAAACTGAGAAACCTCCTCTACAGCGGAAAATCCTATTTGGATGAAATGTGCCAGCGCGAGAGCGAAAGAACAGGAATTTCAAGTTTAAAAATAGATTTTAATAATGTTTTTGGGTATTATATAGAAGTCCGAAACACGCATAAAGACAAAGTTCCTGAAAACTGGATAAGAAAACAGACGCTGGTCAATGCGGAGCGGTACATCACTGAGGAACTGAAAGAATACGAATCACAGATACTGGGAGCTGAGGAAAAAATCGCCCAGCTGGAACATTTGCTCTACAAAAAAATAGAAGAGCAGGTTCTCGTGCATATTGACACCATTCAAAACAATTCTAAAATCATTGCAGAAATAGACTGTGCGGTAGGACTTTCAGAACTTGCGATAACAGAAAACTACACCAAACCAATTATAAATGAAGATTTCGCAATAAACATCCAAGAAGGAAGACACCCTGTGATAGAAAAATCCCTGCCTCTGGGTGAAAAATACATTCCAAATGATATTTTTCTTGACCGAGATACCCAGCAGATTATGATGGTCACAGGTCCTAATATGTCTGGTAAATCAGCTGTTCTGAGACAAACCGCCATCATCTGTCTTTTAGCGCAGATAGGAAGTTTTGTCCCTGCAAAACACGCCGAAATAGGTGTTTTGGACAGGATTTTCACCCGTGTGGGAGCATCAGACAACATTTCGGCTGGAGAATCTACTTTCATGGTGGAAATGAATGAATCTGCCAACATTCTGAACAACATCACAGAGCGAAGCCTCATTCTGTTAGATGAAATCGGGCGCGGAACTTCTACTTATGACGGGATTTCTATCGCTTGGGCTATTGCAGAATACCTCCACCAGCACCCTACACAGTCAAAAACGCTGTTTGCGACTCACTATCACGAACTAAATGAAATGCAGAATAGTTTTAGTAGAATTAAAAACTATCACATCGCTATACAAGAGAACAAAAATAATGTGATTTTCCTAAGAAAACTAGTCGCAGGAGGCAGCGAGCACAGCTTTGGTATCTATGTAGCCAAACTGGCTGGAATGCCTACGAAAGTAGTCAATAGAGCAAAGGAAATTCTAAAAACACTAGAAAACAGCCGAAGCCAAGACCAAAACACGGAGAACATAAGACGAGTAACCGAGGAAAATCTTCAGCTCTCTTTCTTTCAGCTGGATGACCCTGCTCTAGAGAGTATAAGAGAAGAACTTACCCAAATAGACATCAATACTCTGACACCGATAGAAGCCCTGATGAAACTCAATAAAATCAAAAATATGATTGGGAAATAAAATCCCAACTTTAGTTTTTTTTGTATTTTTACAGAAGATTTTTAAATAAAAACAAAATATAACTATGAGCGACCACTTACAACATGAATGCGGCATTGCGATGCTTCGTCTGTTAAAACCTTTAGAATACTATAAAGAAAAATACGGAACGCCTTTTTATGGTATCAATAAAATGTATCTGATGCTGGAAAAACAGCATAACCGTGGGCAGGATGGAGCTGGACTGGCTAGCGTAAAATTTGATATGCAGCCTGGTGAGAGATATATCAGCCGTATCCGTTCTAATGCCAATCAGCCGATACAGGATATTTTCAATCAAATCAATACCAGAATCAGCGAAATTCTAAAAGAAAATCCAGAAATAAAAAATGACACAGAAGCCCAGAAACATCTGCTTCCATACATTGGGAATGTATTTTTAGGGCATGTCCGCTATGGAACTTTTGGGAAAAACAGTATAGAAAGTGTTCATCCTTTTCTTCGACAAAACAACTGGATTTACCGCAACCTCATCGTGGCTGGGAATTTTAACATGACCAATTCCAAAGAGCTTTTCCAAAAACTGGTAGAACTCGGCCAGCACCCGAAAGAGCAGACCGATACGGTGACCATCATGGAGAGAATAGGACATTTCCTAGACACCGAAGTTGAAAATCTATACCAAAAACTAAAAGCCGAAGGCTACTCCAAAAAAGATGCTGCGGCAGAAATCCCAAACCAGCTGGATGTAGCAAAAATCCTCAAAAAATCTGCATACATATGGGATGGCGGCTATGCTATGTCAGGAATCATAGGACATGGCGACGCCTTTGTCATCAGAGACCCTGCGGGTATTCGTCCAGCGTATTACTATAAAGATGATGAAATCGTAGTTGTAGCCTCTGAACGACCTGTTATACAAACTGCATTTAATCTTGATTTTGAGCAAATTACAGAGCTAAACCCTGGTTCTGCCATCATTATCAAGAAAAACGGAAATGTTTCCATAGAAGAAATTCTCCCTGCCCTGCCCTACAAGGCTTGTTCTTTTGAGAGAATCTATTTCTCCCGAGGCAGCGACAAGGAAATTTATCAAGAAAGAAAAAAACTGGGAGCCCTACTCTTCCCAAAAATTCTAAATTCCGTAGATGAAGACCTGAAAAACACGGTTTTCGCCTACATTCCGAACACTGCGGAAACCTCTTTTTACGGACTGATAGAAGAGGCTGACGCCCATCTGAATGAATACAAGAAAAACCAAATCCTAAAATTAGGAAACAATATTTCAGAGGAGAAATTGGAAGAGATTTTATCCCTTCACCCTACAACCGAAAAAGTAGCCATCAAAGATGCTAAACTCCGTACTTTCATCACGGAAGACAGCAGCCGAAATGATTTGGTAGCCCATGTTTATGACATCACATACGGCTCTGTCCGAAAAAACATTGACAATCTGGTCATTATAGATGACAGCATCGTAAGAGGAACTACACTGAGAAACAGTATTTTACGAATTCTAAATCGTTTGAATCCGAAAAAAATAATCGTTCTATCCTCTGCTCCACAAATCCGTTATCCTGACTGCTATGGTATAGACATGGCTCGTTTGGAGGATTTGGTGGCCTTCGAGGCGGCTTTAGAACTGCACAAAGAAAGAGGTTCTGACCATATCATAAAGGAAGTTTATGAAAAATGTAAATCTCAAGTGGATTTAGAAGATTCCCAAGTCATTAACTATGTCAAAGAAATCTATGCACCTTTTTCTGAGGAAGAAATTTCAGCGAAAATAACAGAATTATTAGTTCCTGAGGAAATGAACTGCCCTGTGGAAATCATCTTCCAAAGCGTAGAAAACCTGCACAAAGCCTGCCCGAAAAACCTCGGCGACTGGTATTTCACTGGTGACTACCCTACCGCTGGCGGAAACAGAGTGGTGAATAGAGCTTACATCAATTTCTTTGAAGGTAATAAAGAAAGAGCATACTAACGCATTTTGGATTTATCTACTCCCATAGAATATCTAAAAGGCATCGGCCCTGAACGCTCCAAACTGATTAAAAATGTTTTGGGAATTTCTACCGTGGAGGATTTTCTCTATTTCTTCCCTCTGCGGTATTTGGATAAAAGCAAAGTCTACCGAGTAACAGATTTAAAGGAAGAAAATGTAGAAATCCAGCTGAAAGGAAGGATTTATGATTTAAAAGAAATCACCTATGGAAGAGGACAAAAAAGACTCTCCGCGAAGTTCCGCGATGAGACAGGCGCTTTGGATTTGGTTTGGTTCCAATACACCCAGTGGCTGAAAGACCAGATTCCGCTCAATAAAGAGCTCTACATCTTCGGAAGGGTCAGCCTTTTTGGACAGCAGTTTTCTATGGCGCATCCAGAGATAGAACTGGAAGAAAAACGAGAAAAAGAACTCAGACTTCGCCCTATCTATCCGAGCAGTGAGAAAATCACAAAACGAGGGCTCAATCAAAAATTTTTCCAAGGCATCCAAGCGCATATTCTTGGGCATGTCACGGGACTTGTTCAGGAAAATCTACCTCAAAACCTCCTCCAGTCGCTCAGACTCATGGGAAGACAGGAAGCTTTTGTCAATATTCATTTTCCCAAAGATACTTCGGCATTTGAACAGGCAGACAGACGGCTAAAATTCGAGGAAGCGTTCTTCTTCCAGCTCGGCTATGCTTTGAAAAAACAATACAATAAGACTTCGGCAGTGGGAAATCCCTTCCCTTTGGTGGGCGATTTTTTCAATGATTTTTATCAAAACAGAATGCCTTTTGAGCTGACCAATGCCCAAAAAAGAGTTTTAAAAGAAATCCGAAATGACATGAGGCTCCCTATACAGATGAACCGCCTTCTGCAGGGAGATGTGGGCTCAGGGAAAACCATGGTAGCGCTGCTTTCGATGCTGATAGCGATAGACAATGGTTTCCAAAGCTGTATGATGGCTCCTACGGAAATCTTGGCGCAACAGCATTTCAACAGCCTTTCCGAGGCGCTTTTCGGAACGGGCGTAAACATCAGACTTTTAACAGGTTCTACCAAAGCTGCTGAACGAAAAATCATTCATTCGGAACTAGAAAACGGAACGCTTCATATTTTGGTGGGCACCCATGCCGTGCTGGAAGACAAGGTTAAATTCAAAAACCTCGGTCTTGCCATCATCGATGAACAGCACCGTTTCGGAGTGGAACAAAGGGCAAAACTTTGGATGAAAAATAAAATTCCGCCACATATTCTCATCATGACCGCCACGCCTATCCCAAGAACGCTGGCGATGAGTTTTTACTCGGATCTGGATGTTTCTGTGATAGATGAACTTCCGATGGGAAGAAAGCCCATCATCACAGCTCATCGGCGAGAAAAGGACAGAAACTCGGTATTTCGTTTTGCCAAAGATGAAATCGATAAGGGCAGACAGGTTTATTTCGTTTATCCTTTGATAGAAGAAAGTGAGGCTTTGGATTATGAAAACTTGATGGGCGGCTTTGAGCGGGTTTCCGAGGCGTTTCCTTATCCAGACTATGCCGTTACCATGCTTCACGGAAAGATGAAACCACAGGAAAAAGATGAGGCGATGCAGTATTTCGCTTCAGGGAAGGCAAATATCATGGTCGCCACTACGGTGATAGAAGTCGGCGTGAATGTTCCTAACGCCTCTGTGATGATTATAGAAAGTGCCGAGCGTTTTGGGCTTTCCCAGCTCCACCAGCTAAGAGGAAGAGTGGGAAGAGGCGCCGAGCAGAGCTACTGCATCCTGATGACCTCGGATAAAATGTCTTCCGACAGCCGAACCCGAATAAAAACCATGTGCGAGACCAACGACGGCTTTAAGATTTCCGAAGTGGACATGAAACTCCGCGGGCCAGGCGATATCCTCGGTACCCAGCAGAGCGGCGTGGTGGATTTCAAACGGCTGGACTTAGCCCAAGACGGACACATCATCAAGGCAGCAAAGGACACCGTAGAGGCGCTCCTCCGCGTAGACCCTTCGCTCCAACAGGAACAACACCAAGCCCTGAAAAACTACTACATAAAACAATACAAAGGCAAAAACAAATGGGGAAGAATTAGTTAATGGAATAAAAAATTAGATTTAAAAAATGAAAAAAAATATCAAACTTATGGCACCGCAGTGGATAGAATACCCTGCCCTTTCTGAGTTTTCTATGGGCTGGCGTATGGGCACTGGCGAAGATTATAAATGTGATTTTTGGAATTGGTATGAAACTCTCTCACCTGAACAACAGCGAGAGTACCAAACGCTTTTCCCTTATCCTTGCTTCTGGCATTATAACAACTGGGCAGTGAATGATTTGGAAATAGAAGACAGGCTGGATGATGAAGAAGACTATTATTATGAGGGTGTTCCGCTTTGGCAACCCAAAGGCGCTTATAAGTACTCCAAAAAAACTTTTATCAATTCACCAAAGAAACTCAAATTCGTCTTCTTTTGGAAACCTAATGCTAATGCCATAGATGAGTCTTGTTTAGGGCAGTGGCAGCCTTCGCCTTTTCGTGTAGATGGCGATAAATATTCTTGTGCTGAGCAGTATATGATGGCTGAAAAAGCGCGTTTGTTCGGTGATGAAGAGGTCAGGGAAGAAATAATGAACACTTATGACCCTAAGCTGATGAGGGCTTTAGGCAGGAAAGTGCGGAATTTTGACGCTGAGGTGTGGGATAAAGCTAAATATAGTATCGTACTGAATGGGAATTACTACAAATTCACTCAGAATAAGGAAATGATGGACTTTCTGCTTTCTACGGGTGATAAAATACTGGTAGAAGCCAGCCCGATGGATACCATTTGGGGGATAGGATTTGGCAAAGAGAATGAAAAAGCAAAGAATGTAGCTATGTGGCGCGGTCAAAACCTTTTGGGTTTTGTACTAATGGAAGTAAGAGATGAGATTAGAAAGCTTTATCAGAATGTGAATTTGCTGAAAAAATAGAAAGGTTTTCAGTTATTAAAAAAATATTATTTTCACTCAAAAATATTAATTAAAAAAAATGAAAGAATTACTTACACCAGAGGCGCTACTAACTAATTTCAAAGATGTGCGAACTCTTACCCGAAAGGTCATTGAGGCTTTCCCTGAGAAAGACCTTTTTGAATTTAGCATCGCAAATTTGCGCCCTTTTTCAGGAATGGTAGAGGAGTTTTTGATGATAACCAATTATATCTTTACGGAAACTTTACACGAGAAACATACCTCTTTTTATACAGAAGGACAGTTTCCTACTACCAAAGAGGATGTATTGGCTTTGTGGGACAAGGCTACTGAAATCATTGATAATGAATGGAAAGAAATAGAAGATTACACCCAGCCACTTACTATTTATCAAATGACTTTTAGCTTTGCTCAGTGGATACTTTACGCCATCGAAAACGAGACACATCACCGCGGACAGGGCTATACCTACCTTAGAACCTTACAAATAGACCCTCCTTACTTCTGGGGAAGGGAAAGTTTTCAACAATAATCAATACCTAATGAACACTGAAAGCATTATCAAAGAAATCTTAACTGGGATAGAAGATGCCTTTAATGAGCTAGACTTACCCAAAAAGCCCTATGGAAGAAATGAACTTTGGGAAGGAATTACTGATTATTTCAAAATCAAACAATTAAGGGATAAAATAGAGTTTTATAACAGTGATTACGAATATACTTCGGAGTCTATCACCATCGCAGGATTTCACGAAATTCCTCAGGAAACAGTGGAAAACACCATCATTCCCGCTTTGGAAGAACAACTTACCCAAATGTTCTTTAATCCTGATTTTTATTATCGTTTTGAATACAAACTTACCTTAGTGTTTGAATTTCAGTTTGGTCTGGGTCGCCACATTCAAAAAAAACTGCACCTAGAAAACCCTGAACGCAAAGCCGAACTCAAAGAGCGCTTAGACACTTATGTACAAAAAGTTATCTATGATGCTACGGACAAAATGAAAGAAAAAGAAATCCATAGTCTCTTTGACAAACTCTTTGATTTTGAGCTCAATGGCTATAGCGAAGACAAGGTAATTGAAATCTTGGAAAAAGGCTTTTCACTCATAGACCCTAAATGGAAAAAGACAATGGAAGAATATCGGTTTGGGTTGCACTACCACACCAATGAGTGGAAAGAAGCTGTCTTTATGCCTTTGTATTATAATGTTAAGGGGGAAGATTGGTCAAAAGAATATACGCTCAAAAAAGATTTGGAGGTAAAAAATGTAGACCAAGCCAAACTAAATCTATTCATACAGCAAGCTCTTTGGAACATTAAACACCAACGATACAGCTGGGATGTGAGGTTTGCTTGTGAGGATTTGGAGCGTGCAGCCAAGGAATTAGGTTCTGAAAAAGCGGCTATGTATCTCAAAAAAGGCACAGGAAACCTGCCCGAAAATATCATTCACTACAAGAATAATGACATAGAATGCGACGCCAACGATGTATTGGCTACAATCAATGTGAAAATCAAGCAAGAATCAGCTGTGGCTTACGATAAAGCATTGGATTTCATCATCACTCTTTTGAAAACGGACTTCCCAAGAAGTTATCAAATTAAACTCAGTTCCAAAGCACCTAAGCAGTTTTTGGACATCAAAGGCATTGCTAAATCATCTACTCATCG
>CAUPCB010000029.1:0-20167 GCA_963509715.1 uncultured Flavobacteriaceae bacterium | reverse complement strand
GAACTGGCTCTGCACCAGCTGGAAAAAAGAAAACGATTAGGAAGGTGGGAGCAGAAGAAACATGATTAGAAAGTATTTAATGAAAATATCAATAAATAGAAGCAAAAAAAGAGATTTAATAATTAAATCTCTTTTTACTTAGTAGCGGGAGCAGGACTCGAACCTACGACCTTCGGGTTATGAGCCCGACGAGCTACCTACTGCTCCATCCCGCGGTATTGCTTTGCAAATATACAGCTTTTTTTTAAACCTCCAAATTTTTTAACAAAAAAATGCATTTGAAAATTTTCAAATGCATTTTAATAATTGTTTTTCCTAGTTCATCAATACTCTTTGGATGATTTGTAACACAAGTCCTACACCAAAACCTATCAATGCCATAGTGCATGCAGATTTTGCTTTTACAGGTGCTTTATCTTTGTTCATAAAATAGATAACAGCTCCCGCGATAGGAATACAAAATGAAAGAACTTTCATCCACATCTCCAAATCTTCTTGATCTTGTGGTTGATTTACATTAGGATTTTGATTTAAATCACTCATAATTAAACAAATTTTAAAATTAATTCAGCTATATATATTCCAGTAATAGAGACCAAAGACATGGTTCCTATACCTGCCATTAGTCCTGTAATTAGTCTTCTCATATTGGTGCTTTCCTTATTATAATAAGCCTGAATAAAGCCATCTAAATAAGTAGGAACTATAAGTAAAATAGTCATCCAAAAATTGAGAGATACTACACCAAATAAGAAGAATGGAAAAGAAAGGTATCCCAAATGTATTCCTGTGCATCTTGCACAAACAGGAAATTGTTTTCCTCTCCAAAAGAAAGACCTTTCAGGTTTTCTATGGCAGAAGCTAAAATGAAGTTTTACTCTTTCTTTCTCTTTCATAATTATTTCGCAAATGTATAAAAAAAATATTATGAAAATACAAAAAAATCAATGAAATAATTACTTATTTCTAATAAAAATATAAGATACACCAAGTTCATAAAAATGGTTTGAAAAAAAATTATTACTTTTGCCCCCGTAAAAAATATATATGCAAAACATTAGAAATATCGCAATTATTGCCCATGTAGACCATGGAAAAACTACTTTGGTGGATAAAATCATTCATGCTACCAATATTTTTAGAAAGAGTGATGAATCAGGTGATTTGATTATGGATAATAATGACCTGGAGAGAGAAAGAGGGATTACCATTTTATCTAAAAATATCTCTGTAACTTACAAAGACACAAAAATCAATGTGATAGACACTCCAGGGCACGCTGATTTTGGGGGAGAAGTGGAAAGAGTTTTGAAAATGGCAGACGGGGTTGTTCTCTTGGTAGATGCATTCGAGGGGCCGATGCCACAGACGAGATTCGTGCTTCAAAAAGCTTTAGAATTAGGACTGAAACCAATAGTGGTTATCAATAAAGTAGATAAAGATAACTGCCGTCCAGATGAAGTTCATGACAAAGTATTTGACCTGTTTTTCAACCTCAATGCTACGGAAGAACAGCTTGATTTCCCTACATACTACGGTTCATCTAAACAAGGTTGGTTTAATACAAGTTTGACTCCTGCTGATAGTATTTTGCCTTTATTAGATGGGATTTTAAAACATGTTCCAGCACCAAAAGTAGAGGAAGGAGCACTGCAAATGCAGATAACATCGCTGGATTATTCATCTTTCTTGGGAAGAATTGCCATTGGTAAAGTTACCAGAGGTTCTGTAAAAGAAGGGCAGTGGATAGGACTTTCACAAGAAGGCGACAAAATAGTAAAAGGAAAAGTAAAGGAACTATATGTATTCGAGGGGTTAGGAAAGAAAAAAGTAGAGGAAGTTTTTGCAGGGGATATTTGTGCGATTGTAGGTTTTGATGCGTTCCAGATTGGTGATACTTTCGTAGATTTGGAAAATCCAGAGCCTCTCCCGAGAATCGCTATTGATGAGCCTACTTTGAATATGACTTTTTCTATCAATAACTCGCCTTTTTTCGGAAAAGATGGTAAATATGTGACTTCTAACCACTTGAAAGAGAGATTAGAAAAAGAATTAGAGAAAAACTTGGCGCTTCGTGTTCAGGGAACTGATGATGCGAATACTTTCTTGGTGTTCGGTCGTGGAATTCTTCACCTTTCAGTTTTGATAGAAACGATGAGAAGAGAGGGATATGAAATGACCATTGGGCAGCCGCAGGTTATCCTAAAAGATATTGATGGAGAGAAATGTGAGCCGTATGAATCTTTGGTGGTGGATGTTCCAGAGGAATTTGCATCCAAGGTTATCGACCTAGCAACTCAGAGAAAAGGAGATTTGCACATTATGGAAACCAAAGGAGAAATGCAGCATTTAGAGTTTGAAATTCCATCCAGAGGGCTTATAGGGCTTCGTTCCCAAATGCTTACTGCAACGGCAGGAGAGGCTATTATGGCGCATAGATTTGTGGATTATAAACCTTTCAAAGGTGCTATAGCTGGTAGAAACAATGGGGTTTTAATCTCTAAAAACCAAGGTCAAACTACAGCGTATTCCATTGAAAAACTGCAAGATAGAGGTAAGTTTTTCGTAGACCCAGGGGAAGAAGTATATGCAGGTATGATTGTAGGAGAGCAGAACAAACCAGGGGATTTAGTAGTAAATATCGTGGAAGGGAAGCAACTGAACAATATGCGTGCAGCAGGTAAAGATAAAGATGGAAGCATCGCGCCTAAAATTCTATTTTCATTGGAAGAATGTATGGAATATATCCAGCATGATGAATGTATAGAGGTGACTCCTAATTTTATCAGAATGCGTAAAAAACTTTTATCCGAAGAGGATAGAAAAAGAGCAGAAAGAAGCGCAAAAGCAGAATAACAATAAAATCCTCCAAATTTGGGGGATTTTTATTATATTTGTACTAAACATATTTAGACTATGCAAAACAAAAAAAATACATTTATAGGCATTATCGTAGGGTGTTCAGCTGTGGCAGCTGTATTTTTAATGATGAATGGCTGCTCCCGTGTAGAACCGAACTATGAAGGTGTTCTGATGGAAAATTATGGAAGAAACGGAAAAGAAGACTTTTCAACTGTTTCTGGGCGACAATGGACATTCTTCCCAGGGGTAGAACTCTACCAAGTACCAATGTTTGAGACCAGTGGAGACCCACAAGCGGTGCAGGTTTCTGCAAAGGACGCGGGCGTTTTCACAGTAGATCCTTCCTATCAGTATCAGCCCATTAGAGGGAGAGGTGTGGATATCGTATTCAATTACAAGCATTTAGGCATAAACCAGCCAGAGGTAATGATGGATAATGTAGAAAATTCTATCCTGAATAAACTGGTAACCAATGCCTACCGAGAAGAAGCCAGAAATTATACCACAGACAGCCTGATGAATAACCTCAATACATTTGAAAGACAAGTAGAAACTAGGCTTAAAAAAGATTTTGAAAATAAATTTTTTCAATTAAACAATTTGACTTCTGGGCTTAAACCTCCTGCTTCTATGGCAAAAGCTATCGAACTGAGAAACAATGCAATACAACAAGCAGAACAAGTAAAAAATGAACTCCAAGTTTCTAAAATGAACCTTGAAAAAGCCAAAATCGATGCCGAAGCCAACCGCGTAAGAGCCGAAGGACTTGACAACAAGATTTTACAAGAAAAATGGATAGAAGCCATAAGAAATACCAATAATAAAGTAATCATCACTGATGGTAAAACACCTGTAATACTACAATAATGAAACACAAAATACTTTACATCTTACTATTCATCGTAGGAAATGGAGTTCTTATTTACATAGATAGGCTATGTTTCCAAAATCAACCTGTGTGGGGCTTCACGGCTATATTTTTCCATTTAATTTTGCTGATAAATTTCCCTTATAACAAGTTGAAATAAATAAAAAAACTCCCTAAAATTGGGAGTTTTTTTATAGTTTAATAGAATTTAACCTTAGTGAATTGGCTATCACCGAAACAGAGCTGAAACTCATCGCTGCTGCTGCAAGCATAGGAGAGAGCAAAATCCCAAAAATAGGGTAGAGCAACCCAGCAGCCACAGGTATTCCCAGCGTGTTATAAATAAACGCAAAGAACAGATTTTCTTTGATGTTTCTCATCATCTTTTCGGAAAGGATTTTGGCTTTTACTATTCCATAGATATCGCCTTTCAGCAGAGAGATTTCTGCGCTGTCTATGGCGACATCTGTCCCTGTTCCCATCGCTATTCCTATATCAGCCTGTGCAAGGGCAGGGGCGTCATTGATACCATCGCCGGTCATTGCCACTACTTTCCCTTGTTTTTGTAATTCTTTGATTTTGTTGATTTTATCTTCTGGAAGGCAGTTGGCTTGATAATTTTTTATTCCTAATTCATTTGCTACAGCACGAGCCGTAGCCTCGTTATCTCCTGTAAGCATGATGATTTCTATGTTTTTACTTTGCAAAAATTCTACGGCTTTCTTCGCTGTTGGTTTTAGTTTGTCGGTAAAACATAAAAATCCTATAACAACATTATTTTCAATAAGATATGAAATAGTAAAAGCTTTATCTTTAAGAGTTGAAATTTTTTCTTTGATTTCATCTGCTACATGGGCAGCGTTTTCTGTGATGTATTTTTCATTTCCCAAGAAATATTTTTTACCTCCAATTATCCCTTCAATTCCTTTTCCGACCAAATTTTGGAAATCCGAAACAGCCTCCATTTGTGAGTTGTCAGATTTGGATAAAATAGCTTTGGATAGGGGATGTTCGCTGTTTTTGTTTAATGATGCAGAAATATTGATAATTTGATTTTCTGTATAATTTTTCGCTGGGAAAACATATTCTAATGATGGTTTGCCTTCTGTGAGCGTTCCTGTTTTATCCGTTATCAAGACATTTATTTTTTCCATTTGTTCCAGAGCTTCAGCACTTTTAATCAAAATACCATTTTGAGCACCTTTACCGATGCCCACCACCACAGACATAGGCGTAGCAAGTCCCAAGGCGCATGGACAGGCGATAACCAGTACAGCCAGAGCATTCACAAAGGCATTGAAAAACTTCGGTTCGGTGCCAAAAATCCACCATAAAACAAAGGTAAGAACGGAGATGAAAACCACCACAGGGACAAATACTTTGGAGACTTTGTCGGTTAGTTTTTGTATCGGTGCTTTGCTTCTGCTGGCATCATTTACCATTTTAATGATTTGAGCCAAAAGGGTTTCGCTTCCTACACGCTGGGATTTCATCAGGAAAGTTCCATTTCCATTGATAGTCCCTGAAATCACTTGATTATCAATGCTTTTTTCCACAGGAATAGGCTCACCTGTAATCATACTTTCGTCTATGGTAGAATAGCCCTCTATGATGACTCCATCCACTGGGATTTTTTCTCCAGGTTTGACTCTCAGGATGTTACCGGCCTTTATTTCATCGATTTTAACGGTTTTTTCCTCGCCGTTTTCCCACAAATGAGCCTCAGAAGGGGAGAGGTTCATGAGTTTTCGGATGGCATTTCCTGTTTTTTGATGGGCTTTGGCTTCTAATAACTGCCCTAATAACACCAAAGTGATAATCATACACACGCTTTCAAAATAGATAGGCGGATGAGCATGATTAGGGAAAATATTTGGAAAAAATAAAGTAATACAGCTCAAAACCAAAGCCGCGCCAGCACCTAAACCAATGAGGCTGAACATATTAAGATTCCAAGTTTTAAAGGAAGCATAAGCCCTCTGAAAAAACATAAATCCAGCATAGACCACAGGAATAGTGAAAGCCGCTTGCAGATACAGCTGCGTGTGGTGTGGGATTTTATCTATGGGAAGTCCCATCATTCCGCCCATTGCTAAGATAAATACAGGAGTGGTAAAGGCGAGAGCGATATAGAATTTCTTTCGTAAATCTATATAGGTAGAGTTGTCTTCCTGTCCCTCGGCCACGATTTGGACTAAATCCATTCCACAGACTGGGCAGCCTGTATTTTTGGGGTAAGTTTTGTCGCCTTCGCAAAACATCGGACAATAAAATTCACCGATTTTGTCTAAATTAACCTTCTGATTTTCAGTTGATTTTGCTTTTTCTCTGATTTCCTCGCGCTCTTCGATAGGTGCTAAATACATCCCACAAACAGGGCATTTACCTTGTTTGAAGTAGAGTTTTTCTCCTTCGCATTCCATTGGACAAAAATACACACTGCTGGGCGAGATTTTGTCTTCTGGTTTTACGAATGTATAATCGTGATTATCAGGGTCTTTTAGGAAATAATGACCGATGGAACCAACGGCATCATTCAGCTGCTGGAGATTGATTTTGTTTTTGGAAGAGATTTTAACACTGTTGGTTTTTAAATCTACCACAGCAGAAATATCTGGAAGGGAATTCAGCTTGTCGGAAATTTTCTTTTGGCAGCTGCCACAGCTCATTCCCAATATATCAAATTGTTTTTCGTGCATATTATTAAATTTTATAAAGTTTAAAAAAAAAGAATACAAAGTTAAGGATTTTATTTTTAATTTACAATTTAACATAATATAAATTATAGGAAGAAATGATTTTAATTTAAGTCATAGACTACGGTATTCTATATTTTACTCTGCAACCACTTCATAATCAATATCAAAGAACTCAAAACCTGTAATGCCGTTTTCTTCTATGGCTTGTTTTAAGTTTTCAGAAACTAAATTATCTTGAAAAAAACTCTGCATAGGGAAAAAATCCAATTTTTTGTTTAATACTATTTTTTTCTTAATAAAATCTGTATTTTTTTCAAAGTAGAGTTTTTCACTTTTTTCTATATAATCGTTTATTTCATCGAAGAAAACAATTCTTCTTGTTGCAGGATTTAAAAATTCTGATTTTGAAAAATTAATATATTTTGTCAATTCTTTGTATATATTTTTTCCCGTAAATTGAAAAACATAATAATCTTTTTTTTCACCTTTATATAATAATTTACTCAAATAATAAAAATGAGGTTCTGTTATCTTAAAGCTTTCTAATACTTTTTTTAATTTTTTAGAAATTAATAAAGCTCCTAGCATATTGCTAGTTTCTCCGATGAATTTATACACATCAAATAAAGCCCATTCCCAATATTGTTTTTCATCAAAACTTTCTAAAAAGAAATAATCAAAAATCGGCGTATCTGGAATAATTTCTCCTAAAGATATCTTTTTAAAAATGTACTCTTTAGAATTATCTATAAAATTAGCGTTGCTTGCTATTCTATCTCCGTAAAAACTTTTTATTTGAATTTTATAATATTTCATTTTGTTTAAAATTTACTCTACAACCACTTCATAATCAATATCAAAAAACTCAAAACCTGTGATGCCGTTTTCTTCTATGGCTTGTTTCAGGCGCTCTGAGCAGAGAATATCTCCTTGCCAAGTATCAACAATATCAAATTTATCTACTAAGACAGTTTTTCCCCACTCTATATTTTTTTTGGTTTCTTTCCAGATTTTATAGTCATACTCGTTATATTCTTCTGCGGTCTTAATTCCCAAAACTCTTTCATTATCTATAAAATACTCACTTTTTTCATAATTATAGTTGTCAAATCCATCTACTGGAAACTGAAAAATCCAGTATTTGAATTTTTCTCCTTTGTAGAGGAGCCGTGTTTCGTAGAAATGATATTTCGGAGCGATTCTAAATTTTTCTAAAAGAGATTTTAATTTATCTGAGATATACCAGCCAGGTATTTGACTTCCCTCTCCTATAAAATTGTGGACATCAAATAAAGCCCATTCCCAGTATTTTTCTTTATCAAAACTTTCTAAAATAAAATAATCAAAAATGGGAGTATTTTCAACAATTTCCCTTTTTCCTATTCTATCAAAATACTCTTTTTCAGGTACATTTTTACCTTCAGCACCACTTGCTATTCTCCCTAATTCTGGAAAATGAGATTTAATATCTATCTTATAATATTTCATAATCTAAAATTTTGTTATCTGATTTACATCTTTTGTTCCTAATAAAACTTCTTTTTCTTGAAAAAACGCTCCTAAAAATATTTTTTTAGGAGCGTTTAGATTGGTTATTGTGACCGCAGAAGGATTCGAACCCTCACCGACGGAGCCGAAATCCGTAGTTCTATCCATTAAACTATGCAGCCAATGATGTAAAGCGCAAATTTAGTATTTTTTATGATTAAGTTCTATATTTTTCAAAGATTTTTTCTGTAATTTTGCCCCCATTTTCAACGAATTTTTGCTAATGAAACAGCTTTTTAAAAAGAAAAATTATTCCGATAACCAAGATACCAACAACCTTGTAAGAGTCCTAACGACGAGGGATATCGTGTTTTTTGGGATAGCTGCCATCATCGGTGCTGGGAGTTTCAGCAGTCTAGGGGAAGCCATTTATAAAGGCGGCCCTGGGGTCATTTTATTGTATATCATTTGTGGCGTTTCGTGCTGTTTTACGGCTCTCTGCTATGCAGAGTTTGCCAGTAGAATTCCTACGGCAGGGAGTGCATACACCTATGCATACGCTACTTTTGGGGAGCTGGCAGCATGGATTATCGGCTGGATGCTCATTATGGAATATAGCTTTGGGAATATTTATGTGGCTTTTTCGTGGTCAGATTATTTCACTTCACTGCTTGATAATTTGGGCTTACACATTCCAGAATACCTCTCGTGCAGCTATACCGAAGCCGAAAAAGCAGTGAAAAACGGCTCTCAAAATTTAGAGCTGATTTCCGCTTGGGAAAATGCTCCTCGCTTGGGTTCTTTGAGGGTAATTTTTGACCTCCCTGCCCTATTGATAAATGCCCTTATCACTTGGATTTGCTACATCGGCGTGAAAGAAAGTAAGAATTTTAATAATCTTTTTGTTTTAATCAAATTACTTGCGATAGTGCTGGTTATCGCCATTGGTGTTTTCTATATCAATGCTGATAACTGGATGCCCATAGACACTGCAACAGGTGAAAAATCATTCCTCCCAAATGGCTTCACTGGGATAATGTCTGCCATCAGCGGTGTTTTCTTTGCTTATATCGGTTTTGATGCGCTGAGTGTGCTTTCCGAAGAGACCAAAGATCCGCAGAGAGACCTACCCAAAGGGATGATTATTTCTATATTTCTCTGCACGGCTATTTATATCGCACTTACTCTGACCCTTACAGGGCTAGTGGATTATAGAAAATTCGAAGGCATAGGAGACCCACTTTCTTTTGTCTTTAAGGCTGAAAATATCAATCTTCCACTGATGGAATTTATCATAGAAGTCGTTGCCATCGTGTCCATTACTACTGTTTTATTGGTTTTCCAAATGGGACAGCCTAGAATATGGTATGCCATGAGCCGTGATGGACTGATTCCGAAGAAATTCCAGCAAATTCACAAGAAGAACAGAACGCCGTCATTCGCTACAGTGGTTACAGGATTTGTCGTAGGTGTCCCTATCCTATTTACTGACAAATCTTTCATACTGGATTTTACGAGTATAGGAACTATTTTTGCCTTTGTTTTGGTGTGTGGCGGAGTTTTACTACTTCCACCAAAAGAGAAAGTAAAAGGGCATTTTCACCTTCCTTATATCAATGGGCAATGGATTTTTCCGCTGCTGTTCATCGGAGGTGTTTCTTTTATTTATCTTTTGTATCCTTCGTTTTTTGAAAACTTGATGGATTTCAGCAATGAAAAAGAGGGAGAATTTAGGTTCGCTATTTTCATTTATATTTTGCTAAATATAGGGCTTTCTGTTTTAGCCTTTGTCAAAAAATTATCCCTGATTCCACTTCTTGGGCTGAGTTCCTGCCTTTATCTCATGACAGGAATGAGCATGGAAAACTGGTTCTGGTTTGGGATTTGGTCTGCTGTGGGAGTATGTATTTACTTTGCTTACGGCTACCGACACAGCAACCTTCATGATAAACAAAAAACTCACTAAAAAGTGAGTTTTTTTTATTTATGAAATGATATCAAATTTCGTGTATTCTACTAATTTTTTAGGGATTTTTATTCCATCAGCAGTTTGGTTGTTTTCCAATAGAGCCGCCATAATTCTCGGTAAAGCCATCGCAGAGCCGTTCAGTGTATGCACCAGCTGAGTTTTTCCATCGGCTTTGTATCGGCATTTTAGTCTGTTGGCTTGGAAAGTCTCAAAATTAGACACTGAAGAAACCTCCAGCCATTTTTCCTGAGCCGCACTCCACACCTCGAAATCGTAAGTCAGTGCAGAAGTAAAGCCCATATCTCCACCGCACAATCTCAAAATTCTAAACGGAAGTTCTAGGTCTGTCAGAAGTCCTTTCACATGCTCCACCATTTCTTCAAGGGCTTGATAAGAATTTTCTGGTTTTTCTATTCTTACAATTTCCACTTTTTCAAACTGGTGCAGTCTGTTCAGCCCTCTTACATGCGCTCCGTAAGACCCTGCTTCTCTTCTATAACATTGAGAAAAAGCCGTGTTTTTAACAGGCAGTTCTTTTTCCTCTAAAATCACATCTCTGTAAATGTTGGTCACAGGAACTTCCGCCGTAGGAATCAGATACAAATTATCTTCATTCACGAAATACATTTGTCCCTCTTTATCAGGTAGTTGTCCCGTTCCATATCCGCTGGCTTCGTTCACCACATGAGGCGGATTTACTTCCATATACCCTGCTTCCGTGTTCCTATCTAGGAAAAACTGAACCAAACTTCTCTGTAATTTAGCTCCCTTGCCCAAATAAACAGGGAAACCAGCTCCCGCGATTTTCACACCAAGCTCGAAGTTGATAAGATTATATTTAGAAGCCAATTCCCAGTGAGGAATAGCGCCCTCGCCAAGACCTTTTACATCGTGAGACTGATAAATATTTTCATTATCATCTGCAGAAACACCTGCTTTCACAGATTCATGCGGAATATTTGGGATAAGATACAGAATTTCTGTAAGTTTCTCTTCTATTTCGTTTAGTTTCTGCTGAAGGTCTTTACTTGCCTCTTTATACTGAGCGGTTTTTTGTTTTGCGCTTTCGGCCTCTTCTTTTTTCCCTTCTTTCATCAAAAGCCCTATTTCCTTAGAAATTTTGTTGATTTCAGCCAGCTGGGAATCCATATCAAACTGAACTTTTTTTCTTTCATCATCCAGCGAAATGGCATTATCTACCAGCTCCAAATCTTTGAAATTTCTCTTTTTAAGCCCTTCTAAAACTCTATCTCTATGTTCTTTTAAAAAATTAACTTGTAACATTTTTTAAGAAAATTTAAATTTTGCACAAATGTAAGCATTATTGATTAAAAATCCGCTTTATTAGAATATTTTTAAGGTTTTGAATTTTTATTAGAAATATCTTTTTCTAACCATATAGACTCATCATTAGTAGTTATTTCTCCTGTATTAGCATTTATCCAAATACCAAAAACGGCTACCTTTTGCATAACTAAATTCTGAAAAGAATATACATAATGATCATCAATAATTAAGGTTGGAGAAAGAAGTGTTTCATCATAATCTAAATCTTTTCTTTTTTTATTATCATATAAATATTTGACATATAAATCATTAGCTTCTTTGACACTAATTTTATATTTCTTTTCTTGAACAATTTCCTCAGAATATGGAAAAACCTCATGTTTTTTTAAGTAATTCTCACTTGGATTACAACCTAATAACAATGTAATAAGTGGTATTTTAATAATTATTTTTTGCATTTTTTATATTCTTATACTTTGTTCCAAAATCTATTTTTTGTATTCAGAAACAGGAATAATTTCTCCAGAAACAGGCTCTAAAATACGAACATCCTCTTTGTTTTCTTTATTCACATAAAAAATATGATAAGTTTCAAAACGAACATCCGAGTTGTAGCCCACCGTTATCTGATAAAACGGCTTTTTCTCGATAAGATATTCTTCTGCAATAAACGAAATTCCATGCTTTCCATTAGTTATTTTATCGATATGTTTAGATGCCTCCTGCACCATCGGCAGGGCTAAAACTTGGGCTTCAGCCTCTTCCTGTGTATATTTTTTGGCTGGCTGATGACATGAGAAAACAAGAAATGCAAGGACTAAAAAAATACTTTTTTTCATTTTTATTTTTGATTAATATTCATTAAAATACTTTTGAATCTGCTTCCAATCTTTGGTTTTGGTAAGCGCCAGCATGAGCAGAACTCTGGATTTCTGCGGATTGAGCGATTGTGAAGCCACAAAGTGATATTTCGCATCCTCCACTTCTGCATCTGGTGTCGTAGCGCCCGTAGGAACTCGCGAAGAACGGACTATCTGAATACCCTGCTTTTGGGCTTTTACAGCCAAATCAAAATTAGAATGATACAAATTCCCATTCCCTACACCAGCATAAATAATTCCGTCATATTTCGCATCAATAAAGGCTTTCATCGGAAGCTCCGAAGCGTTAGCATAGCCATAGACTATCCCTACTTTCGGCAAGGAAGTCAGCGACGCCACATCAAAAACTGATTTTGTAGTATGCAGATTTTGAGGCGTTTTACTGAAATAAACTTTCCCATTATGAATATAGCCTATTTTACCAGAATTCGCTCCTGTAAAGGTTTCCACAGCGGTCGTATGGTGTTTTATCACATCTTTCGCATCGAGGATATTTTCATTCATCACCACAACTACGCCTTTATTTCCTGTGTTTTTATCAGATGCCGCAACTACAGCGTTATACAAATTAAGCGGTCCGTCTGCACTGATTCCTGTGGAAGGACGCATAGCACCTACCATTACTACTGGTTTAGAGCTATGAACTGTAAGATTCAGGAAATACGCCGTTTCCTCCATCGTGTCTGTTCCGTGGGTAACCACTATTCCATCGTAACCCTCCTTGTTTAGGATTTCGTTTATTCTTTTTGCTAATTTGAGCCAAATCTCATCGTTCATATCCTGAGAGCCTATTTTCACTAACTGCTCGCCACTTACTTGGGCTACTTGGTGAATTTCTGGAACGGCCTGTAACAGCTCATCGATGCCCTTTGCTCCTGCTTTATAGCTGCTTTCGGTAGAGGATTTCCTCACTCCTGCGATGGTTCCGCCTGTGGCTATAATTCTGATTTTCGGTTTTTGTGCAAAAAGCAAAACCGAAATTTGAAGAATAAAAATTAAAATTATTTTAGATTTTAGTTTCATGAAAATATTTGATTTATTTGGTAAATCTAATCAATATTTTTAATTCTAAAAATAGATTTTAGCCTTTTCAAATATTTTTTTAATACTTTTGCCTCTTAATCATTTTTTAAAATGCTGAATTCTAAAAAATTATTGCTTACAGGAGCTCTATTTATAGGGCTGTCCTCTTATGCACAAGAAGATGAAGACAATACAGATGGTTCTAAAAAAATAGAAGCCGTGGTCATCTCTAAAAAAAAGAAGAAAAAGTATAAAAATCCAGCTCATGAGATTTTAGCAAAATTAGTTGCAAAAAAACACATCAACAATCCTGACAACCTAAAATCATACTTCTCTGAAAATCAGTCTCGTATGGAGATAGCATTTAGCAGCCTTGGGGATAAGTTTCAGAATACGAAGGTTTATAAGGATTTGAAAAAGGTGATGGAAGCCTCCAAAGACAGTCTGGGGAATGATGTGGCGCTTCCTGTTTTTATCTCAGAAAATATTTCGGATTTTTATTATCAAAAAAGCCCTGAAAAACGCGCCGAAATCATCAAAAAAACTAAAGTAGACGGAGTTGGAATAGAGGATAATGCGATGTTTTCCCAGTTGATAAGTTCTACTTTCATCAAATATAATTTCTACAATAATTATATTCATATTTTAGACAAAAACTTCATCTCTCCGCTGAATGATAATTTTACTTCAAACTATGATTTTGAGCTGGTAGATAGAGATTTTCAAGTTAATGAAAATGGATATTATAAAATCAATTTTAAGCCTAAAAGACCCTCAGATTTGGCTTTTGAAGGGACTTTGCTGATTTCGCACAGCAACTATTCTCTTTTCAGAATTACAGCGAAAATAGCTCCTTCGGCTAACCTGAACTTCATCAATAACATTGTAGTAGACCAAGAGCTTGAAGAAGTGGGCGATTCTGAAATACACATGCCTGTAAAGTCCCTCGTTACGCTGGAAACTGCGAAACTGGGCAAAAACGGAATGGCTGGGATTTTAAAATATCATGTTTCGAGCAAAAAAATAAAAATCAACCAAGATTTTGACCAAAAAATATTTAGCAAACCTATCACTGTCCTGCCTAATGCAAACGACAAAGACGAGCAATACTGGGAAAAGAATAGACACGAACCGATAACGGAAAGAGAACAAAAAGTCTATGCAATGATAGACGAAGTCAAAAATCTCCCTTCGGTGAAGTCTTATATAGATGTTTTGGAAATTATCCTGAGAGGCTACTACGAGGCAGGAAAAGTTGATTTAGGACCGATACTCTACACGGCTGGATATAACGATGTGGAAGGTTTCAGACTGAGAGCAGGATTTAGAACCAATCATAAATTCAGCAAAAAATGGATTTTCAGCGGATATTTGTCTTATGGATTTAAGGACAGGGAGTTCAAATACGGCGGTGGTATAGATTACATTATTTCACGAGACCCATGGACACAGGTGGGAATTTCTGCCCTGCATGATTTAGACCAAGTGGCACTGCAGTATGGTAACTTTTTACTGAAGAACAAAAATGCGATTTTTGATGCGTTTTCTAAAAATGGTGATATGCTGATAAGAAAGCCTTTCTGGAAGAATAATTATGAAATCTATTTTCAGAGGGATTTTGTAAACTCTATCACTCAGAGGTTTACCCTTAGACATTCTACTTTTGACCCATTGTTTGATTCGTCTTATATCAATTACACGGACAAGCATGGGAATGTTTTTAATAATTTCAAAACCACTGAAATGATTTCTGAAACTCAGTGGAAAATGGGAAGAAAAGCTCTGCAATCCGATAAAAACAAGCAGGTAATAATGAATAACAATTTTACTCCTACGGTTACTTTCAGGTTTACACATGCCTTTAAGGGAATTATGGGAAGTAATTTTGAATACAATAAAATTTATCTAAATGTCCAGCAAAAAATCCCTATGGGAATTTTGGGACAGGGTAACTATTCCCTCACAGCAGGGATTATCCCAGACCGAGTTCCTTTTCCTCTTTTGGAAAACCATTTAGGAAATGAGTTTGTATTTTACAACAGAAATTCATTTAACATGATGCGTTTCTTTGAATTTACAAGCAACAGATTTGTTTCCCTACAATACACTCAATATCTGGAAGGCTTGATTACCAATAGGTTACCTTTGATTAAAAAATTAAATTGGAGAAATCATCTGACTTTCAATTATCTTATAGGAGATTTGGAGGAAAGATTCAACGCAAATGGAGCATTAAACGGCCTAAATGGAAAGCCTTACATAGAAATCGGCTATGGTTTCTCTAATATTTTTAGATTTTTACGGGTAGATTTTGTGCATAGACTTACTCATTTGCACAATACCAGCTCCGTTTTCGAAACCAATCCGCCTAAATTCAGCATAAAAGTTTCGGCTCAAATAAGATTATAATTTAGAAAAATGCAAAAATACCTTGAACTTAATATAAAAATAGAACCACTCCAGCCATGGAACGAAATCCTAATGGCGGAGCTGATAAACATTGGTTTTGACAGCTTTACGGAAGAAAATGACGGCATTCTGGCGTATGTTCCAGAGGAGTCTTTCAGCGAAGATGAGCTAAAAAATCTTTGGCTGCTGAGCCATGATGAGGTTAAAATTTCCTACACCATTCAGGAAATGCCGAATATCAACTGGAATGAGGAATGGGAAAAGAATTTTTCGCCCATAAATGTGGAAAACAAAGTGCTTATCCGCGCAGAATTTCACGAAAGCCAAAACACATCGTATGAAATCATCATTCAGCCCAAAATGTCTTTCGGCACAGGGCATCACGCCACTACTTACCTGATGATTCAGCAGATGCTGGACATGGATTTCAGAGGTAAAAAAGTGCTGGATATCGGTTGCGGAACTTCTATTTTAGCCATTTTCTCAAAGCTGAAAGGCGCAGAGGATGTTTTAGCCATTGACATTGATGAATGGGCAGTAGAAAACTCCAAAGAAAATGCGGAAAGAAACCAAATGAATTTCCGCATAGAACAAGGGACAGCGGAAAATCTTGGCAAGGAAAATTTTGATATTATTTTAGCGAATATCAATCGAAATATTTTGATTTCAGACATTCCTACTTATGTTTCGGTCTTAAACAGCGGCGGGAAACTCCTGCTTTCAGGGCTTTGTTTCTTCGATGTCAATGACATTTTGGAAGTCTGCACAAAGCATGATTTAGTTCTGAAAAACCAAGTTCAAAGAGAAGAATGGGTAAGCCTTCTTTTAGAAAAACCTTAATCCAAATAAAATGCAAACAGTCTTATTACCAATATTTTACCTCCCTCCTATTTCTTGGTTTTCTGAGTTTTGTAATTCGGAAAATCAGATTATTTTGGAGCAAGAGGAACACTTCCCAAAGCAGACTTACCGAAATAGAGCCTGTATTTTTGGGGCAAATGGAAAACTGCCTTTGATCATCCCAATAAACCACAACGGGAAAAGAGCTTTCCGAGACATAGAAATATCATATTCGGAAAGATGGCAGGCACTTCATTGGAAATCAATAAAAACAGCTTATCAGTCTTCTCCTTATTTTGAATTTTATGAAGACCAGCTGAGCAAAATTTATGAAAATCAACCGAAATTTTTAATTGATTTTAATCTAAAAAGTCTGGAAATTCTTCAAAAATTATTGAAAACTGATATAAGTTTCTCAATGACAGAGGAATACATCAAAACACCTTCTGCAAAGGATTTTAGAGAAAGTTTTTCAGCAAAAATAGAACCTGCCTTCCAGCAGGAGGAATATTATCAAACTTTTTCTGATAAACTGGGCTTTATCAAAGACCTTTCTGTCGTAGATTTACTCTGCAATTTAGGGCCAGAGGCTGGTTCTTACCTAAAAAATCATAGAAATGAATAATAAAATTATTTTCCCGCTGGTTTTCTTGGGACAGCTGTTCGCTGCACAGAGTTTTAAAATCATTCCTTTGGGCGTTTTTGGCGGAATAGACGAAAGCAATCTTTCTTCTTATCTCATCTCTGAACCGAGCAAAGAATCCTATCTGGCTCTGGATGCAGGAACTATCCATACAGGGCTGAAAGTTTATTTACAAAAAAACAGAAAAAAAGAAAGTCCAGAACAATTTTTGAAAGAGAAAATCAAGGGATATTTCATCTCGCATCCGCATTTTGACCATAATTCAGGGCTGGTGATCAACTCGCCCGAAGATTCTAAAAAGAACATTTACGGAGCAGAATTCGTGATAGAAGCCCTCAAAAAACATCATTTTTCTTGGGAAGCTTGGGCTAATTTTGCCAATGAAGGCGAAAAACCTATTTTGGGAAAATACACCTACAAAAAGCTGAACACAGATGAATGGATGAGTGTAGAAAACACTGATTTTCAGCTGAAAATGTATTATCTAAGCCACACAGGAAAAAATCTAAGCTCTGCGGCGCTTGTAAAAAACTCTGAAAATCAATACTTTGTATATCTCGGAGATACAGGCGCAGATAGAATTGAGGGAACGGAGCAGCTTGCCGATTTATGGAAAGCCATCGCTCCGATTATCAAAGAAAAAAGACTGAAAGGCATCGCCATAGAATGTTCTTACAGCAACGAACAGCCTGAAAGCCAATTATATGGACACCTTACTCCTCGCCTATTGACCGAGGAAATGGAGAATTTGGAAAAACTTGTCGGCGAAGAGGGGCTGAAAGGTTTAAATCTCATCATTACTCACATCAAACCTAAGAAAAACATTCATCAAAAAGTTAAAAGCGAGTTAAATGTTTTGTATAAAAAGGGGATAAAAATTATCTTTGCTGAACAAGGAAAAGTAATTAATTTATAAATAACAAATTTACAATGAAAAAAGTACTCATTGCAGCGGCGTTTTTAGCGTCTTTTAGTTTTGCTTTTGCACAAGACAAAATGCAAAATAATGATTTAAAAACTTGGTATCACAAAGATTTTTCAACTACCAATGTTTATGGTGTTAATACCAACAATGCTTACAAGTTCTTAGAATCCAAAGGATTAAAGCCAAGAACTGTTGTAGTAGGTGTTTTGGACAGCGGTGTGGAAGTAGATCACCCAGGGCTGATTAACAACATGTGGAAAAACCCAAATGAAATCCCAAACAACGGTATAGATGATGATAAAAACGGTTATGTAGATGATATCTATGGATGGAACTTCATCGGTGGAAAAACTGCTGATGTAGATGCTGATAACCTAGAAGTGACTAGAATGGTTAAAAAATATCAGCCGATATTTGAAGGGACTGATTCTGCTAAAAATAGAGCTAATCAGGCAAAAATGCCAGAGGAATACGCTATGTACCAAAAGTCTAAAAAATTATTTGATGAAAAAGGTTCAGAAGCTAAACAATATTATCAATATTTTTCTGGATTCAATAATGCTATTCCAAGTATCATAAAAACTCTAAATGGAAAAACTTTAACTAAAGCTAATTTAGCAGCGATAAAACCTGCTTCTCAAGAAGATAACAGAAACTTGCAGATTCTAAACTCTCTTGTTCAAGATGCTGAAAATATAGGAAAAACTCCAAAAGAAGTTGAAGAATTATTGAGAAAAGAGGTAGATGGTGCCCTAAAACACTACGAATCTCAGGCTACAAAACACTACAACCTTGATTTTGACCCAAGAAAAGAAATCGTAGGAGATAATTATGATAATTATAACGAAAAACACTACGGAAACAACCATTACGAAGGACCTGATGCATCTCACGGAACGCATGTTTCTGGAATCATCGCGGGACTTCCTCATGGAAATGAAGTTCAATATGGTGTAGCTCACAAGGTGGCTAAAATCATGACGGTAAGAGCCGTTCCAGACGGAGACGAAAGAGATAAAGATGTTGCTAATGCCATTAGATACGCAGTAGACAACGGAGCTAAAATCCTTAACATGAGTTTTGGTAAGGCTGTATCTCCAGGGAAAAAACATGTTTGGGAGGCTATGAAATACGCAGAGAAAAAAGGAGTTCTTCTAGTAAAAGCAGCAGGAAATGATAACCAAAACATCGGAGAAAATGAGTATTTCCCTACTAATTTCATGAAGCAGTCAGACGAAAAACCATTCGTTAGCAACATGATAGTGGTAGGAGCTAGCACAAATAACAACCAAAACCTAAGAGCTAGATTCTCTAACTACAATGGTAAAATGGTAGATGTTTTTGCGCCAGGGCAAGAAATCTACTCTACTGTTCCAGATGCTAAATACGAATACCTACAAGGAACTTCTATGGCATCTCCAGTGGTAGCAGGTGCGGCAGCTGTGCTTTGGGCATACATGCCAAGCCTTACTCCTCAGCAGATAAAAGAAGCATTAGTAAAAACTGTAAATAAATCTACTGTAAATGCAAATGTAGATTCTAGTGCAAACTTTGACCAAATTTCAGTGGCTGGTGGAGTAATAGACCTTTACAAAGCGGCTCAGTATGCTTATGACAATTTTTACAACAAAAAAGGAGTAAAAGCAAACAGAAAAGGAGCTAAGGCAAAATAATAATTAAATAGAAAAACACTTCCAAAATAGGAAGCGTTTTTAATTGTAAATAAACACCACCATTTCAGTGGTGTTATTTTGTTTTTAATTAACAGGAACTGAATAGAACCAGTTTTCATACCAAGTTGTTCCATATACCTGACTAGCAGATGTGTTATATTCAAAGGCACTTCTGATAATATTAGGAACATCACTCTGTAAATTCAGATATAATGTCTGATAGGAATTTGTATTATTATTATAAATAAAATTCCCTACTAATTCATAATCATGCTCTAAATATGGATGGAACATTGTGTAAACAGGTTTTTCATTAGTGTAACCATTATTTGCTCCTACATCTTTCAGTCCCACATAGACTCTAGTATAGGCTTTTGTAGGGTGAGGTACTTGAGAACTCAATATGTGAAGTTTTACAAAAACCATATTTGTCCCAGGCTTCACGACCACAGTAGCGATTTTATTCCAACGCGAATTCCCTAATCTCACTCCTGCATTCCATGTAAATCTTCCTACAGCAGGTGCTCCTTTGAATAATTCTACATCTTTCCAAGTTCCTACACCATTAGCATCACTGGTAAGTACTTTTCCTGCCCCTTG
>CAUPCB010000028.1:0-21048 GCA_963509715.1 uncultured Flavobacteriaceae bacterium | reverse complement strand
ACAAACTTGTAGAGGGTCGCTGGCTATTAGATACTATCAAAGAACAGTATTTGCCTGAAAACAGAGACCCTGAAAAATGGAAAAGTGTGATTATATAAAAACATATACAATAAAAGAAACTTTTATAAAGTATGCTTATACCCTAATATGAAACATAAAACAATCATATTTGCCCTTTTAGGTCTATTGATAGCTGTTTTTATATTTGTAAGATATGGTTTATTCATAGTGTATTGGTTTACAACTCCTAATGCTTTGGAACGAACCGAAGCCGAAAAACAGCTTACCGAACATTTAAAAGTAGTTTTTAAAACCAATGAAATAACCATCTCGCCCGAATATGATCTAGAAAAAGATACTACCTATACGGTATATATAGAGGATATCCCTTGCGCAGATACTCTATCTTCCAAAGAAAAAGCCATCTACATAAAAAACAAATTGGATAGTATCGCCTTAAAACCAAGATTTAAGCACTATATCATTCATTTAGGGTATGAATGTAATACTTATAATGAATATGAATACACAAGAAATTACAGAAAATGAAAGAAAGTATTAAAATAAGCATCCTATCCGTGATTGTTGGTAGCCTTCAAATGATTCTATTCCTACCAAATGGATATTCTTGTATCGATGGAAAAAGCGATATCATTACAGGAATTTTCCATTTTATGCCTATCCAATTTTGCCTTGTATTTTTATATAGCATTATTTTTAAGCCTATTGAAAAACCTATTGCTAAGTATATTTTGCTTCTTATTGTCTTGGCTTTTTGGTTATATGCTAATAAAGTGGAATTTTCTCATCGATATGCTTGCTGGTCAACCTATTCAGAGGAGGAAATCAACACAAATGTTTTATACAAATCCATCATTCCTTGTATTATTTGTATTTTTTCTTTTTATGCTGGAATATTCTATTTTGAAAAAAAGAAAAAATCACAAAACTCTAATACGAAAAATGGCTCTACAAGGAGACTGTAGGCAAAAACATAGACACTATGGAGAACTTTTTATAAATCTTCCAGTTGTCGGTCTCCCATGTTTTGGGGTTTTTGACATCGACGACTTTTGCACGAAAAAAATGCACAAATTTTCACCGTTTTATTGGGTTTAATGAATGTTTTTTACCTAAATTTACAATCTATATCAATCGCACCAGTTAAGGAATTGAAACTACTTGATATGACTTTTTCTCGTGCAGTACCATTGTTTATGATGACTCTTTATATAATACAAGAATATTCTCCTAACTACCAATCACAATTTTCAACAAAAATATTCTAAAAATGGCAAAAATAGAGAATGACCTAAACTTAAGATTCTGCATTTGGGAATATGAAGATATTACTGCAGAAATGATAACACAAGAACTAGGATTGATCCCATATAAAGTTTATATCAAAGGAACAAAAATAAATCCAAATTTTGTAAATTCAAGATTAGCTAAAGTAAATGGCTGGATTTATGGAACACCTTATGAAAACAAGGATAGTTTTGAAGACCAAATGAATAAAATTTTGGATGTGTTAGAGCCTAAAATAAATATTTTAAAGAAATATTCTGAAAAGTACTCTTGCGAATTTTCTTGTGCCATTTTTCTTAATAATAGAGAAGAAAGCGTACCATGGGTACATTTAGATAAAAGATATAACGCTTTTATAAGAGAAGTAAATGCTGAGTTTGATTTTGACATTTATTATCCTCCTTTAGATGAAGAATAAAATGGATTGGTATATTATTTATTGTAAAAGAACTACTCCATTATTCCAAAAATTGAACCATTCCAAGAACTGGAGAACTGCATCATAATGTCTATGACAAGCAGGCAAAAATCATAGAAAACGACCAATTAAGCAAGATAAAATTTGAGAACAAAGAGAAGGTTTATCAGCCATTACTTCTTATCCTGCTCAGGGTTTCCTGCGTAATTCCAAGGTAAGAAGCCACCATACCGAGCGGCGCCCTTAGTATGATGCTGGGATTTTTCTCCATCAGGTGGCTGTATTTTTCTTTTGCGGTCATGTATTGCAGGGAGGCTATCCGCTCCTGCATCTGCGTCATTAGTTTTCCCAGAACGAATCTGCTGAACTCAGAATATTCCTTAGAGACATTCAGTGTGGCTTCCAGCTTGTGGTATTCGCAGGAAACGATGACACTTTTCTCTATAGCCTGTATGCCGTAGCGCGAGGGTTCGCCGTTGTAGATGGTATCTATCTGCGCCATGATTTTACCCTCGGTGTAGAAATTACTCGTGATATCTTTGCCTTTTTCATAGTAAAAAGTCCGCGTAAGACCTTCCTCCACGAAATATATCTTTCGGTTAAACTGCCCGCAGCCGCTTATTTCGCTGCCTTCTTCGTAAAATTCTCTGATACACTCTTTTTCAAAAAAAGCCTTAATCGTCTCGTTGATAGTCACATGCTGACTGAGATAATCTAATATCATTGCTAAAATTTTGGTGCAATTTACTAAAAAATGCCTTGACTTTTTCAACCAAGGCATTCAAACAAACAAACTAAACATATAACAACCACTTTACCCTCTTCATTTTGTTTATTTTTTTAGGTTTAAAAATTTTCTTCTTCCTCTTCTTTTTCTACTGGTGAAAGCTTTCTTACTTTTAATTTTAAAGCCAAAACACACAGCACAAAATAAACCGCCATCAAAATCAGCAAATGCTGAAGATATGGATAAGTCAGCTCAAAACTTCCCTTTTGGATAAGGATAATCTTAAAGGCTTCCAAAAATGGCGTCAGCGGAATGATGTTCGCCAAATATTGTATCGCTGTGGGCATCGCACTGCTTGGCCAAGTAAATCCACCGATGATGAACGCCGGCGAAGCGGTAATCATCAGAAACTGCGTTGCTTTCAACGCATTCGGCAAGAGAACACTGAAAAGCGCGCCCAAAAATGTGCAGGTCATGATGAAAACCGTAACAAGAATCGCAAAACCAAATATATTTTCTAAGACAGGTATTTTAAAATACAAGCCCATCACCGAAAGTATAAGGATATTCACCACAGAAATTATCCAGATAGGAAGACATTTCATGATGAGCATTAGAATGGCAGGACTACCTTTATAATTTTCCAAGAAAGATTTTCTACGGAAATCCGAAGCGAAACTCACCGCCATAGCAAGCAGCACCACCTGCTGGAAAACCACGCCCATCATAGCAGGCCACATGAAAATAAGATAATTGGAAGTGGTATTAAACATCGTGATGTAGTTCGCCTTGAAGGGTTCATACTGCATCTTTGCCTGTTCTGCATTGGCACCTCTCTTTTGGAGGGTTTTCATTTCCATTCCTGCGGACAATGTCCCGAGCGTCACCTGAATCGCTTTAGAGGAGAAATTCGCAGTAAGAATGTTTCCTGTATTCACATAAACATTTATTTCAGGATATTTTCTCAGCAATATATCTTTCTCAAAGTTTTCAGGGATTTTCACCACTGCGGCAGCTTTTGTCTTGATGACTTCATCTTCCAGTCTTAGCGGCTCTTGGGCATAGTGGAGGACTTTTATCGTTTTATTGTCTCCCAGCATATCCACCACCATGGAAGAAGTAGGCGTATGGTCTTGGTCTATGACTATCACTGGGAGATTGTCCACTTTTCCTTCTTTGTAAGTAAACCCAATGAGCAGTCCGTAAACTATGGGCGCAAGGATAAATACACTTCGCAGGGTGTCATTTGCTAAGAATATTTTAAACTCACGCTTTAGTAAGTGAATAAACTTTTTCATTATTTTAGGATTACATTAGAGTTTACCAAGATATTTTTTGTTTGTTGAATATCCTGTGGTTTTACTTTTATTTCATAAACAGCTTCCTGCATTTTATAATCAGGGAAAGCAGTGGTCACATCGGCATATTTGGTCAATTGTTTTATTGTCATTATCTTCCCTGAAACAGCAGCTTTGTTATACACTACTTCCATATTTACAGACTGCCCTTTTTGGTATTTTGCAATCTGCCCTTCTGGAACAGTAAATCTGAAATAAGTGCTCTCTGGCAGATATCCATTGAACAGCGCAAATCCAGCTGTCGCCAGCTCACCTTTATGAAGTGTGATAGATTCTATTTCCATATCGCTGGTAGCAATCACATATCGCTCAGAATAGGCTACTCTAGCCTCTTGCAATGCTCCTGCTGCCTGCTCAGCCTGTCCAGCTGCCATACCGATTCTTTCATACCGAGTTCCGTTTTCCACATCTTTCAGTTCCGCGATTACCGCATCATATTGCGCTTTTGCGCCTTGGTATTTAGCGATAACTTCATCGTATGCCTGTGGCGACATCAGACTGTCTTTGAACATATTAGTAGCTCTGTTGTATGATTTTTGTGCGTATTCATACTGCTCACGAAGTCCTCTTTCTTTGGCTCTTAGCTGGCTTAATTGGTTTGCCGTAGCGCCATTTCTTGCCATCTCAGCTTGTGCAGTCGCTGCGTGAGTTGCTCCCTGTGCCTGAGCTATTTTAGCCGAAATCTCCGGCGCATCTATCTTCGCGAGTGTATCTCCTGCCTTTACCGTCTGCCCTTCTTCTACATAGATTTCCAAAATTCGCCCTGTGATTTTCGGCGCGAAAGAAATCACTTCTTTTTTTACTTTTCCTTCCACTGCGCTTTCCTGCTTTTCGCTGTTACAAGAAACCATTGCAAATGCAGTCAATAAAAGAGCAGATTTTACAGCATTATTTTTAATTTTTATATCGTTTAGTTTCATTTCTTTGTTGATTTTATTTGGTTGTTAAAATTATTCAGTTTGTTTGTTATTAAAATTTTTCTACATCTAAGTTTTGTGTAGATTTCATCAGCTCTATCGCTGCTCTTCTTTGGTTAAACACAGCCGTTTTGTATTCTAATTCAGCCTTTTCCAAATCGTTTTCAGCATCTATCAGATCCATAGATTTTTTCACGCCGTAGCGAAATTCTTTTTCCACTTGGTCTAATGCATTTTTGGCGATTTTACGAGCTTTGTCCTTTAATTCTATCTGCGCCAAAGCAATGTCATAATTGGTTTGATTATTTGCAAGATTCAGCTGCAATTTTCTCTGTGAATCTGCTTTTTTGTTCTCCAAAACCATTTTGTCTATCTTGCTTTTTTCAGCTTCTCGTTTTCCTGTATTCCCATCGAAAAGGCTCCATTTAAAGCCTATTCCAGCATTAAACATCGGGAAAAGACTAAGTGGTTTGGTATGAATATCCAGTTTTTTCACCAAATGAGGAACCACATCATTAGAAGTCTGAATATGGTCACCATAAAGCCCAAAGTAAGACAGCGAAGTAGAAAGCTGCACCTTTGGAATCCACCAAGTTTTCTCGGCTTTTATTTTGTATTCTGCCGCGGCTATTCCATGGTTTAGGGCTTTTATTTCAGGTCTGTTTTCTATGGATTTGTCCTCCACTACATAGTTTAAAACCTGCAAGTCTGGCTCTATCTCCGCGATGCGCTCTCTGTCAATTCCTGTGAGGATATGCAGTTGAGTGATAAGCAGTTCGCGCTTTCCTTCGTATTCTATCATTTTAGTATCCAGCGTGACCTGTGCCAGTTCTATTTTCTTAAAATCATACGGCGTTATCAGTCCGTATCCCAGCGCTTTTTCTGCAGTTTTTCTGTTGATTTCCAGCCTTTTTTTGCTTTCATCTAAAACTTTTTTAGACTGATGAACCAATGCAAACTGGTCATAAATTTTCGCAATAGAAGTAATCACTTCATTCTTACTGCTGGATAAAAGCTCCTGTTGAGAAAGTTTTTTCTCGTTTAAGGCTTTTTTCAAATGTCCTACTTTTCCTCCTGAAAAAAGCACCACAGAAGCTTGTAATTTAGATGCTCCCGAAAACCCAGAAATCCCTAAAGTATTATCCTGAGAGGGAATCTTCATCCCTGGGAATATAGGCGGAAATGGCGGAATTCCCATCTCTGGCGAAGTGTAATTTATCCGCGTGTCCATATAGCCTACTTTTCCTTTCAGCTCTACTTTCGGAAGGAAAGTATCAGTTAATCTCTTTTGGTCAATATCCACATATTGCAGTTCCAGATTTTGCTGCTGATACTGCCCATCTCTTTCTAATGCACTATTAATGAGTTCTTTCAGCTGGTCAGAAGAAGACTGCCCAAAACTGAAAGAAGACATAAATAATAATGCATAATACAACTTATTCTTACTTGTCATATGTTTTGTTTGTTTATTTGATGGTGCAAATTTCTATGAATTCTGACAAATATCCTTTGATATTTATCAAAAAGTGAAATTTCAAGTATTTAAAAATGATTTTTAATTTTTAGCAAATAAAAAAACATCTCCAAAAATTGAAGATGTTTTTATTTAAAATCCGTGAGCGCGAAAGGATTCGAACCTTTGACCGTCTGCTTAGAAGGCAGATGCTCTATCCAGCTGAGCTACGCACCCATTAATTAGTTTTTAAAAAGAACTAATAAACTTTTGTCGGGGTGGCAGGATTCGAACCTGCGACCTCCTGGTCCCAAACCAGGCGCGATGACCGGGCTACGCTACACCCCGAATATCTTACCAGTTGCGGAGGGTATGAGATTCGAACTCATGCGACCCGAAAGTCGACAGTTTAGCAAACTGCTCCGTTAACCACTCCGGCAACCCTCCTTTTATTCTTTAAGAACTCCCTTTCTGTATTTGCTTTGCAAAGGTATAACTTTTTTTTAAACCCACAAATTTTTTTTGAAAAAAATATTCGTATTTTTGAAAAAAAATTAGTTTAATTATTTATATCATGCGTAAAATATTTTATATCAGCTGCTTATGTATTTTGGCTTTTTCTTGTGATTCGCAGAAAAAAATAGCCAATGCAGCCGAATCTTCATTAGACCCAAACAAAACAAACTCTGAAAAGGAAAAAAAAGGAGAAATAGTCCATATAGGAACAGAGGATTTTTATAGAGTGAACATTGCGGACAGCACCAAAAATAATAATACTATAAGCTATGGGTCTATAGTTTCGGCCAAGCCAAAAAAATATAAAATCACTAAAACTTACTTCCCTTCGTTGGGACAAGGCTTCCGCCAGAGATACATCATTCTGCACTATACGGCTTTGGATAATGAAAAATCCATAAGAGTTTTGACACAGCAGTCAGTAAGTTCCCACTATCTTGTAAGTGATTTAGATGATCATGAAATCTATCAATTAGTAGATGAAAACAAAAGAGCCTATCATGCAGGAATCAGCGCTTGGAAAAACAGCAATAACCTGAACGACAGCTCTATAGGTATAGAAATAGTAAATATGGGCTATGTAGTAGATAGTTTAGGAAAGAGACAATTCCAAGCATTCCCTGAACATCAAATAGAAAAAATAGCCGTTTTGGTGAAAGACATTAGCAAAAGATATATAATTCCTCCTACTAATATTTTGGCTCATTCGGATATTGCTCCGACAAGAAAACAAGACCCTGGCCCACTGTTTCCTTGGAAAACATTATATGAAAAACACCAAATAGGTATGTGGTATGATGAGGATAAAAAACAAGAATTTTATCCAAGTGCATTAGAAGATATTACTACATTATATGAAGATGCTTCTTTTATACGAAAAATACAATCAACCTTTAAGAGTTTTGGGTATGATATCCAAATTACAGGAATGTGGGACAAACAGACAAAAAGCGTTATAGAAGCGTTTCAGTATCATTTCAGACCTGAAAACTATGATGGCATTTTAGATGCGGAAACTTGGAGCATTCTGCAGGCTTTGGCTCAGAAATATAAATAAATTCTCTACCTTTGCAAAAAATAGAAAAATGGATAAGAAAAATAAAGATAAAGACGAAAAATTCATAGAATATTGGGAAAACAGCATGCAGCTGGGAAGGGTAAAATATTCCTTGATAAATGCTATTTTAATGGGAGTAATTATATTTTTAATTTCAAATCTTGGGTATTATTTCTTCACAGGAACCACATTTTTTGAACTTAGTTTGGATGCTTTTTTATCCTTTGCTATCAGCTATTTTCTTGGTTTTCTTTTTTACTATATCCCTGTTTGGAATGTCAATAGTTTCAAATATAATGTCGTCCTAAACAAAAAGAAGAAAAAATCCAAAAAAAAATAAAAGACTTGATTTTCAAGTCTTTTTTTATTTCTAAACGGTCTGAAGATAGAGTTTTTCCAGCTCATTGGCAGAGATTTCATCAGTATTGATTTCGGAAATCAAATTCCCTCGCTTCATAATACCTATTCGGTCAACCACTTCTTTTGCCCTAAAAATATCATGTGTCGCCATGAAAATAGTAGTTCCCTCCGAAGCCAATTCTTTCAATATTTCAGAAAATTCATTCGATGCCTTTGGGTCTAGACCAGATGTAGGCTCATCCAGAAGTAGTACTTTCGCCTTTTTAGCGATGGCAATGGCGATGCCCACTTTTTGGCGCATCCCTTTAGAATAGCCTCCCAACCTATTGTGATGAGCATCAGACTGCAGGCCTGCTTTACTTAGGAAATTCGTAAGTTCTTCATCATTATAATCAAACCCAGCCAAAGAGGAGAAAAATTTAAGATTTTCTACGCCTGTCAAATTAGGGTAAAGCAGCACGGTTTCAGGAATATAGGCGATAAATTTCTTGGTCTCCTCTGGATGGTCTACCACAGAGATTCCATTGATTTTTGCAACTCCTTCGGTCGGTTTCACAAAGCCTAAAAATATATTGATCGTCGTGCTCTTCCCTGCTCCATTCTGTCCCAGAAGAGCAAAAATTTCACCTTCGTTTAGCTTTAAATTTAGATTATTTAAAGCCTTGTAATCTCCGTATGTTTTAGATAAGTTTTCTGCAATAAGCATAAAATTCTATATTTTTTTAGTCAATTTTATTCCGATAAACACTAGTAATAATGAGTACAATAAGCCCACTAATAGGGTTTTCCAGCTTATGTCTGTGGTTTCTACTGGCGGCTGATATTTAGGTCTTTTTTCCCAAGGTGTATTTTTGGTCAAAGTTTCCTCAAAAATATAAGGATAAAAAAACTCCCGCACAGCTTTGTGGTGCTTTCTCACCAATGCCAAATATCTCATATGGGCCTCTAAATCTGTATTAACCAAGGTGTTATACATTCTCTGCACTCCCACCGTAGGAAGAAATATTCCCAAAGTTTCGGCTTTGTGCTGGCGTTCCATCAGCTTTTGTTCCATCAGTTTGGATGCCGGTTCTGCCTCTTTATCAGCCACATACTGCATCGCATAATACCAGCCTGCTACATAGTATTTTTCTTCTGGAATTTTATATTTTTTATACTCGGGATACTCTTGGTAAAATTTGTTCATCGTTACCGATTTGGGCTTATCCCACTTCTCATGATAGGCTTCACGCTGGATGAGTGTAGTTTCCATAGCCTTATGAACAGGAGTGGTAGCCGTAATTATCGTATTTCCCAAAGCTGGAAACATCAGACATAGCACAATCCAAATTCCCACGGACAAAATAGCGTTGTAAGTTGAGTTTTTATTCAATGAATTGATAAGACAAACCACTGCAAACCAAAAACTTACATAAAAAATAGAAATTCCTAAAATAGCAAAAAATACCACTCCAAAACCAGCCCTGAAAACCAAAGCCGCCACGATCATCAGTATAATGACCAAAGACACCACTATCAGCCACCTTGCGAAGATTTTATAAAAAACAAAACTAAGCGTAGGCACTCCAGAAATCTTTATCATACTCCAAACTCCTGTTTCTTTTTCCTCCGAAATCAAACTGAAACCAAGCGCAATAATCAATAACGGAAAAAGATAAATAAAAACAAATGACAAATCTAGATTGCCCACCAAAAGAGACAAAGGATTGGTCAGCTCATTATCATAAATCTGCCCTTCTAATGCCAGAATTTTGGTTTTGATATTATAATTTAGAATGTCCCTCTGCCCTAGGGAAAACGCTGCCCAGTCTGTTGGTGGATTATAAGTATGAAAAATCATATAATAAATATCCGTTCCCGCCGTGTTCTCCGCGCCCGCAATGTGCAGAATGTGCTCTATACTCTCATTTTCCAGATGTTCTATTCTGGAAATATTTTCTTTTTGTTCCTCTATGACTCTGTTTCCGTAATAAATTCCGTAAAGCCCAAAGAGAAAAACCACCAAAACCCCAATTCGGAAGGCGTTATTCCTGAAAATATTTTTAAATTCTATGCTTAAAATCCTCTTCATCTTTACAAAAATTTATTACTATTTTTCTGAATATAATTTGCTGCTAAAACCAATGCAAACAGCATAAAAACAAACGCTGAAATCCCCAAAATCTGCTCTTTCAGAATTTCATAAGTAGAAAAATGCTGGTATTTGAACGGTGGCATTTGTTTCAGAAGCTCATTATTTATCCTCTGTGTCCGCTCTTTTTGGGATTCTTTATAATATTTTATTTCCTCCTGCTGAAGTTTATTCAGATACTGAGTGCGGTCATATCGGTATTTTTCGGCCTGTCGCTGGAAACTTACAGCATCAGAAAAACTACTTCCGCTGAAGCCCATAGACATATTTCTCATCGCCAAATAAGGATTAGCAAAGCCCAAAATTTCGCTTACTTTGTTTTGATTTTGATAAATTTTAATCAATTCCTCAAATTTTTCACCAAAAATTTTCGTGGTAATTTTTTCGCCTTCCGCAAAGACCAATCCACCGTAATTTATCGGCAGTTCTTCGATGGAATTGACATTATATTTTTTCAGAATTTCTTCTTTCAGCTCCTTAAAGTGCTGGTCATCAGGATTATGGCTATCTCCTTCTTTTTTAATCTGGTTATGAATGGAAATATCAAAATCATTTTTATTCGGTGCTTCATAGATATTTGCGCCAAGTGTCTGTGCGGCTTTTGGAAGAATAAAAACCATTGAAAACCAAACAATTAACAGAACAAGCAAAGTAGATTTAGGAGTTTTATTCAATGCCGAAAAAATCACCACTACAAACGAAAAAATCAAAAAATAAACGCTGTAAGAAGCCACCAGCAGGAAAGCTCTCGGTATAAGTCCCTCTGCATCAGCACCTGACATCAACCCTGTGAAAGCAATTCCCAAAATAAGAATGGGAAGGAAATAAGCCATCGTAACGGCGTAAATCCCCAAAGTTTTTCCAAAAATAAGGTCTTTGTAAGTCGTATTTTGAACCAAAATCAGCTTCAAAACTCCATTTTGTTTCAGCCCAGAAACCGAACCAAAACCAATGAAAATAATGAATAAAGGTAAAATCAGCTGGAAAATCAGAGCCATACTCAGTTCCCCAAACCTCAGTATTCCGTTGGAAAACGAGGCATCACTCATATTCATCGTATTCTGTCTGTGTGCCTCCAAAAAAACAGAGTTCCCCACATAAGAATTTACCCCAAAATCAAAGGCACTCAGAGGATATTTGTCCCGAAAAACCAAATATCCATAATGCGAAACCCTGTGCGGGTGCCTGTCGGGCTGGTTTTCCCACTGCTGAACAACTTCGGACTGGTAATGTTCCTGCTCCTCATTGTGATGATGGACATTTTCCCAACCGATATAAGCCGCCAGAGACAAAACAGCAACAATGATGAAAACCAAGTAAATCAGCACTTTCTGCCTATTGATGCTTTTCCATTCTTCCGAGGCGATTAGCTTTACCCTTTTAAAATTCATGAAATTATTTTAAATTCTCAATAAAACTAATATTCATCTCCGCCGAAAGCGCCCCAGCCTTCTCCACAAAGGATTCATAGGAAACGGTATCTCCCTCGCCTGCATTATCCGAAATTGCTCTCAGCATCAGAAACGGAATGCCCATAATGTGGCAGGTCTGGGCAATGGCACTCGCTTACATCTCCACAGCCAGCGCCTCTGAGAAGCTTTTTTCTATCCATTCTCGGCGTTGTCTATCGCTGATGAAAGAATCTCCACTGACTACCAGCCCTTTACGAAGCTGGTCAGTATATTTTCCGCAATGTTCCTCGGCAAGGCTCAGCCACTGCTCATCCGCAAAAAAAGCAGGCGGCATTTTTGCCTGTTGCCCTATTTCGTAGCCGAAAGCTGTGACATCCACATCATGGTGTCTCACCTCCGTAGCCAAGATAATATCATAAACTCTGGTGTCTTTCAGACCTCCTGCTGTTCCTGTATTGATGATTAATTCTGGTTTAAACTGATTGATTAAAAGCGCAGTAGCCACCGCTGCACTCACCTTTCCTATCCCAGACAAAAGCACCACCACCTGATGGCTGCCGATTCTCCCTTCATGGAAAGTAAATCCAAATAATTCGGTGTCTTTTCTATCTTGTAATTTTTCTCGCAGAAGCTGGACTTCTAATTCCATCGCTCCGATGATTCCTATTTTCATTGTAAAGTTTAATAATTAAAAAAATAAGGGCAAAGATAATTATTTTGAAATTTTTAACTATCTTTTTCCGAAGAGCCCTACCCTGCTATTTGGAAATCTTTAAATTTCAGAACGCCATCTTTCGTTGTGAAAACAAATACTTGTGAATATTCATCCGCCATGTCTTCATAATAGACTGTTGAATTAAAAGTCATGGTTATTTTATTATCTGCATATGTGACTTCTAAGATATCTTTAAACCCACCATTCCAACTATCATATGAATATTCTGCTTTATCATATCCTTGTTTTAATAATCTATTAACATTTATTCTTCCTAAAGTTTCCCTGAAATCGCCCATGAAAATCGCATCAAAATATATCTGAAATTCTTTCTCACCAAATCCTTTTCCTTTATATTCCTCCCATTTTTCATAATCCAAAGTCGCATACCAAAAATTATCATTTTTGATAGGAAAATCAAAATATGCTTTTACTTCATCTGGCTTGCCTTTTCGCATTCCTTTTATGAAAGAAGCAAGTTGTTTTCGCAGGTGTCTTTTATGAGATTTTTCTATTTTTGTTTTTACTGGTTTGTTTGTATTCTGCTGATTTACACAACTTAAAACAAACAACAAACTCAGACCCGTCAAGATAGTTTTTATCCTCATAATAATTTGACTTTATATTATTTAGCAACACAAATATAATCAAAAAACCGATAGCCATTATAAACTATCGGTTTTCAACAAATTAAATTATTTTTATGAAAAAACCTTGTATCTATCTTAGAATGTGTATTTTACAGCAAACATCACATTTCTTGGCGTTCCTGGGAATAGTCTTGGATAGTTAAACGCTCCTACCCAATATTCTTTGTTAAATACATTATTAACATTGAATGAAAGCTGCATAGATTTCAACTTATAGTATACCGCTGCATCTACAACAGTGTATGCTGGTAAAACTAAGTCACGCTCTTGCCAAGAGATTTTCTCACCTACATAGTTAAGCCCTGCACCAGCACCAAAGTTACGGAAAGGTCCTTCTTTGATGTCGTATCTTGTCCAGATGTTTAGTGAATGCTTAGGCGCATTATCTTTTCTATAAGTGATGTCTTTGTTTGATGCACTATCAAATCTAGTAAGATTAGCATCTATGTAAGCATACCCTGCATTAATCATCCAGTTTGGCAAGATTCTACCCATTACTTCTAGCTCTATCCCTTGGTTTTTCTCAGTTGCACCTTCATTAGAAAGTTCATCTGCTTGCCCGCTTCCATCAGCATATGTTAATACATTTTTCTGCTTGATGTTGTAGTAAGCTAGTGTTGCATGTAATTTTCCATCAAACCATTCAGTTTTAATACCTCCTTCCCACATTCTTGATGTTTTAGGTTTGAATGGCTCTCTAGCGATAGCACCTGTGTTTCCATCTGTTCTAAATGCATCAGATCCTAAATAAGAATCCGTCTGCATTTGGAAACCTTCTACATAAGAAGCGTAAAGATTGATATTATCGGTAAGTTTGTATACCAAACCTGCTCTTGCTAAAAGTTTGTTTTGTTTTACAACTTGTTCTTTATCAGTCTTGTAGTGGTTCTTATCTGTGTACCACTCCTGACGAAGACCAAAGTTGAAAATCAATTTATTCCACTCTAATTGGTTCATTACATAGATTGCATTTGTATTATAATACATAGGAACAATCGGTGTAATTCTTTTCGCTTGTGGCTGATACATACCAGGATACATTAACTTGTACTGAGAACCATCTTTAATTCTTAAATCCCAGTGCGGAATTCTTGGTGTAACACCATCAGCAAGGTAATCTCTCACAGTATTAGTTCCTCCTGCATTACTAATCTCAAAAGCGATAAAATCATATCCTGCAACAGTTTTATTCTTGATAGACTCTCCAATATTCCAATTTGCATTCAAGTATGCATTGATATTATCTGTTAAGAATTTTTGCTGACGCTGAACATATCTCATCTCTACCCAGTAAGGTTGTCTTGTCCCAGTAGCATCTTTTCCAAACTTGTTATTTGTTCTTAGCTCTACTAGGTCTTCATTCCAGATATGTTTCATATAAGCAAGGTTAAGACCGATGTACTCATTAAACTGGTGAGTCAAGTTCCCCATCAAGTTGATGTCTAATGTCTTGTTATAGTCATTAGCTGCTCCGATAGCATAGCTGATTGGTGTAGAGTTAAGCGCTGGTTTTTCACCTGCATTCGCCTTGAAAATAGGCTGACCTCTATCTAGTCTATTGTTGTTATTAGTCAATACCAACTCTACATTCACTCTTGTTTTATCATTCGGCACATATGTGATTGTAGGCGCTACCATATACGCTTTTTTGAATTGCAGGTCTCTGAAACTTCCAGAGTTTTCATAACCTAAATTCAAACGGTATAGTAAAGATTTATCCTTATTCAAAGGACCTGTAAAGTCTAAAGCTCCTACAATAGCTCCGTAGCTACCAACACTTAGACTAACTTCTTTTCTATTCGTAGACAAAGGTTTTTTAGTTACCATATTGATACTTCCCCCTGGGTCTGTACTAGAGAAAGTCATACTCGCAGGACCTTTGATTACTTCTACCCTTTCTATGTTCATCATTAGAGGTTGAGAGAAGAAATAAACAGAAGTCGCCATACCATTTACTAATCTATTCTCTCTATATCCAGATGCTTGAGTTACCCCACGGATAGAATATAAGTTGTAGAAACTCGTTTGGTTCACCCCACTCACATTCTTCACCACATCTCCTAATCTTGTAATTCCTCTATCTGTGATAAGCTCTTTAGTCACGGTAGTTATCGCTTGGGAAACTTCCATGTTTTTTAGAGCAATTTTAGAAGCAGAGAAAGAATAATCACTATTATAGTCTTTTCTTGCTCTTCCTATGATTTCTACAGTTTGTAGTTTTTTTACTTTTCCATCTTCTTCCTCGTCTTGTGGTTCGTTAGGATCTGTAGTATTTTTTGCTACAGTAGGTTCTGTTGGCTGCTCAGTTACAGGCTTTTCTTCAACCACAGGTTGTGATGTAACCATCTGATAAACAATCACATCTCCTAAATCCAAAACTCCATTATCTTCTACTGTAATTTGGTTTTCCAATGGATTTGCTCCCTCTGCTACGATGCTGATAGTGTAACTTCCTCCTTCTGTAAGTGTTACATTAAAAAATCCCGAAGCATCAGTCATAGAGGTCATTTCCTTGTCCCCCTTTTTTAGTATAATGCTGGCATTAGAAACGGGATTGTCATGCTGAACTACCCTACCCTTCACCGTTTGTGAATATCCCATCAAGGACATTAACAAACTAGACACTAATAATACTTTTTTGTTCATAATGAAATATAAAATTTAAACTTATGCTATCTTTTTAAAAAATTATGGCACAAAAGTAATACTATTTTTTATTTTCTTGCTAATTCACAATATGATTTTTATCATCAATTTTCAGGAAAGTAGCATCTTTACTTTTGAATCATTAAATCAAAACATCTTTTTTGGCTCAAAAAAATAAATTCATCATCTTTATTCCGTATATTTGCACAAAATTCATTTATAAATACTAAATCAAAATGAAAAGAAGAGACTTTCTGAAAACAGGTTCATTAGCTGCTTTAGGCGGAATGTTGCTAACTCCATTTGGAGCAAAAGCAAACACTATAAAAGAAGAATTCCGTGGCAAAAAAGCCAAAAATATCATCTTCATGGTAAGTGATGGGATGAGCGTAGGAACGATGATAATGGCAGACATCTACCTGAAAAGAAAAAACGGAAAAAGTTCCAACTGGGTGGGACTTTACGAAGATAATCTTGTCCAAAGAGCATTGATGGATATGGCTTCTGCGAATGCTATCGTAACAGACTCAGCAGCAGCAAGTTCCTCTTGGGGAGGCGGTGTCCGTGTGAATAACGGAAGCCTGAATGTAAGCCCTAACGGAAAGGAAAATATGCCTATTCTTCAGAAGTTCAAACAAGCTGGCAAAAAGGTAGGATGTGTAACTACGGTTCCTATCACCCACGCTACACCAGCAGGATTTTGCGTTACCAGCAAGAGAAGAAACGCCATGGACCACATCGCTGAGCAGTATGCAGAACTAAACTTTGATGTAATGATGGGAGGCGGCAGCCAATACTTCGACAAAGACAAAAGAAAGGATAAAAAAGATGTTTTTGATTTATTTGTGAAAAAAGGATACACCATCGCAAAAACTAAATCAGAAATGCTCAGCGCTCCTAAAAACAAGCCTATTTTAGGAACTTTTGATGAAGATGCTGTGCCTTACACCGTAGATCATTTACGCGATGAAAAAGCATCAAAAAACATCCCTAGCCTTGCCGAAATGGCTCAAAAGGCAATCGACCAGATGAAAGACCACAAAAATGGTTTTGCATTACAAATAGAAGGTGGAAAAGTAGACTGGGCAGCACACGGAAACGATATTGCGGCTCTATTATTTGACCAAATTGCCTTTGATGAAGCTGTAAAAGTAGTAATGGACTTCGCTAAAAAAGACAAAAATACTTTGGTAGTGATTACCAGCGACCATGGAAATGCCAACCCTGGGCTGATTTACGGAAGTAAAACCAATGATAATTTTGACCACTTACAAAAATTCACTCACTCTAATGACTGGGTTTTACAGGGAATCCATGCTTCCAGCAGCACTTCTTTTGTAAAAGACAGAATTGCAGAGGCTTGCGGTGGTTTCGCTGTAACTGATGAACAAGCGAAAGAACTTCTTTCTTATTACAACAATCTTAAAAAAGAAGATGGACTATACAACCATAAAAACCTACCATTCAGAGCTTTAGCAGAGATGCAGAAAGCATACACTTCTGTTGGCTGGATTAGTATGGACCACTCTTCTGATTACACAGAACTTGCAATGTACGGCCCTGGTAGTGAAAACCTTAAATCATTTGTCAGAAATACCGACATGCACAATTTCCTACTAAATGCCGCACATGTGGAAAATAAGTTTTAATTAAAAATAATTAAACTCTCATAATAAAAGTGAAGACGCCTATGCATCTTCACTTTTTATTTTATAAAATTTCTGAAAGTTTTTTCGTGAGATTTCTTCTAGAATACTGCTGGACACTTTGCTGGTTGGCTTCCAAATTCCCAATTTTCCACTGCTGATAGATTTCTAAAATATAGTTTTTAATTTCTTGATTATCAGCATATCCAAAATGCCTACCTGAGCCTGTTTCTTTCAAAATATCGGCTACATCACTTTCCTTCGGACCAAAGGAAATAATCTTTTTCCCAACTGCCAGATATTCAAACAATTTCCCTGGAATGATTCCCTTGGAAGAATCGCGGTCAAAGTTTGTAATCAGCAGAATATCTGAATTATTCATTTCCTCAACAGCCCTATTATGAGAAAGATAACCACATAAATTCACATTTTTACTAAGAGTAGAAGATTCTATCTGTTGCAAAATTTTATCATCTATCCTACCCACAAATTTCAGCTCAAAATCTTTTGAAAAATCTTCGTTTTCCTCTACCAAAGCATTCAGGATTTCCCAAAGATTTTCAGGATTTCTAAGCTGCTCCAAAACTCCGATATAGCTCAAAGTAAATTTCTCTGTTTTGGATTTTTCTGCAATCAGCTCATTTTCATCAAATCCATTGGTTATGCAGACTGCATTTGCGCCTTTTTTTCTGAAATTTTCAGCATCTGTGGGACTTGTAGCAAGGGTAATATCTGCATTTTTAAAGACTTTTTCTTCCAAAGTTCGGTGCTTTTTGTCCGCCCATTTTGTCAGTTTAAGATGCTTGTAATACGAAATTTCTGTCCATGGATCTCTAAAATCTACAATCCATTTCAGATTTGGGAAATATTTTTTAAGATCCAAACCTATCAAATGAAGGCTGTGAGGCGGCCCCGTAGTCACCAAAGCATCAAAATGATATTCCTTTAAATACTTTTTCAAATATTCTACGGAAGGTTTCACCCAAAAAACTCGGGCATCGGGAATGAAAAAATTGCCTCTGATAAAAATAGACAACTTGGACATAAAAGACTGGTTTTCACCAATATCAAACTGTCCTGACTTAAACTTCTTATTCTTTTTACTGAATATTTCGGCAAGCTGGTAAGGCTCCCAAATTTTAGTTTTAATAATCTCCAAATCAGGAGATAAATCCTTACTCAAACTCTCATCCAAAAGTGGATAAGATGGATTTTCTGGAATGAAAACTGTGGGTTTCCAGCCAAATTCCGGCAGATATTTTGTGAATTTCAGCCAGCGCTGAACTCCTGGCCCACCCGCAGGAGGCCAATAATAAGTGATGATAAGGATTTTTTTTCTTACCATTTAGTTTTCAGTATTTTTAACAGCAGTTTTTCTTCTAAATTTAAAAAATCCACCCACACTCAATAATAGAAATATTCCAAATGCACTTATGGAAATCATTTTCCCTTTTTCGATCACTTCTGGCTCAAATACCATTCTAACTTCATGATTTCCAGCAGGAACAAATACAGCTCTGAGCAGGTAATTAGCTTTGATATAAGGGACTTCCTTACCATCGAGAAGCATTTTCCAGCCTTTCGGGTAATAAATCTCTGAAAACACTGCCAGCTGAGGAGTTTTTGACTGAGTTTTGAATTCCAACTGATTAGGTTGATAATTTTTCAGCTCAATCACTGCCGTGCTGTCGCTCTGTAAGTTTTTTCCCTCAAAATATTTTTGGTCTTCCACTGAAACAACAGCCGTTTTCTTATTATCAATTTCGCCCACAGCTTTTATTTCCTCATTTGGAGTTTTAACAAACTGAATATCAGATACAAACCAAGCATTTCCATTTGCATTAGGATTGATTTCAACTCTTGGCTCTTGTAGAGAACCAAGCAGGATATATTTGGTATTCAACATGTTAAGAATATTCAGTGTCTTCTTATTGTCTGTTTCAGAAAAATATTGGTTAATCAAATCATCGTATCTACGCAGTTTTACGGCATGGTAACCGCCGACAGAAGATTTGAAATAAGAGGTAGTAGTTTCATTGAAAGGACTTGTAATAGAATTAAAAATTCTATAATGTCCTTTGTCTTTCTCTGTCAAAATAGAAAGCGTTTTATTCATTTCTGCTTGAGCAAGAAGTCTCTGTACTTCGGTATTATCGCCCGCTTTTTCTATCAGATAATCAGACACTTCGGTAACGAAAGGCTCTTGGACAAATTCTTTATCCACAAAATTATCATTGTTTAAATACCTTTTATTCACTGACCATAAATCAAAGAAACTAACTGCCCCAATGATGATAAGCGCTATATTTTGAGTCAATTTTTGTTTCATCGTTAAAAACAAAACACCCAGCACGGCTCCCACATATAAAATAGCTTTTATGCTATCTTCCCTAAACATCTCATATCTTTCATCTATCAGATAATCAAGGATATAAGACGGAAGATATCTTTTCTCCGTTTCGGTATAAAATCCAAGTAAAGATTTCCCAAAAATCAGCATTAAAAGTAAGAACGCCTGCACTCCTCCTCCTGCATACATCAATACTTTTTGCTTGTATTCAGTCGTCAGATTTTTATTGTTAAAAAACGAATAAAGCCCTACAATAGCGATGAGCGGGAATAAAAGTTCCACAACCACCAAAATGGAAGATGGCGCACGGAATTTATTATACAATGGAACAAAATCAATAAACAAATCACTAACAATCAGGAAGTTGCTCCCCCACGCAAGCATAATCGTAAGCACAGAAGCCCCTAAAATCCAATACCTATATTTTTTAGGAGCGAAGAAAAACCCTAAAAAAGCAAGGAAACAAACCACAGCTCCTTGATAAGCAGGCCCCGCTGTACCAGGCTGTTCGCCCCAGTAAGTAGGACTGGAAAAGCCTTTCACGATGTTATCCACTTCTTCTTGTGAAGTAGCATTTTCCTGCACTAAATCCTGAATATTCTGCATTATTCTGTCAGAACCTTTTTCTTGGGAAGAACCTCCGTAAATTCTTGGAATAAAGAGATTTAGAGTTTCTAATTTTCCGTAGCTCCACATCAGCATAGCATCTCTATTCATACCGTCTTTGGAAGCGTGATTTTGTTTTTCATCTTCTAAAATCTGCTTTCCTCTCACAGTTTCCTCCGCATATTCTCTATTTGCTAAAAGTCTTTGTGAGTTCATACCTATTCCCAAAAGAAAAGCCAAAGCCAAAACTCCAGAAGAAATCCCAAAATGCTTCCAATCGCTCTTTTTGAGCAAAACTCTTATCAATTCCGAAAGGAATAAAAATCCTATCCCAATGAAAAGATAATAAGTCATCTGAAAATGGTTTGCTGCTATCTGTAAGCCCATGAACAGAGCAGTTACAGCAAACCCCAAAAGATATTTTTTCCTGATATAAACCAGTAAAATCCCTGCCAAAAGCGGCGCAAAATAAGCGATAGTATGCACTTTCCCATTGTGCCCAGCACTTATAATGATATAAAAATAAGTGGACAGCCCGAAAAATGTAGCTCCCAAAAGGGCGTATTTCCAGTTTCTAACGGCTGTCAGCCCAAGCAGGAAAAAACCAGCAAAAAGTAAAAACAAATAGTTAGCAGGCTTCGGCAGAAAATTCAGAGCATTATCCACATGTTTTATAATATCTCCGCGAAACTGCGCTCCTGTCTGATAAGTAGGCATCCCGCCAAACATGGCATCACTCCAGTAGGTTTCCTCACCATGCTTTGCACGATAGTCTAAA
>CAUPCB010000027.1:0-22065 GCA_963509715.1 uncultured Flavobacteriaceae bacterium | reverse complement strand
AAGCACCTAAGCAGTTTTTGGACATCAAAGGCATTGCTAAATCATCTACTCATCGCTTTTTTGCCCAAGCCTTACAGTATGAAGAATTACGCCCTAAACTTGTAGCCTATACCGAGGTTGCTATGAAAGAATCCCAGTACTATACTGATGCAGATGATGAAGAAAAAAGCGGTATGCCTGGCAGTTATGCAGTCTTTGGTTTAGGTCTGGTTGGTGAAGAGTATTTCCCACTAGTAAGCAAGTATTTTGAGCTATTGGATGATGAGCATCAGATGGTGCATAAATACTTCATAAGCGCCCTGATTGACCGCTATGGAGTGAATGAAAAATCCTTACCGCTTATCTGTCAAGGGATTACCTCTGCACAGTTTGATATGGTATTCAAGAATTTAGCAAAAGAAATGGAAAATCCAGAGAAAAAACAGCTTTTAGTTAGTTTCCTCAAAGAAAAAGAAGCCTTTTTTGCTTCTAAAAAAGAAACTCACGGCTTTTATAAATTCTATGAAGAAGAGATTTACTATGCTATCTACGGCAAACAATGGAAGAAAAAGATATAAAATAAGACATGAATAAATCACTAGAGAGTATTACTCATGAAGAATTTCTAAAACTGACAGAACGCCTCAAAAACCTACAAGAATTCACCTTTTTAGAATACATAATGGCACCAGAAGCGGATATTTTTTATTTCAATTTCATGGAAAAAACCGTGAAAATCAAATGGGATTTGGATTATGGTCTTTTTCTAGAAACAGAGTCGCTCTCTACAGCGGACAGAGATTTATTTTTAAATATTTTAAATAAAGAAATTTTATTTCTGATTTAACCATTTTTTATAAGCTTCTCTCAGCGCTTGTGCTTGCGCCTTGTGAGGGCTTAGCGTACTCATATCATCATAATACTGGAAGGAGACAGCTTTACTTACCTTAGGAAGCGCTGTTTCTATGGAAAGTTGTTGTTTCACCCTGTCAAAGGATGCAGGCGTAAAAGGATACTCCCCCGTAGGTGAATAAAAGGTTTCCAAATCAGTCCAGAAAGCTCCTTTGTAGTTTTTGTTTTCTTCAAAAAGTCCTTTTTGAGCACTTTGATAATAAGTATTCAATTGGTCAAGCGTTACATGCTTAGCCCCTACTCCATCTTGTAACATAATGATTTGCAGGTGGCTTTTGGCTAATTCTGCCATAAAATGCTGTAACTGATTAGGAGAAGTAAGTTTGCTATTCCAAAAAGCCGCTATAGAAACAGGCTTACCACCCCAGCTGTGAAGTGCATCGGCAATAGGATTTACAAACACATCCCTAAAAAGCACCATCTTTTCATCAGAATTATAGGCATAAGGCTCTGGTTCGTGAGGTATATACCAACCTTTGAAAGCAGGATGATTCCCGAACTTTGAATTAATTTCTCTAGCCAATTCTATACATCGCTGAGCATTAAGCTGAAGCCAAGCCCTGTTTGTTTGGTTCTGCCAATAAGTCTCATCAAAGTGAAGCCCTATATGCACTTCTATGCCTTGTTTTTGTGCTGCCTCAAAGAGTCGCGCTAAGGTAAGACGGCTCTTCTGAGAAGTGAAAGTATTAGCCGAATCAAACCAAGTAATGTCATTATACGCATTCTTGAAAGCGGTATATTGCACGATTACCGTATTGATTTTTAATTCTTTAAGTTCAGAAAAAAACTTTTCCCATTGGGAAACTGTCCAATCATTTTTACCAAAAAGCTGGACAAAAGTTCCTGTAAGATAAGGAGGTTCTTTACTAATAGAGGATGTTTGCTCTTCTGTACTAGCTCTATTACAAGCACTTAGCAGCAAGATACTACTTAGGATTAAGGATAAAAACTTCTTCATAGAGCACAAATGTAAGGATTAATTTTTAATGCTCAATACATAATGACAGAAGAAGATGGTTAATTACTAATCATTATCTTTGTCTCTGATTTTGAGAACAAATTTTTTAACCTAAAAAACAAAATAAGAAATCAAATATATCAAGTTAAATATTACCATAGAATTACCTCGGCGCGGTTTGATATGGTATTCAAAAATTTGGAAAAAGAAAGTATGAATAAACCACTGGACAACATTACCCATGAAGTATTTCTAAAACTGATGGAACACCTCAAAAATCTACAAGAATTCACCTTTTTAGAATACATAATGGCTCCCGAAGCGGATATTTTTTATTTCAATTTCATGGAAAAAACCATGAAAATCAAATGGGATTTGGATTATGGTCTTTCTTTAGAGACAAAAGCACTCTCTACATCAGACAAAGATTTGTTTTTAAATATTTTACATAAAGAAATTTTATCTTTGGAAAATCAATGAAAAAACTACTACCTTATCTTATCGCCATTATTTTCTGTCTGCCCAATGTTTTTGTTCTTTACAAAACCTTTGATGTACTGAACAACATTAACTCTCTGCCCAAGAAAACTAGTTGGGTGAAGGGATGCCGTTATTGGGGAAGGAAAAAGAGAAATCTGGATATTTATCTGGCTTCAGAACAAGAAGTAAAACAAATGAAAGAGCTCAGCAGAGAGGGCAAAGCGGACATTTATCTCAGGGTAAATAAATTCTCCTTCATCGACCTGCCCGAAATAAAATTCAGAGACAAAATCACTTATTATGAACTAGAAGATGATCTTGTTTACAAGACAAACTTTTCCAGCGAACCTAAGATTATAGGAGTTGCCACCGAAGGAAATTCTGTAAGTCGCTATCATCTCTTTGTGGAAATTATGGATTTTTATCAAAATTTGGCTTACTTTACTATATTTGTATTAAATCTGCTTGTGGGAAAATATTATGAAAAAATTTTCAAGACTGAAAAAGGCTTATCACTGATATTTATTTCTATTTTATTCTATATTATTATCTTCATTATCACATAATTTCTTATATTTGAATAGAAATATTCAGTTGATAATTTTAAAATATTTCCAAAATGAAAGAGCGATACGAAAACATCCGCGAGATGAATGAAATTCTAGTAAAAATAGAAAGCATTCTCACCAAAGCTGAAGAAGTACTAGAAGAATGGAAAGCTGTCCAGCCAGACTATGACAGACTCGTGGCGTACTACGACAGCAAACAATGGCGCAAAGACTATTTTGATAGTAATGATGGCAAAATCCCTGATGAAATTCCTCAGTGGGTGCTTACCCAAGATGCGATTTTTGATGCGATAGGTACTCAGTTCTACCTCGCTGATGAATTCCAAACACTTCTAAAAACAATCAAAGATAAAGAATGGAAAGAGTAGATTTTATGGCAAAATATAAATTTTAACACTTTAAAATTCAAATATTTTTTTGTTTTTAACATTTTTTTTGTAATTTTGCCGATTGAAGTTAGTGTGTAAAAAATACAAATTTTAGAAATATGAAAAGAAAAATATTTACTTTAGGTCTATTGTCTCTTGCTTTTTCAGCAAATGCACAGTCATTATTAGGTGTCCAAGACCAAGCAAGTCTTCATATAAAAGAAGATGCTCTCATCTATAGTGGTGGAGAAGTGAAAACTGTCGCTGATGGTGTGATAGATAATTTTGGTAATGTGATGATTGTAGGTGGTGGTTTTAAAACTGTTACTGCATCAAATACTAATAAAACCAACGGTGGAAACTTTATCCTTCGTCTTTGGTCTAGCGCTACAACAAATGGTAGCATTGTTAATGGCGGAACTGTTATTAAATATGGACAGCTTTACATTGATAATCAAACTACACAGGCTCAAGTTACAGGGATTGTAGACAAAGAATATAAAGACAATGCACATGGTGCTTACCAACAGATGGCTATCCCTTTCTACAAGAAAAAATTCTCTGAATTATCTACAGAATTAGGAGCTAATTTAAGTGGAAACAGAAGAAACAAAACAGGGATTTTAGTATGGAATAATAGTAAAGTAAGATTTGACCATTTTACACCATCTGACAACACTACTGACATTTTATTAGCTAGTACAACTCCTGTTGAAAATAGTGGTGCTACTACTTATTATGCTATAGGTTCTATGAATTTCAATGCATTCTCTGGAGGAAATCTTAACAGTCTTTCTACAAAGGTGTTTACAATAAAAGGAGTTCCTTTTGCTGGAACTATTACAGGTACATTGACTGGAGCTGGTCAAAATGTGGATTTTGGTCCAGGTGGTAAAAACACAAATTATTTTAGAGAACGATATAATTCCTATCTAGGAGATCATTGGGATCACTCTACTAATCTATGGACAGGTAATTATGGCAAAAATATCTACCAATTTGGAAATCCTTATTTGACAAATCTAAACCTTAAATATTTAGGGAAAATTGTAAGTAATTTGAAAGGAGTTCGTGTTGACCCTAGCATTGATGTAAAAGCAACAGGAGCAGAAACTGGTGGGGTATATTTGTCTTATACTAGTGGTGTTGCTACAGGAGATGTTAAGCAAGCTATTGTGAGACCAATGGGAACTTTCGAAATAAAATTAAGTACAGGTACTACACCTTTAGATTTTGGAAAGTTGAGAAAGTTTGCTTATTCAGCTAGTTCAAGCGCTACTCCTACATACAATGATGGAGTTACAGTACAATCTAAATCTCTAAATGAAGAATTATTACTTTCTGAATTATCTGAATTAAGCACAAACTCTACTGCAAAAACTGCTAATGCTAGATTATCTAGTTCTACTGTTAAGCAGCTAGGAGTAATTGCGCTAGATTCTGATGGTAAAGAGCTAGGTAGAACATATTATGTAGTGTACGCTGATGGTGTCTCTGGGCAACCAACAAACCTTACTACACAAGTGACTGCTAATAGTAAGAATATTATTGGAACTTTCGAGGAGTCTAAAAAAGGCGGAGTTGATGAAGATTTGATTAATTCATATTGGTTATATATCAACGAGGCTAATGAAAACGATTTCAAAGGAAAAGAAATTCCTATGAGAGTATATAGTTCTGATGTTAAATCTTTAGTATTTGAAATATTAGAAAATGCTGAAGATATTGCTGATGGACAAGAGAGATTGTCATCTGGTGAGAGTTTCTATATTTTTGATGGAAAGAAACATGTATTGATTGGGAATAACAAGAAAATTTCTATTTCATCTACAGATGCTGAGTTTGGGCTTTACTATGGTAAACCAGCAGAATTAGCTTCTCAAAAAAATACTATTGCTACTATTCAAAAACCATCTGCTACTATCTTAGCTTATGATGAAAGTATAGCCACTCACAAGATTTTATTCGATCCTGAATGGAAAAAAGCAACAGTTCAAGTTTTTGATCTTTCTGGTAGATTAATCTTCTCACAAGCTAATATAGATGCTACTAAAGGAGAGTTTGTAGTAAACTTACCAAATGCTATAAGAGGAACTTATGTAGTGACAGCAGTATCTGAAACTGGTAAAAAGTTTTCTCAAAAAGTTATAAAATAATAAAATTATATAAAAATGAAGAATTTGAGTAAATTCATTTTGAATAATGTAAAGATATTTTTTCTAATATCATTATCTTTATTATCAAGAGGTCTTTATGGACAGGAAGGAGGAGCTATACCTCCCCCACCAACAGCACCCATGGGGGGAACTAACCCAGGTACTCCAGTACCTATAGATATGTATGAAGGAATCTTGCTTACCATAGCTGTATTGATGGTTATTGGTATGTACTACTATTCAAAAAATAAAAAAGTATACAAATAAGTATTATAAAACTCCTAGAATTTTTCTAGGGGTTTTTTACCTTTTACATTATGAAAAAAATTTCAATATTATCAGCTTTTTTGGGTATTAGTTTTTTATCTGCTCAATTTAAAATAAATATAGAGGCTGCTGATTCTTTCAGTCAAAAAACGGCGACTGTTTCATCTTTAGAAGGAGCAAAATACATTCCTTTAAAAGAGGTTAACAAAAAAAATGGAAAATGGATAATAGATGTTCCTAAAAATTATATGGGAATGATGAGAGTCTATTTTCCAGAAAACGGAAAAACTGTAAATTTAATCTCAGAAAATAAAGATGTGGTTATAAAACTTACCACAAATGGAAGTGTAATTTCAAAAATAGATTTTCTGGATGAGTCTAACCAAAAGATGACTCACATGATGCAAATTCAAAGAAAAAAAAGCCAGGTGCTTCCTGTATTACTTGAAATGAAGAAGTTATACAATGATAACAGCACTTTTGATAAAGCTTTGGGTAGTGAAATTCATCTTTTAGAGAATAGCAACATCGCGACAAACAATCATCCTTTTATTCAATATTATCTGGATAATAGTAAATTTACAGCTGGTCAAGAGGATTCAAACATCAGCACAGAAGAATACATACAGTTTTTTGTGAATTCTGGCTCAATGCTGGAAACCTCTTCCCTATTGAGACCTGCATTAGTAAGTTTTCTAAGAAAAACTTCGCCAGAAACAATAGACAGTGAAGTTGATAAATTGCTTGGAAAAGTAAATTTAAAAACATCAAGAGGACAAATTATTTTGGCTGAATTGCTATCTATTTTTGAAATCTATGAACTAGAGAAACAAAAGGAAAAATATTTCAACCTAGCTTCTAGTCTGAACTATGAAGTAAATAGTCAGCTAAAAACCATTGTAAAAGCCATTAAAAACACCTCTATCGGTGCAGTATTGCCAGATTATTCGTTCACATCGAATGTTTCTAATACAAAGGCTAAAAAGCTCAGTGGAGTGAAAGCTGATAAAAAAGTAGTTTTGTTCTGGTCTTCGACTTGTTCACATTGTTTGAAAGAGCTTCCTATTATTTCTGAAAATTATCAAAAATTAAAGAAAAAAAATATTGAAGTTATTGCATTTGCTTTGGATACAGATTCAAAATCGTATAAAGAAACAATAGCTTCCCTGCCATGGATAAATGACACTGAGCTGAAAGGATGGCAGAGCAGCTACACAGAAACCTACAATGTGCGCGCTACGCCGACATATTTTGTCTTAGACAAAAATGGTAAAATCATAGAGAAACCAACTAATTTTTCTGCATTTTTATCAACATTAGAATAAAATAATTTGGTGGTATGAAAATATTTCGTATTTTTGCACCACCAAAATGGCGAGGTAGCTCAGGTGGTTAGAGCGTTGGATTCATAACCCAAAGGTCACGGGTTCAAGTCCCGTCTTCGCTACAAGTCTGTAAGGCAACACATTACAGAATAGAAATTAAAAATGAACTTTGAATTATCTCAAAGTTCATTTTTTATGCGAATATTTGAAATAGTTTTTTTTCTTTATTTAAAAATATTTCTTCTATTCCTTTAAAATATTCATTTGCTCTTTTGCTGATTCATTTCAAAAAATACATTTGGAATATTACCAATGTTCATTAATTAATATTTTTATTCCAATAAAAATTAAACCTATTCCTCCTGTATATCCATTCAGATGCATTATATAGCCTGTGGTAAGTTCTGTTTTCCTATTCTTACCATCTATATATGTTATATAAATTATACTTATTCCTATCAGTATAAGCCCTATTGCAATCCAATTATTCATCCTATTACTTTTATTTGGTATTATTATTTTGCTTATCCTGTTTTTGTTCCATATTTTTATTTACAGCTCTTTACATTATTCTATTTACCCAAGTTTCATTCATATGTGTGATTATCTCATTATAATTTTCATTTTTAGGTGATACAATTTCAAAATTCAAAAACCAATCTTCTAAACCATCAACATACTCATAAATATGCAGTATATCATTATTTGAGAATCTAATGAAATAAGCTATAGCCTCATCTTCCTTTATTTCTTTTATATAAACATCATCCTTTTCTAACTCAGGATACTCTAACTTTGTCCATTTAGATGTTATTAGGTTTGATTTTTCATTTTTCTTAAACAAAAATTTACAAGAATCAAAGTATAAATATTCAGTATCTTCAAACTCCAATATCATTTTAAGTCCATAATGACCTTCTTCTACTAAATAATAGATGCTTTTTACTTTTTTCATTATTTTAAAATATTCGTTCTTTTGCTTATTTATTTCAAAAAAGTTTTTTGAAATATTTATCTCTATCTTAAAAGAACTTCTTGTTTATATAATTCATAAGTTGTTATATTTTTTTTATATATATACAATGTATCATTATGAGCAGATTTATATACAGAATCGCCTATTTTTATCCCTGAACTAAATCTATTATTAAAAAAATATTCATCTGAAAAAAACTCCCTTTTATTTTTTAAATCATAGTAGAATTCATCTCCACCCCTCCCTCTATCAATTTTATATATTATCCCTTTTATCTCTTTTCTATATACAAGATTGGTAAAAATTACTCCTTTAACATATACAAACAAATGTATTATGCCTATACCTAATAATAAAATAAAGACTGGTTTTTGTTTTAACTTCTTCATTACATTTTATTTGTTTCAAAAAAAATTACTGGGACATTATCTTAATTTTTCCACATATTGTTTTAGTTCTTCTTCAGGAAAGTCAGATGTCCAATAGGCTTGTAATTCTCCACTATCTAATTTTTCCCAACAAAAATAACAATCATATCTCAATGCTTGTGGAGGAAACAGTAGGCTACATTCTAAAAAATAGAACATTCTACCTTCAAATTCTTGTTGTATGATTTCTTTTCCTCCTTCTATTAACACTACAAAGGATTCTTCTTCAAAAAAATGTTCTTTCCCTGCTCTTAAATCAAACTGATATACCAAATCATCTACTATTTTATAGATTTTGTCATTCTCCAATCCATAAACATCAAAAAACACAAAACTTCTATAATTTATTTTAATTGTCGTGTCAGCTTCCTTATCATTGCTGATAAATATGAAGCCTTTATTATTATCTTCCATTTTATTTATTTCAAAAAATACATTTGAAGCATTACCTATTTACTATTCTCATTACCATACAATATAAATCTTATAATAAGAATGATTATACCTATAGCACCAGAAATAATTGTAGTTAAATACTTTGTATATAAAAAATTATCACCTGCCCCTAATTCATCATGTCAATACTCTTCCTTTAATTCTTTTCTCCAATTTTTATATGATAAATAAGATTGAACTGTAATAGCTATTGTAATGATTAAAGCTACTATTGCAGTCATTTTATTTTCCTATTATTTCTTTTTTATAATTTCTACTGATTATTTTTATACAATCTATATAATAGATTTATACCTGATACAATACTAATTAAAACTCCTATTATAAAAATCACTTTCCAATAATAATATACATAAGGTATGTTATCGAAATTAATATCAGGGAGAGTATTTTCTTTTCTTATAATTGGATTTTTGTCTATTACCATTTTTTCATTATAAAAAGAAAGACTTTTCAAATCGTTATTAGTAGAAATATAAATTTTCAGTTCATCCTTGCTCTCTTCATATCCTACGATTTTTTCAATATACAATCCATTATAATACTCTTGAGGCATAATATACCCCAAGTCACCATATAGGAAATAATTATGGTTGATTTTGGTCAGGCTTATGTTGTAATTTAAATGTTTATATAAATGAATAACTCCATTTCCGTAGGAACTGGCTCTTTTATCTATCAAGAATAATCCTATATAAATTACGATTATGCTTATTATATTTTTCATAATTATTTAACTTAATGGATTAAATCTAAAATCACCACCAATATCAATTTTAAGAAAAATCATATAAATCTATATCCACAGTTGAGTTTTTAATTAGTATATATAAAAGCTGTCTAATGTCTTTTGGCAAGGTTTCTTTCGTAACTTTTGTTTTGTTATAATATGTGATGCCATTGATTATTAACTCTATTCTCCAAGAATCTAAAATAATATCTGGTTCTATATTATTGGGTTTCAGTCTTGATGTGATATTTTCTATCTCTTCTATTCTATCTTTGGTAATTTTTCCTTTGTATGTATGGGAATGTTTCAAATTTTCAACAACAACTTCTTCATCGCAATAAAGAACTCTATAAATAGGTTCTCCACCACTTGAAGCATAAAAATTGTATTCTATTTTTAGGATTGGGGTTTCTTTTTTATGTCCATTGCTCTCTTGCGGGTTACAAGAAAATATCAATAATAAAATCAATATTTTTATATTTTCCATCATTTATCTTTAATTTTATTTCAAAAAGCATATTTGGAAAATCACCTATTACTCAGGTCTTTTAAAATCATAACAATACATCAGATACGCATTATATTCTATATTAGATAGTATATAATGCGTATCTGATGTAATGTTATGTTTTATATCATACAGCTCATATGGATAACGAGTACTCCCAAAATATTCTCTATTTTTATCATATAACTTGCTGTATAAATAAAATACCACAAAAGGATGATATCTTTTTCTCTCTCTTTTCAAATAATCAAAATCATAAAGTTCTATTAATTGGTTTTTATAGGTTTCCACTTTTATCTGGAAATAAATCATTATTCCTCCTATCAAAATAAATATTAGCAACAAGAAAACTTTTATTATTTTCAATGCTATTTTTAGTATCATTTTTAGCGTTTCCATCATTTATCTTTAATTTTATCTGCTTCAGGAATATTATCAAAATTTGCTATATTTCTACTTCGTTGGAAATTATTTTTCCTGTGAAAAACTTATAGCCTTTATATTTTTCTTTTTGCTGTGGAGTGAGATAGTTATATTTTGCTTCATCTATACAATACTCTAAAAGCATTTTATATTTTTCATTTGATTTTATAGGATAATAATAATCATATGTCTCATAAAATTTATCTTCATTCATTTTTATAGGATTAAATTTTTTCATAAAAATAATGGATGTGCCTGCTTTTATGACTTTTATGTTAGTATATACATGATAGTTTTTTAGAATTTCTTGGTCATCAAAATCTCTTAAGTTATGCTCTTTTTTCCAAAATTTTATTAGTTTCTTTTCTTTATTTTCTTCCTGTTTCTTTTTTCTCTCATAAAAAGATAAGTCTTTAGGATTTATTGGTGGAGGATATGTTTGAAAAGAGTCCATAAAATCCTCTTCATGTTTTATTTTCGGTACGAACCCTAAGTTTGGGTAGTTTCTTAATAAAAAGAAGTCCTCGCATGTATTCCCAGGCATATATGTTCTGTATCCTGTTGTATCTATAGGAATGATATAATCATCATTACTTGCATTAATAAATTTTATTTCCAATAAATATTCTCTCTCTATATCTGGTTTTCTTTTGAATGTTCTGACTTCAATTCTCATATCTTGGGAAAATAAGACTTGACTGATGAAGAAGAATAGAAATATTATTATTTTCATTTTTACGAGTTTTTTAAATCTGTTATCTGTTGTTATTATTTATTTTAATATGTGATTATAAGTAAAATCAAAAAACATGTATCATTTCATGCCCTGATGTGAATGCATAATCTAAAAGATTATTTATTCTGATTAACATTTATTGTATTAGGATGGTTTTTGGAATTATCAGATTTTCGTCCTTATCTTTTAAGAAATAATATGTTTTACCACATCCTATTAACATAAAAAGTAACAAGAAAATTTTTACTATTTTTAGCGTTTTCATCATTTATCTTCAAATTTTATCTCCAAAAACATTGACCCAAATACTTCATTGCAAAAATAGTAACTTTGCAAAAAATAGAAGATTATGAGTACTTTTAATAAAACTCTTACCTTATTACAAGACCTTATAAAACAAAGTGGAGGCAAACCGATTCATTTTGGCAATGAAACCTATTGTTTTTCGCGACAAAGTGAGGTTACTCCTGAGCAACTTACGCTCTTTGAGCAACAATATAATGTGCAATTGCCCAAAGACTTCAGAACTTTTCTTCTTACCTTAGGTGCCTGTACCCTTTTCGAGGACGAAAGAGGTCTTTCGTATCAGTTCTACCCTCCTGAACAATGGGAGAGCTATGCTAAAGAGGTCTTTGAGGGGACAGGGGTCTATTTATTCCCTCATATCCTTTTAGTCTGCTATCCCAATGTAGGTCATCAGGCAGGATTTGTATTAGGTGAAGAAGATCAGTTTGGCATTTTCTACTCCGATGTTCCTCCTGAGTATTGGGAAGAAGATACTGCATTAGTACCTTTCTCCCAGTGGCTTGAAGAAGAAATAGAAATATTATTATCTTCATTTTTATGAGTTTTTTAAATCTGTTATCTGTTGTTATTATTTATTTTAATATGTGATTATAGGTAAAATCAAAAACATGTATCATTTCATGCCCTGATGTGAATGCATAATCTAAGAGATTATTTATTGTCCTTACTTCTGTTAAATATCTCTTTCATTATTATACAAAAAGCACCTTTTTTAGGGTGCTTTTTGTGTATATTTTAGAATTATTAAAATCTTATTGTCGCCGTGGCTGCTAGAGAAACTCTCCCTAAGCCTTCTTTTTTGTCATTATTCCCTAGTGATAGGCTCCTTCCATTTTCAGTATGGAGTTTCACAGCTCCCAGCCCGAAACCTAGCTGAGGGCCTATCAAAAACGAACGACTCACAGCATACTGATACCCTATCGTGCTATAAAGCCCTACCGAAGAACCTTTCACCTCAAAATTTCCAAGACCACTAAAATTATTACTACTCGTATATTGCTGATAGCCCAGCGCTACATCCCAGTAGAATTTATGTGGTGTATCCATTTCAAAATTAGAATACATTAACGACGGCCCTATGAAGATAATTCTGTCCTTCGTGTTAAGATATACTCCAGCCAGAGATGTTTCCGCAGAAGCAGAATATCTATTGAATTTCAGCCCAAGTCCCATATTAGGAGCTATTCTGTGATAAGCAGAGATATCAAAATGAAAACCTGAAGTAATTTTTTCTACATGACTTCTGAAAGGATATGTGATACTACCGTCTATCTCTGCAGTTCTCCACGCATACCCTGCACTTGCCATTATGGCTACCTTGCTCTGCTTTGCATTTTCTACTTTTACCGCTACACTACTCTCTTGTGCTTTACATGGCAATGAAAATGCCGCCGCCAAAGCAAGAAATGATAATTTTCTTTTCATGATTTATATTAAAATTAAATTTTCCGCTAATTTATACAATTTAAAATCCTCCACAAACTTTATAAACCGAATTTAATAAAGCTCTCGCAGAACATCTATATACTCATAGCCCGTAAGGTCAAATTTCACAGGGACAATGCTGATATAGCCGTTCATCAGAGCCGTTTCATCAGCATCTTCGCCTTCATCCATATTATTAAAGTAACCCGTGAGCCAGTAGTATTTCTTGCCCTGTGGATTGACTCTTTCATCGAAGTTTTCCTCCCATTTTGCCTGAGCCTGTCGGCAGATTTTGATGCCTTTTATCTCTTCTTTTTTTAGTTTAGGAATGTTCACATTTAGGACTATTCCCTTTGGCATCGGGTTTTTCAAGGTTTTTAAAACTATTTCTTGAATAAAATCTTTCGCTTGGTCAAAATCCGCCTCAAAACTAAAATCCAGCAAAGAAAACCCAATCGCAGGAATACCCTCTACACCAGCCTCCACAGCGGCAGACATCGTTCCAGAGTAAATAACATTGATGGACGAATTTGCCCCATGATTTATCCCCGAAACCACCAAATCTGGCCTACGCGGAAGAACCTTATCCAAAGCCAATTTCACGCAGTCCACAGGCGTTCCGCTACATGCGAAATCCCGCTGAGCACCTTCCATTTTTATTTCCTCCACCATCAGGGTAGAGTTTATCGTGATGGCGTGTCCCTTGCCACTCTGCGGAGAATCTGGCGCCACTACGACCACCTCTCCTATTTCGTTCATAAATTCTACGAGTTTTCTAATCCCTGGTGCGGTGATTCCGTCATCATTCGTTACCAAAATCAATGGTTTTTTATCTTGCTTATTCATTATCTTTAAAAAATTTCAACAAAAATAACGAAAATTTAGGTCTAGTTTAAAATAAGATATTAAATTTGTAAGTTAAAAATTTTCTTGAATTAAAATCAGTGCAAAAAATGCTTAAAAAGTTATTTAAATTTAATAAAATATTGTTCGCAGCTCCATTGATGACCTTGATGTTCTGCTTCAATGCGCCTAAAAATGATGATGAAAAAATGCACATCATCATGATAAATGTAAAGAATGCACTTGCACATGTACATTATCAGCCAAAACCGATAAATGACGCCTATTCTCGCGAGGTTTACAAAAGTTACTTCGAGACGATAGACCCTGCAAAAAGATATTTTTTGCAGTCGGATATGGAAGAATTTGAGAAACACAGAAACCAGCTTGATGACTATCTGAATAATGGGAACTTGGTTTTCTACAAACAGACCATAGACAGACTCTATCAGAGAGTAAGCGAAATTGATAAAATGACTCAGGACATCCTGAGCAAACCTATTGATTTAAACGAAGATGATGAGCTTATCCTAGAACCAAAACTAAAAAAAGCTCCTGCTGACAAACAGGAACTCTACAACGAGTGGAAAAGATACATCAAATACAATATCCTCCAAGAGATAGAAACGATGACCAGCAAAGAAGAAATCCAGCAGGAGAAAAAAGATTCTGTCATCGCTCATAAACTCAAAGACACTATCAATGTAAAAAAACTCTCTCTGGAAGAGAAAAAAATAAAAGCTACCAAGGAGATTAAAGACCTTATCTCTCACACCTTCAAGAGATTCCAAAAGAGAAAAAAAATGGACTGGTTCAGCGTGTATATAAATGCCTACACAGAGGTGTTTGACCCGCATACTAACTATTTTTCTCCAAAGGACAAAGAGGATTTTGATACTAGTTTTGCTGGAAAAGTGATCGGAATCGGTGCGCAGATTCAAGAGAAAAAAGGAAATCTCTACATGGGACCTTTGGTAGTAGGCGCTCCAGCATGGAAATCTAAACAAATATCCGAAGGAGATAAAATCCTAAAAGTAAGATCTAAGCCAAATGAAGAGGCTATCAATGTAGTAGGAATGCTGGTAGATGAGGCTGTAAGGCTTATCCGTGGAGAAAAAGGCACAGAAGTGACCCTTACTTTACAGAAAAAAGATGGCAGCGTAAAAGAAGTAAAACTCATCCGTGAAGAAGTATCTATAGAAGATACTTTCGCGAGAAGTATCATCGTAAACTCACCAAAAGGCGAAAAATATGGATACATCTACCTTCCGAGCTTTAACGCTGATTTTGATGACCCTAATGGTAGAAATGCATCTGATGATGTAAAAGCCGAAATCGTAAAACTGAAATCTCAAAACATTAAAGGAATTATCCTAGATGTGAGAAACAACGGAGGGGGCTCACTCACGGAAGTAGTAGACATCGTAGGACTTTTCATGAAAAACGGACCTGTGGTGCAGATAAAAGACCCTAATGGAAGAATCAATATCTTAAGAAACAAGACCAATTCTCCTGTATGGGAAGGACCTCTAGTGATTATGCAAAATGAGTTCTCCGCCTCTGCATCCGAAATCCTAGCAGGAGCGATGAAAGACTACGGAAGAGCCGTGGTTGTAGGTTCGCCACACTCCTACGGAAAGGGAACTGTGCAGACCTTTGCAGACCTAAACCGTTTTATGAATTCTACGGATGACTTTGGTTCTATAAAACTGACTATCCAAAAATTCTATAGAGTCAATGGAAAATCTACCCAGCTGAAAGGTGTAGATGCTGACATACCGATGAATGACTTTTTCTCTTATTCCGAAATCGGAGAAAGATATAGAGATAATGCCCTTCCGTGGGACCAGATTCCTACTACGAGATTTACTCCCGTGGGAACGCTGAATATCTCCAGCTTACAGAAAAACAGCCAAGATAGAATGAGCAAAAACTCTAACTATCAGCTGCTTTTAGAATCTGCGCAGTGGAGAGAAAAACTAGATAAAGAAGAAAAAATCACATTGAACTTAAATAAGTTTAATAAACTGATGAAAGCTAGAAAAGATCAGATTAAAAAATTCAAATCTTTATCTAAGTACGATAACAAGCTGGTTTTCACTCTACACAAAGATGAACAAGCGAGAGGTAAGAAAGATGAAGTTTTCGCGAAAAAAAGCGAATCTTGGCTTAAAAACCTGAAACGAGATTTGTTCTTAGAAGAAACGGTAAATGTCATTTCAGAAATGAAATAAATAACTTGATAAGATGGACTTAAAAGAATTTTTAGAATATCCTATATTTTCTATCCATAGCTATACACTGCACATGTATCAGGTAACAGAAGTTGCTGTGGTGATTTGTGTCTCATACATTGTGGAGAAAATTTCTAAAAGGATTTTTTATAGGGGTTTATCACAGGCGGACAAAGGAACCAGATATGCTTTTCATAAGATTGTATATTATGGAATCATCATTGTCACTTTCCTAATCACCATGCGGATTTTAGGAGTGAATATTTCACCTGTTTTAATGGGCTCTAGTGCGGTATTGGTAGGTATTGGGCTTGGGCTTCAAAACTTGTTTTTGGATTTCATCTCGGGGGTTATTATTCTATTAGACAATAGCATCCATGTGGGAGATGTCCTTGATATGAACGGCGTAATGGGCAGGGTGGAACAAATAAGCATGAGAACCACCAAAATCCTCACTACAGACCGAAGAACCATAGTTTTTCCTAATTCATACCTTACCAAGGACAAACTTACCAATTATTCCTCTCACGATGCTGCGAATGCCTTCTTTATAGATATAGGTGTGGACTATAAAACTGATATAAAAATGGTAGAAAACCTCCTTGTGGAGGCTGCTATGGAGAATGAAGATATTTCCAAAGAGCGAGAACCTTTCGTCAGGCTGAATGATTTTGCGGATTCTTCTCTCAATCTTAGGCTTTATTTCTTTTCTAATGACCCTTTTCATATTTCCCACACGAGAAGCGAAATAAGAAAGTCTATTTTGGAGAAATTCCGAGCTAATAATGTAAATATCCCATTCCCTACAACTACTATAGATTTCCCTGCTTATAAATAAAAAAAATAGTCAAGAATTTCTTCTTGACTATTTTTATTTATTCTGTACGGAGCATTATTTCATATATTTCAAAATAATCTGAATAATCCCCATCACTCTTGAATTTCTCTTCTTTTACGAGTTTCTTTTCCACATAAGTTCTTTTCACATACCATTTCCCTTTTTTGCTGTATTCTACAGTTTCTGCATCCGCATAATAGGACTTTAGTTTTAGCACCCCTTTTTCTATCTTTCCATCTTTTATAACTATTTTACTCATTGGCTTTCCTTTGTCATCGAAAGGTGTTATTTCTGCACTAAAATATGCATCTTCATCATACCTATTATTTGTTGTATAATAATATTTAAGTTTACCATCTGAATATATTTTCACCTCATAGATATCTTTACTTTCATCATATTTCTTCTCATATGTAGGTTTGCCTTCCATGTTCACTTCTCTAGTCTCCATCAGAAGACCATCTTTATAAGTAGACTGAGCTCCTCCCTCTATAACACTGCCATTATATGGAAGCCCATCTCTGTAAGTAAGAACTTGTTTCCCGCCATTTCCAAAACTCCATATTTCTTTAGCACCCCCTTCATCATCATAGAAATATTGGTTTTGTAATTCTCCTTCTTGGTCAAAATATTTGCCTTCTAGCCCTTTCCCATTTTTATAGGTAAGGATTGATATTATTTTTTTTGTTTTTTCATACAAATCAATCTCTATCTTCTCTCCATTATAGGGTGTCATCATGTCCATTTCCTTGTCATATCTGTACTCTAGACTTCCTATTTTCTTACCACTTTCATCATATACAACCTCCGTAGCGGTTTTCCCATGTGATTTGTAAGTTTTTTTCAACTTGCCGTTTCCATAGTAGCATTTGGATTCAGTAGGCATATCGTAAGTCGTTGATTGTCCTGAGAAATTTTCGATACAAGAAACTTTCATAGGACTTGCATAATATTTTACATTTATCCCTGTATAAAGACCGTCTTTATTTATCTTTTGGCTGCCTATATATTTTCCATTTTCATCATAATATTTGACTTCGGAAGCTGTGTAAGGGTCATCTCCCGCATAGATTTCTTCAAAACGGATTCCCTGCAATGATTTCCCATAAGTTGTCATCTTTACAACATCGCCATCTTTATACTCGGTAATCGTGTTATTTTGATAATCATTTTCATAACCATATGATTTACCGCTAAATACAGCATAGTTTTTATAAATGAAATCTTGGGAAATACGGCCATCTTCTTGGTAGCTCTTATGCTCCCCTATCTGAGCTCCTTTTGAGAAATTTGACACCATACTCACTTTTCCATCTGGATAGTACCATGTAACTTTCCCCTCAAAAACCTCCTGATTAGGCGTTTTGTCCGAAGCCTTCCCCTCCATCTGCAAAGTTCCGTTGATATAATAATCTTTGATTAAATAATAATCTCCCTGCTGGGTGGTTTCTCGGTAAAAAGAAGCCTTTTTCTTATCTTTGATGATATTCCACTCCTCATCAAAATAAATTACCCCCTGCGACTGTGCATAGATGCCCTGACAAAGAGCAAATGCTGACACGATAAAAAATCTTTTCATTTTCTAATTCAATTAAATTTCACCCCCAAAGATAAAGAATATTTTGACTGATACAATTACTTTTTGAGGACTTTTTATTTGAATAATCATACAAAAACCCACTCCGTGCTGGAATGGGTTTTAGTTATATTTAAGAAATAAAATCTTTTATCTCTTAAAAAAACTCCTTATTATCTACAAGCTGTTTAGTTTAGCATTATATTCTTCTAATGTGATGATGCCCTCTTGGTAGGCTTTATACAATTTTTCTTTCTTGAGGCTAATCTCTGCTGCTTTCTTTTCTTTCATTTGTTTTTCCTCCAAATCGGCTAATTTAGCCTCCAGCTCTTCTTTTGTCAATAGGTCATCAGAGAACATATCATTCAGTTTCTTTTTCACCTCATCATAGTCCTTTTCATTGTAGTCTTTAGGGACTTCTGGCTTTTTATCTTTCTTATTATTTGTTATAAGTTTATATCCAAAAAATAGAAGAATCCCTCCTAAAACTACCAGTCCTATGGTTTTCATTTGTTTTTTTTGCTCATATTTACGCGCTCTTTCTTCCATATCGCTAGGCGGCACAAGTGTACTCCAATTTTCTGCTTCTGCTACTTTACCATAACCCATTTCTTCATAATTCGGTCTAGCCATACCATCAGAGGATCTTTTAGTTGAGAAACCATGCTTTTCTGTTGAACCAAGTTTAGCCTTTGCTTTAGCTATTTTTGAATTAAACGAGTTTTCTTTTTCCCTTTTTGTATTTTCTACAGACTCTGCTTTTTTATTATTTGAAGTTTTATTTTGTGAAAACAAAAACACATTCGCAAAAAAGGTGAGTAATAATAGAATAAATTTTAGTTTCATTATTTTAATATTTTTAAAAACTTGTCATATAAAAACTCTACAAATATAATCACTTATTTTGATTTGTTAAAATTTTCTTAAAATTTTAAAAGTAATAGGAAAAAGACAGAAGGGAAATATTACTAAAACACTGGAAATGAATTTTATACAGAACTAATAAAACCAAGAGAAAACGCATAAAAAAAATCCAAGACTTATAAAAATCTTGGATTTTGTGGGTTCTAAGGGATTCGAACCCCTGACCCTCTGGGTGTAAACCAGATGCTCTGAACCAACTGAGCTAAGAACCCTATCTGTGGGCGGTGAGGGATTCGAACCCCCGACCCTCTGGGTGTAAACCAGATGCTCTGAACCAACTGAGCTAACCGCCCTCATTTGAGTGGTGCAAATATACGGATTTTTATTTAACCTCCAAATTTTTTTCTAAAAAATCTCCAACTACAAAATTACTCCCCCCTATAAAAATCATCTCATCGTCCTTACAGTTCGCTTTTGCAGACTGATATCCAGCCTCTACATTATCAAAAATTTTGAAATCTACCCCTGCCTCCACCAGCAAATTTTCATAATCTTTTGGGTGTCGCCCTCTGTGAATTGCTGGTTTTACAAAATAATAATGAGCATCATGAGGAAGAATTTTCATAATTTCATCAATATTCTTTTCCTGAACAAAACCTAAAACAATGTGTTTATGACAGTGATACTCAGACAACTGGCTAAACACCATATCCAGCCCCGCTTTATTATGCCCTGTATCACAGATAGTTAGCGGATTTTTAGAAAATTCAAACCAGCGGCCGATGAATCCTGTATTTTTCTGAACATGGAGCAGTCCATCATGAATATTTTCATCCGAAATAGAAACATTTTTCTTCCTCAAAGCCTCCACCAAAGCCAAAACCACACGAATGTTTTTTCGCTGATAATTGCCCTTCAAATCGGTTTCCAAATCCGTTCTTACCTCCGTAGCATCTATAAATTCCGTTCCCACTGTATCGGCTTTTTCGCGAATTATATTTTTCACCAAAATATTCTCATCGCCAGAGATTATTGGAATATTTTCTTTGATAATTCCTGCCTTTTCCGCCGCTATCTGCTCTAGCGTTTCGCCCAAAATATCCTGATGGTCAAGCTGGACATTCGTAATCGCCGAAACCAGCGGAGTGATGATGTTAGTGGAATCCAGCCGTCCGCCGAGACCAACCTCGATGATGGCAAAATCCACCTCGTTTTGATAAAAATACTCAAACGCCATGATGGTCGTAAATTCAAAAAAAGAAGGCAAAATCTGCTCTGGGATTTGTTTTAATTTTTGAATAAACTGATACACAAACTCCTTATCCACCTTCTCTCCATTGATTTTCACCCGCTCTGTAAACTCCACTAAATGAGGCGAGTTATAAATCCCAACCTCATAGCCAGCCTCCTGCAAGATAGAAGCCAGCATATTGCTCGTAGAGCCCTTCCCATTGGTTCCGCCAATGTGAATGGTTTTTATCTTATTCTGTGGATTTCCACAGTAATCACAAAGTTTTTTTATATTATCCAGCCCTGGTTTGTAGGCTTTTTTCCCATTTTCCTGATAGTTGGGTGTTTGTTTAAAAAGCCATTCCAGCGCCTCTTGATAGTCCTTTTTGTCCATCGCTAAAAATTTCCGCCAAAGATATAAACATCTTTTTAAATTAAATTGATTTTATAAAATTCAATTATTTTTGATTTGTTAGGTTAATCTAATTTTGTAAATTTGGACAATAAAATAATTTGAATGGATTTAGGTTCGTTAAAAACAGGGCAAAAAGGTGTAGTTTTAGGGATTTCTCCAGAATGCAAGGGAGAAATCAGACAGCGGTTTCTGGATTTAGGATTCATCAAAGGCGCTGAAATTCACATCCAAAACATCAGCCCGCTGGGTGACCCTATCGCCTACAATATTCATAACACACTGATTGCCTTACGAAAAGAAGACACTAAATACATTCTGATAGAGATAAAAAGTTAAACTGAAATGAAATCAACCTGCCAAGTCTGCGAACTCAATACAGCCAGCCAACTAAAAAAGCTGGGAGAAAACGCCGCGAATACACAGTTTACAATAGCCCTTGCTGGAAATCCCAACACAGGGAAAAGCACTATTTTCAATGCTTTGACTGGGCTAAAACAGCATACAGGAAACTGGCCTGGCAAAACGGTGACACACTCCGAAGGGTATTTTTCTTATCAGCAAAACACCTTCAAAATCGTAGACCTGCCCGGCACTTATTCGCTGCTTTCCACTTCTGATGATGAGGAGGCTGCCAGAGATTTTATTTTATTTGGAAAACCTGACATTACCGTAGTGGTGGTGGATGCAGGGCGTATGCAGAGACATTTCAGCCTTTTACTGCAGGTGATGGAAGTTTCGGAAAATGTGATTCTTTGTCTTAATCTAATGGATGAAGCGAAAAAACACGGCACCGAAATTGACACCCGCACCCTGTCCCGAGACCTGGGAATTCCTGTGATAAGCACCAGCGCAAGGTCTAAAGAAGGAATACCTGAGCTCCTATCTACAATTCATAAAATGGCAAAAGGAGAGATTACCACAAAGAAAAAATCTTTCATAAAGCCCACTGAAATAGTAAAAAATTCGGTGGAGAAAGTTGCTAAATCTCTATCTGAACTTGACCCAGAGCTTGATAATACCGAATGGATAGCTGCCAGATTATTAGAGGGAAATAAAAATCTCG
>CAUPCB010000026.1:0-22793 GCA_963509715.1 uncultured Flavobacteriaceae bacterium | reverse complement strand
CTATTGGAAACAGTATAATGCTAATGTGCCTTACACCGAAAGGATAGAGCAGGTGATGAATTGGTTTAGGTTGCCAGAGTCAGAAAGACCGCGATTTGTAACGCTTTATTTTGAGTTTGTGGATACTGCGGGACATCAGACAGGGACAAATTCCGAAAAACTGAAACAAGAATTACAGCTGGCAGATGAGCTTTTAGGGCAAATCATGCAGGGGGTGGAAAATTTAGACCTGCCAATCACTACCATCATCACGGCTGACCACGGAATGATAGATATGACAAGCGAAAAAGGGAAAATAATCATTACCGAAAGCCTTGAAAATAAACTAAAAGACAAAGCTGATATGATAAACAACGGTATGCACTGCCAAGTTTATCTAAAAAATAAAAACCAAAAAGAGGAAGTTTATCAAGAGATAAAACAATATTTCGCAGGGAACAGCCATGTGAAAGTGTATAAAAAAGAGGAAACACCAGAAAAATGGCATTATAGAAACCACGAAAATATAGGCGATATCTTGATTATTACCGATGCACCGTACTATATGGTAAAAAGCGAGAAAGACTTTTTAGCAAATAGAAAAGGAATCTGGGGAACCCATGGATATGACCCGTATACGACTCCAGAGATGATGGCGATTTTCTATGCTTTTGGGAATAAAATCAAGGAAAATAACGAGATAAAACCTTTTGAAAATATACACATTTATCCATTTATCAATTATATTTTAGGAGTAGAAAATCCTAAAAATATAGATGGAAAAACCAAGGTTCTGACACCAATTCTTAAAAAATAATACATGAAAAAAGAGATGCTTTTGGGGCATCTCTTTTTGTTTATTAGATTTTCTGTACTAAAATTTTATCACAGACCATTTTGCTGAGGGTTTCAGTTTTTCCACTAAACTCTATTTTCATCGATTGGTCAAATTTTTCCACTTCTAAAATTTTCAGCTCAGAATTTAAACTCAGACTTCTATGATTTAGGTAAGTCAAAAACTCATCCGAGGAATCTATTACTGCCGAAAGAATGACAGCCTCTCCAGCTTTGCATTCGCTTAGTTTTGTTAGGTTTTGCTGAATGATGTTTCCCTGTTTGTCAGGAATAGGTTCGCCGTGTGGATCTACTTTTGGGTAGTTCAGGAGTTCATCCATTTTATCAAAGAAAATCTCGGAATGGATGTGTTCCAGTTGTTCTGCGATTTCGTGAACGACCTCCCAGCCGAAGCCCATTTTTTCTACTAAAAACATTTCGGTCAGTCTATGTTTTCTCACCACATGAGCGGCTTCTTTCTTCCCTAATGCTGTGATTTTTATAGGTTTGTAGCTTTCGTAGATGACCCAGTTTTTCTGAGAAAATTTTTTCATCATGCTGTTTACGCTGGGCATTTTTATGTTGAGCATTTTGCTTAACTCATTGACTGTGAAAGTATCATCTTTGTCAATAAGATGGAAAATAGCTTTTAGATAGTTTTCTTCATTAAGTGATTTCATAATCAGTATAAACCTTCGCAAATCTAACGATTATTTTTTAATCACAAATGATTATCTTTACACAAATTTTAGGTGAAAAAAGGAAATAAATAAAGATTTATTTTCAGTGATTAAGATATGAAGAAAGGAATATTTATTTGGCTTCAGGCGGCGCGGTTGAGAACACTGCCGCTATCCGTGAGCGGTATTATTATGGGGGCTTTTATTGCTCGCTGGCGATTGGTTCAGGAAGGTGGATTTTGGGATTATAGGGTTTTCCTTTTGGCTTTGCTTGTTACGATGTTTTATCAGATTTTGTCCAATTTTTCTAATGATTATGGAGATGGGACAAAGGGAACGGATGATTTCCGTGATGAAAAAGCAGAGAGTAGAGCGGTGGCATCAGGAAAAATTTCAACAGGACAAATGAAAAAAGTGGTGATTTCGTTTGCGGTTTTGTCTGTGCTGGGTACAGCAGCTTTGCTTTATTTGGCTTTTTTTCCTGATTTTGTTACGGAATTTTGGGTTTTTATCGGTTTGGGGATGATGAGCATCTGGGCAGCGATAGGTTATACAATCGGCAAGAAACCTTATGGATACTTAGGTTTGGGGGATATTATGGTTTTTATTTTTTTTGGATTGGTGTCCGTAGGCGGGAGCTATTTTCTTTTTACTAAAACATGGAATTGGGATATTTTGCTTCCTGCTTCTGCGGTAGGGATGCTGTCCGTATCGGTGCTGAATCTCAATAATATGAGGGATATGGAAAGCGACCAAAAGGCAGGAAAAAAAACGGTTGCACAGTGGCTGGGATTTAGGTATGCGATGATTTATCAGATTGTCCTCATGCAGTTGCCGCTGATTTTTATTCTTGTTTTCTTAATGAAAAACAATCTGCATGCACAGGGGAAATATTACGCTTTTATTGTGATGATTTTATTTTTTCCAATGGCTGCACTCCGCCGAAACATCATGAAAGTAAAATCACCTAATGAGCTAGACCCATTCCTAAAACAAGTAGGGATAATTACCCTTATGATGGCAGTTTTGGTGGTTATTGGATTAAATTATTTTTAAGAAAAAATTAAAAAATATAAGATTATGAAAGTGAAATTTTTAGGACAAAATTGTTTTTTGTTTTCGTATAAAGGTAAAAATATCTTGACAGACCCATTTTATAATTTCCAAAAGGAGAAATCTGGATTTGATATCAGTTCGCAAAAGATTGATTATGTGTTGATTACTCATGCCCATGGAGATCATACGGCGGATGTGGCTGAGGTTATCAAAAATTATCCAGAGGCGCAGATTATCGCACAGCCAGAGATATGCGGATATTTCGGGCATCCTCACTCTATAGATATCAATATAGGAGGTTCTACAATGATAGAAGACCTGAAAATCAGTATGGTTTCGGCATCTCATACTTCTAGTTTTCCAGATGGGACCTATGGAGGGCATCCAGCGGGATATGTTTTAAAATTTGATGGAAAATGTGTGTATCTTGCTGGCGATACAGGAGTTATCTCCGAAATTGGAATTCTGACGCAGCTTTTTGGTAAGATAGATTGTGCTATTCTGCCAGTTGGCGGGCATTATACGATGGATGCAGAGCAGGCTGCTTTTGCTTCTTCGGAGCTGATAAAAACACCAAAAGTGATAGGTTGTCATTTTGATACTTTTCCGCCGATTAAGATAAATCACGAACAAGCGAAGGAAGTTTTCCAACAGCGAAAAATAGAGCTTTCTCTTCCTGAATTAGGAGAAGAATTTGAACTTTAAAACAAAAAAATATCTTTACGCTTTGTAAAGATATTTTTTTATTAAAATTATTCCCATTCTATGGTTGCAGGCGGCTTGCTGGAAATATCGTAAGCCACACGATTGATGCCTTTTACTTCGTTTATGATGCGGTTGGATATCAGTTCCAAAAACTCGTAAGGAAGTTTGCTCCATGTCGCAGTCATAAAGTCTATGGTATTCGCAGAGCGGACTACTGCGGTGTATTCGTAAGTTCTTTCATCGCCCATTACGCCCACAGATTTCACAGGAAGAAGCACTACGAAAGCTTGGCTGACTTTGTCATAAAGCTCATGTTTGTAGAGTTCTTCGATGAAAATATCATCCGCCTCTTGAAGAATTCTCACTTTCTCCGCATCTACTTCACCTAAAACTCTGATTCCCAGCCCTGGGCCAGGGAACGGATGGCGGTGAACAAGGTGGCTTGGGATACCCAATTCTTCACCTACTTTTCTCACTTCATCCTTGAAAAGTTCGCGTAGAGGTTCTAAAAGCTCAAATTTCATATCCTCTGGAAGTCCGCCCACATTGTGGTGGGATTTTATCACTGCCGAAGGGCCTTTGATGGACTGAGATTCTATCACATCGGGATAAATAGTCCCTTGTGCTAAGAATTTCGCGCCTTCTATTTTTGAAGATTCTTCATTGAAAACTTCTATAAATTCATTTCCAATGATTTTTCTTTTCTGTTCTGGGTCAGACACGCCTTTTAATTTAGCCAAAAATCTTTCAGAAGCGTCTATACATTTGATATTCATATGGAAATGTTCTCCATAGTTCTGCATTACTTTTTTCGCCTCATCTTTTCTGAGAAGTCCTGTATCCACGAAGATACAAGTCAGCTGGTCTCCTATCGCTTTATGGATAAGTACAGCAGCCACGGAAGAATCCACACCGCCAGAAAGTCCTAAAATCACTTTTTGATTTCCTACTTTTTCTTTGATTTCGCTGACAGTTTTTTCTATGTAATTGGTTAATTTCCAGTTTCTTTCTGCCTTACAAATTTTAAATACAAAATTTTCCAGCATTTTTCCCCCCTCCTCACTGTGAGTCACTTCTGGGTGGAACTGCACGGCGTAGAAGTTTTTAGCCTCGTTGGAAATAGCTGCGATTACGCCTGATTTAGCATTGATTTCAAAATCCTTTGGAAGTTCCTTTACTTCATCAAAGTGGCTCATCCAAACGATAGAATTTTGGCTCACTCCTTCGAAAAGAGTGCAAGGTTTTACAATCTCCAAATGAGATTTTCCATATTCTCCTTTGGTGCCTTTTTCTACCTTTCCGCCGAGGAGATGCGCTGTAAGCTGCATTCCATAGCAGATTCCTAAAATAGGAATTCCGAGATTAAAAATTTCTTTATTTACCAAATGTGCATCTTCTGCATTTACGGAAGACGGCCCGCCCGAAAGTATGATTCCAGCAGGTTTTTTAGCCTTGATTTCGTCGATGGGAGTGTTATAAGGAATAATCTCCGAATACACCTGCATTTCTCGTACTCTTCGGCTAATCAGCTGATTGTACTGAGACCCGAAATCAAGGACAATGATACCATTATTCATATTGATATAGTTTTTTGCTGAAAATTATTTAACTAAACCAATATCCTCTCTGTGATATGCATAGTCAAAATTGACAGCATCAGCATCTTCGTAAACCTTTTGTCTAGCCTCTTCATAAGTGTCACCAGTAGCAACTAAATTCAGCACTCTTCCACCATCTGTTACGATTCTGCTTCCTTGGTATGTAGCTCCAGCAAAGAAAACTTCACTGTTTTTAATTTTATCTATTCCTTTGATTTCCAGTCCTTTTTCGAAATCACGAGGGTATCCGCCAGAAGCTAACACAAGACAAACCGATTTTTTATCTGAAAACTTAAGTTCAATATCTTTTCCATCGATACAATCATTGATAGCATCCAAAAGATTGCTTTCCAAAAGCGGCATAATTGCTTGAGTTTCAGGGTCGCCTAGACGCATGTTGTATTCTAATAGGTAGCATTCGTTATTAGAAACCAAAAGCCCAAAGAAAATAAATCCTTTGAATTTCAGCATGTTATCGTGAATTCCTTTGATAGTAGGATTCATAATGTTTTGAACGAAATCTTCCAAGTGTGCAGCTGTGAACTCTGGATTTGGAGCAACTGTTCCCATTCCGCCTGTGTTAGGACCTTTGTCGCCGTTTCCTAATTTTTTATAATCTTTCACTGCGATGCAAGGGAAGAATTTTTCGCCATTAGAGAAAGCAATCACAGAAGCCTCGAAACCTCTCAAGAATTCTTCAACAATGATTCTGATTCCTGCATCTCCATGGATTTTTCTAATCATGAAATCGTGAATGGTAGTTTCTGCCTCAGCCAAATCTTTACAGATAACCACGCCTTTTCCACTTGCCAGACCGCTCGCTTTTATCACTAATGGGAAAGCCTGAGTTTTCACATAAGCAACAGCATCATTGTAAGAATCAAAAATCTTTGCTTTAGCAGTTCTGATGCCGTAGTCCTGCATGAATTTTTTAGAATAAGCCTTGCTGCCTTCTAGTAAAGCAGCCGCTTTTTTAGCTCCGAAAATTCTCAATCCTTCTTTGTTAAACTCATCCACGATGCCCTCTACTAGTGGAGCCTCTGGCCCTACGATAGTAAGTTCTATATCTTCTTTTTTAGCAAACTTCACTAGGTCTGCTATTTCCGTTTCGTAAACTGTTTTTCCTAATTTCTCTGTAGAGGCGTTTCCTTTTGCAAAGTAGAATTGGGTAATTCTTGGGTCATTTTTTAGTTTCCATGCGATGGCAGATTCCCTTCCACCATTTCCGATTATCAATACTTTCATAATTTGAAAATGTTATAATTAAAATATATAGTTCTACAAAAATACGCAAATTATTCTTAGAATAAAAGAATAATAAACTAAATTTTATCAGGAAAATAAATGGCTAAAAATAGGGATATTTTCCAAGCGAAAAAATTTTTATATTTGCCGAAAAATTTAAATAAGTATAATTTGATAAAAAATTATTTTGTCACAAAAACATTAGAAAAATAATATGTATTGTTCAGCAGAAGAAGCTCTGTCATTGATAAAAAGTAATGATAGAATTTTTTTACAAGGAAGTGCTTGTACGCCTAATTATTTAGTAAACGAATTAGCAAAACGAGCAAATGAATTAAAAAATGTAGAAGTTACCTGTATCACGATACAAGGCGATATAGAAATCACAAAACCAGAATACGAAGATAGTTTCCGTTTTAATGTGATGTTCGTCTCTACAGCAGTTAGAGAAAATGTAAACAGCGGAAGAGGAAGTTTTATTCCTATTTTCCTAGGAGATATTCCAGATTTGTTTAGAAATAATAGAATGCCGCTAGATGTAGCAATTATCCAAGTTTCTCCGCCAGATGAGCACGGATATTGTACGCTTGGACTTTCTGTGGATGTTACTAGAGCCGCAGTAGATACAGCGAAATATGTAATTGCTCAGGTAAATCCTAAAATGCCGAGAACTCACGGAGACAGCGTAATCCATATGAGCCAAATTGATAAAATGGTATGGCACGAAACAGAACTGCTTACAGTAGATTACGGCGCGAAGATAGAGGAGGAAGAATTGCAGATTGGTAGAAATATTGCTGAAATCATCGAAGACCGTTCTGTATTGCAAATGGGAATTGGGACTATTCCAGATGCAGTTTTGAAGTGTCTTAATAATCATAAGGACTTGGGTATTCATACAGAGATGCTCAGCGATGGAGTAGTAGATTTGATAAAATCTGGCGTGGTGAATAACAAGTATAAAACAACTCATCCGCATAAATCAGTAACGAGCTTTGCTTTCGGGACAAAGAAACTATATGATTTCGTGAATGATAACCCAGCTTTTGCTTTCCTTGATGTTGATTATACCAATGACCCTCGCGTTATCCGTAGAAACCCTAAAGCAGTGTCTATCAATAGTGCGATAGAATTAGATCTTACAGGGCAGGCTTGTTCAGATAGTATAGGTTCTTACCAATACAGCGGTATCGGTGGGCAGGTGGATTTCATGAGAGGAGCAGCATTGAGTGATGGCGGAAAACCTATCTTGGCGATTACTGCCAGAACTAAAAAAGGCGTGCCGAGAATCGTTCCTTTCCTAAAAGAAGGAGCAGGAGTGGTTACTACCAGAGGGCATATGCACTATGTAGCTACAGAATACGGAGTGGTGGATCTGCATGGGAAAAACTTCCAACAGAGAGCAAAAGCGCTTATTTCCATAGCTCACCCAGATGACAGAGAAATGCTGGAAAGAGCGGCTTTTGAGAGATTTAAAAATTTGAAATTCTAAAATTAAGATAGAATATGTTTCATTTATTCCCTTTCAGAGTTTTCTGGGAGGGAATTTTTTTGGTGATTATGAAAAATTTATTCAGTTTTTTTATCTTTAACGAAAAATTTTAACTATGAATTTAGAACAAATTCTCAATTATAGACGCTCTGTGCGATACTATAGCGACACAAAATTAATTGATACAGAAAAGGTGGCTCATTGCCTGAGGCTGGCGCAGCTGGCACCTACAAGTTCCAACATGCAGCTCTATGAAATGTACCATATCACGGATAAAGATATGCTCAAAAAATTAGCCTCTGCGTGTTTGGAGCAGAGTTCAGCAGATACAGCGCAGGAGATGGTGGTTTTCGTGACTCGGCAGGATTTGCATCGTAAGCGGGAAAAAGAAATGCTGCGCTTAGAAATAGAAAATATCAAGAGAACCAGCCCAGTAGAAAAACAAGAAAAACGCATAAAAAAGTGGGGAATGTATTACGAAAAACTACTTCCGATTATCTATTCTCGTTTTTTTGGAATTTTAGGAATAGCCCGAAAAATAACAGCGCTGGGAATTGGACTTTTTCGCCCTATGATGAGGCAGGTTTCTGAAGCAGATATGCGTGTAGTGGTGCATAAGAGCTGTGGTCTGGTAGCTCAGACCTTCATGCTGGCAATGGCGGAGCAGGGCTATGACACTTGCCCATTAGAAGGATTTGACAGTTTAAGAGTGAAAAAACTGCTCAAACTGCCCTATGGTGCAGAAATCAATATGGTCGTAACCTGTGGAATCCGTGAAGAAAAAGGCGTTTGGGGAGATAGAACTAGGCTTCCTTTTGAAGAAGTGTATAGAAAAATATAAGTCAAAATTATTTTGATTCAAAGTTGAATTTATACTAAAATTCTTTCTATTTTTACACCAAATTTTTTTACTGAATGTACCTCATTTTTGACACCGAAACTACGGGATTACCTCAGAACTTTAATGCTCCTTTATCAGATTCTGACAACTGGCCGAGAATGGTGCAGATTGCTTGGCAGCTGCATGATGAAAATGGCGAACTGATAGAGAATCAGGACTATATCATAAAGCCAGAGGGCTATGATATTCCCTTCAATGCGACCAGAATTCACGGGATTTCCACTAAAATGGCGCAGGAGCAGGGAAGGGACTTGCAGGAAGTTTTGGAGGAGTTCACCGAAGTGCTTAAGAAAACCAAAGTGGTGGCAGGGCATAATATAGATTTTGACTATAAAATCGTAGGTGCAGAGCTTTTCCGAAAAGGAATAGAGAATACATTAGAAAAAACGCCTTCCGCCGATACTATGGAGCTGGGAACGGATTTTTGTCAGCTGAGTGGAGGGAAAAACGGAAGATACAAATCACCAAAATTAGAGGAACTTTACGAAAAACTCTACGGTAAAAAATTTGATGAAGCCCATAATGCCGCCGCCGATGTGAATGCTACGGCTCAGGTTTTCTTTGAGATGATGCGTATCGGCATTATCCCAGCAGAAAATCTTAAAATTTCTCAAGAGCAGCTGGAAGCCTACCAAAATCTTCACCCTAATCCCATCAAGCCTTTTGCAATCGTCATCAGACGGCAGGTAGAGGATTTTAACAAGAAGAAAAAAACGGTAGATTTCGGGGATACGGATGAGGTGGAAATTGGGGATTACTTTAATTTTCATAATCATAGTATTTTTTCGTCTTTACAATCGACCACTTCCATAGAAGATTTGATAAATAAAGCCAAATCCGATAATTTCCCAGCTGTGGGAATGGTGGATTTGGGGAATATGATGGGGGCTTTTAAGTTTATTTCCGAAGTGGAAAGTTATAATTCTAAGGTTAAAAAAGCCCATCAAGAATACATTGACCAAAAACAAAAAGCAGAGGAAGAAGGCTTAGAATTTTCTGAAACGGAACCACAGCAGAAAACGATAATTCCTGTTCTGGGGTGTGAGTTTTATATCTCGGACAGGCCTGAGCAGAAGCAGTTTACCAAAGATGACCCAGACAGAAGGACAAATATGGTGCTGTTGGCGAAGAATTTCATAGGTTATAAAAACTTGGCAAAACTCTCAAGTATAGGCTTTGTTAAAGGGTTTTATTTCGGTGTTCCGCGGATTTCCCGACAGATGATTTCGCAGTATAAAGAGGGGCTTATCGCGGTTACTTCTGGGATTTCTGGTGATATTCCAGATGCGATTTTGAATTTTGGGGAGCAGAAAGGGGAAGAACTTTTCAAATGGTGGAAAGAGGAATTTGGCGAGGATTTCTATGTGCAGATTCAAAATCATGGTCTGTATGAAGAAGAGCATGTGAACCAAACTTTGCTCCAGTTTGCAGAAAAATATGATGTCAAAATTTTAGCCCAAAATGAAACTTTTTATACAGAAAAATCTGATGCTGATATTCAAGATATCGTAAGCTGTATAAAAGATGGAGAAAAACTCTCAACGCCCATTGGTAGAGGTTTTGGAAAGAGGAGAGGACTGGCTTCGCAGGAGTTTTATATAAAAAATACAGAAGAAATCAAACAGGCTTTTCGCCAGTATCCAGATGCATTTGAGGCGTATACGGAGCTGTTGCAGAAATTTGAACCTTATACCTTGAAGCGAGATGTTTTGCTGCCTGAATTTGATATTCCACAGGAGTTTCAGCACGAAGATGACTTGAAAGATGGCGGAAAACGCGGAGAAAACGCCTATCTACGACATCTGACCTATGAAGGAGCAAAGAGAAAATACGGAGAAATCACAGATGAAATAGCAGAGCGTTTGGATTTTGAACTGGAAGTAATCGCTAAAACGGGCTATCCAGGGTATTTCCTTATCGTTCAGGATTTTTGTAATGAGGCAAAAGATATGGGCGTTTCTGTGGGGCCTGGGCGTGGTTCTGCGGCAGGTTCTGCGGTGGCATACTGCATCGGAATTACCAATGTAGACCCTATAAAATACGACCTCCTTTTTGAGCGTTTTCTGAATCCAGAGCGTATTTCCATGCCCGATATTGATATAGATTTTGATGATGAGGGAAGGGACAGAATTATCAAATGGGTTATTGATAAATATGGGCAAAGTAATGTGGCTCAGATTATTACCTATTCTGTTTTGGGTGGAAAATCTGCGATAAAAGATGCAGGAAGGGTCTTGGATGTGCCGATTTTTGAAACGAATAACATCGCAAAACTTGTTCCGTCTGTGCCAGGGATGAACATTGCAAAAGCCCTTTCGAAATATGATAAATTAAAGGATGAGGACAAAATTTTGGTGGATGAGATGAAGGCTATCTTGGAGAACCCAAAAGACAGCCGTTATCGTGTTTTGGATTCAGCAAGGAAAATGGAAGGCTGTATCAGAAACACGGGAATTCACGCCTGCGGGGTGATTATCACGCCTGAGGATATTTCCAATCTTGTACCAATTTCCATTGCGGCGAAAGATGCCGATATTTTGGTCTCTCAGTTTGATAACTCGGTGGCGGAGAGTGCAGGACTGCTGAAAATGGACTTCCTTGGTTTGAGGACTTTGACCATTATCAAAGATGCTTTGAAACTCATTAAACAAAGATATAATATCGATATAAATCCAGATGAAATTCCGCTGGATGATGCGAAGACTTATCAGCTCTTTAAGGAAGGAAGGACAGTTGGGATTTTCCAATACGAAAGTGCTGGAATGCAGAAATATATGAGGGATCTGAAACCAACAGTTTTCGCTGACCTTATTGCGATGAACGCACTGTACAGACCAGGGCCGATAAAATACATCCCGAACTTTATCAACAGAAAGCACGGAGTAGAAGAAATAGTCTATGACCTCCCAGAAACAGAGGAATATCTGAAAGAAACTTACGGAATTACCGTTTATCAGGAGCAGGTGATGCTTTTGTCGCAGAAATTGGCCAACTTTACCAAAGGTGAAGCCGATACCCTGCGTAAAGCCATGGGGAAAAAGCAGAGAAATGTCTTGGATAAAATGTATCCGAAATTCATAGAAGGAGGAAAGGCGAATAATCTGGATGAAACGAAATTACAGAAAATTTGGAAAGACTGGGAGGCGTTCGCAGAGTATGCCTTTAACAAGTCGCACTCCACATGTTACGCCCTGATAGCCTACCATACAGCTTACCTAAAAGCCAACTACCCAGCCGAATATATGGCGAGTGTGATGAGTAATAACATTAGCAACACTGCCCAAATCACCATGTTTATGGAAGACTGTAAGTCTATGGGTGTGGATGTTCTGGGGCCGGATGTGAATGAAAGCCAATACAAATTCTCGGTGAACGAGAAAGGGCAGATTCGTTTCGGACTTGGGGCGATAAAGGGAATAGGTGAGGGACCGAGCGAAGCCATAGATCAGGAAAGACAAAAAGGCAAATTCAAGGATGTTTTTGATTTTTTTGAGCGGGTTTCTTCATCACAGGTGAATAAGCGAGTGGTGGAAGGGTTGGTAATGGCAGGGGCTTTTGATGAGCTGGACACTTACCACAGAGCCCAGTATTTAGAGCCAGACAGCTCAGGAAAGACGGCTGTTGAAAAACTCCTCAGATACGGACAAAATTACAATGAAAGTAAGTCCTCTGTGGAAAATTCCCTCTTTGCGGATATGATGGAAGAGGTTCAGATAGAACGCTTTAAAATCGATCCTCAGCCAGAATGGTCTAATATGTATAAACTTAATAAAGAAAAGGAAACCATCGGGTTTTATCTTTCTGCCCATCCGATAGATGAGTTTAAGTATCAATACAAGTTCATGCAAGGCTCTTTGAGTAAAAAAAGTATCTTGGAGAAAGAGAGAAAGAATGAGCCAGAAGAGCATTTGGATGTGGCAGACAGCGGTATAGATGCAGATTTTTTAGAGGATGAAAATATAGATTTCGGTATGGATGCCGAGTCAGAAGAAATAGTAGAAGAAACTACCAAAAAAATAGAGCCAAGAGGTTTTCATAACTTCCTGAATCTGGATGAGGTGGAAAATTATAAATCTACAATCATAGCGAACAATGTTCCAGAGACCAATCTCAGCTGGAAAGACCGTCAAAATAATATGAATAAAGGCAAAGAATACACCGTGGCAGGAATGATTACGGAATATACCGTTCGGGATGGGAAGCGTGGCGGCGAAAAGGTGGCTTTCCTGACCTTGGAGGACTATGCAGGTTCGTGCTCTTTCCGTCTGGGAGACAGAGATTATATGAGGCTGAAAGACAAGATAGCTCCACAGCGATTTGTGATTTTAAAGATAAAATATTCCGTTTCGCAGGATGGAAGATGTTTCGTGAATGTGAATGATGTTTTGGAACTAAGGGATGCATTTGATAAATTTGCAAAATCTTTGACTGTTGTAATGCCAGTTCAGGATTTGAAAAAAGAGGATATAGAGTTTTTCAGAAATGAAATACTTACCAATAAAGGCGAGCATAAACTTAGCTTTTATATCAAAAATCCTGAGGATAACAGCATCATAGAGCTGGTATCTATGCAGCATAAAATAAGGATTGATGATAATGTATTGAAGATGATACACAAGGTCGGTAGATACGATGTGTTTTTGAACTAAATAAAATTTTGGATAAAATAAATATAAAATGATAGCAGTTTTTAAAAAAGAACTTTGGGCTTATTTTGGGAATTGGAGTGCGTGGGTCATCATCGCATCTTTCAGCCTTTTAGGAAGCTTGTTCTTGTTTTTCTTTGAGAATAATTTTAACTTTTTTGATATAGGTGCGGCTTCTATGCAGACTTATTTTGTGCTGGTTCCGTGGCTTTTTATGTTCATCATTCCTGCGCTTAGTATGAAAACTCTGGCAGAAGAGCAGCAGTCAGGAACGCTTGGCTGGCTTTTTTCTCAACCCTTGAAATTGACAGAGATTATCGGTGGTAAATTCCTGTCTGTGTGGTTGATAGGTGTTTTGTGCCTGTTGCCTTCCATCGTGTATTTTAATACGATTTCTACGCTCAGCATTCCAGAAGGAAATATAGATTTTGGGATGACTTTGGGTGGATATGCAGGATTGTTGCTGCTTATAGGAGCATTCACAGCAGTTGGGATTTTGGCATCAGCCTTATCATCTAACCAAGTGATGGCATACCTGATAGGCGTTTTTTTATGTTTCTTTATGTTTTTTGGAATAGAGCAGCTGGCTTCGTATAAATTGCTGGGCGGCGGAGATTATATCCTTCAGAATCTTGGTTTTTATCATCATTATATCGCCTTTACGAGAGGTTTGATAGACACTAAAGATGTGTTTTATTTCGGATTGATAATATTTTTAGGGCTAAAAGCAGCCATCCTTTTTGTTGAAAGAAAAAAATAAAATATTCAAAATAAGAAGAAAGGAAATGAAGTAGGGAATTTTGAAAAAATGTATAAAATAATATGAAAAATAAGAAAATAATAATATCTATTGGGATTGTTTTAGTTCTGCTTGTTGGGATTTTTGGTTTCTCCACAAGGATAGACCTTACCCAAGAAAAAAGATACACCCTTACAGACTCCACGATAAAAACCCTGAAAGCTGTAAAAAAACCCATGATGATAGAGGTTTATCTCGATGGTGATTTCCCAGCGAGTTTTAAGCAGTTACAAAACGAAACCAAATTCATGCTGGAAGAATTCCGAAAAATCAATCCAAAGATAGACTATAAATTCATAGACCCTATTAAGGAAAAAATATCGAGAGATACGCTCGAAGCTATGGGAATGGAGCCGTCTATTTTACCTAATATGAAAGATGGTAAAATCTCTGAAATTGTCCTTTTCCCATATGCGGCGGTGAAGTATAATACCTATGGGACGGCTATTCCTCTGATTATCCAGCAGACAGGGATAGATGCATCGGAACAGCTGAATAAGTCTATTGAGAATTTGGAGTACAATTTTGTTTCCACCATTAAAACCATGATTACCGAAAAGAGAAAAAATGTAGGATTTTTGGTGAATCATGATGAGTTGAGACCAGACCAGTTTCAGGGCTTCTTGCAGCTGGCTTTGGATAACTATAATGTAGGGCCGATTATTCCACACACCAGAGGAGAGCTCACTATGGAGGATGTTCCTACACTTCAGAAAATGGACGCCATAGTAATCGCCAAACCGAGAAAGCCTTTTACTAACCAAGAAAAAGTAATTCTTGACCAATACATTATGAATGGTGGTAAAACCCTATGGATGCTGGATGCGGTGAATGCAGATATGGACACGCTCTACCATTCCAAAAAAATAATGGCCTATCCGCAAGACCTTAATCTAACGGATTTTATGTTCAACTATGGTCTGAGAATCAATTCTGCCTTGGTTAAAGATTTCCAAAAAGCGGCTCTTAGGAGAATAGTCGTAGGAGAGATAGCAGGTAACCCTCAGTATGCCAGCCTATTGTGGCCGTATTTCCCACTTGGGATTAACGAAACAGGAAATCCTATCACTAGAAACATAAATCCTTTGAAATTTGAGTTTCCAACAGCGATAGATACTTTGGGAAGACCAGGAATTAAAACCCAAGTTCTCTACGAATCTAGTAACAGAACGACCTTGAAATCTACACCGAACTATGTAGAACTGAGTGAGTTACAGAATATAGACAGCCTTAGTGTGATGGAAAAACCATCTACACCGAAGATTTTTGCAGTGGCTTTGGAAGGGAAATTTAATTCTGCATATGCCAACAGAAGTGAGAAAAATGAATATCCAAAGTTCAAAGCAAAAAGTGGAGAGAATAAAATGATAGTTATCTCCGATGGAGATGTCGCTAGAAACCAAGTCATCAGAGGAGAACCGCTTCCTTTGGGCGAAGACCTGATGACTAACCAGCTCTATGGTAATGAGCAGTTTCTGAGAAATGTGCTGGAATATCTTCTGGATGATGACAATCTCATCGAGTTGCGCAGCCGAAGCATAGAAGTTCGCCTCTTGGATGGGAAGAGAATCAATGATGAAAAATCCTACTGGCAGTGGCTGAATCTATTATTGCCGCTGGGAATTATCGGTGGTATGGGAGCATTGTTCTTCTGGCTGAGAAAGAGAAAATTTGCATAAAATAAAAATCTACTTCGTTTAGAAGTAGATTTTGTTTTTTGGATTAAATCAATTTAATAAAAGACAATTCATTCTGAAATGATAATTTCTATTTGTTCTTTATTGTTGTAACCATTGATTGTTTTTGTTTCAGAATCGAATTCTAACCAGAAAAAGTCTTTGATATTAGCCAAAACCGTGATTTTCCCTGTGTTTTTATTGAAAGATATCAGTTGGTTTTTAAGCTGGCTATCTTCCAAAATAAGATTTTGTAATAAAATATAATTACCAATATCTTCCTGAAATTCACTTATAATCGCTCCGTTTAGGTCTGTTGCTGATTTTTCATCTGTCAGTTTGTAGAATATATAGCCATCATCATCAAGGTGTTCGTTTGATTTGGCGCAAAAATCATCGAAAATTTTATATTCTTGGCTGTTTTCATCAGGGAGATAGTCTTCTTTTTTTAGTTTAAATTGTTCGTTTTCGAATAGAATATTTTTGCTGGTTTTAATATTTGTTTTGTCTTTAATTCCGAAAAAATCCTCTTTGACAGTCGAAATAATAGAATTAATGCCTGAATATATTCTCCATCCTATCAATAAAAGTATTCCAAATATGAAAAGAAAAGGAACACACAGATAAAGAAGAAGTCTCATCCAAAAAGAATTATTTTCTGGAGGTAATGCAGAAATTTTAATATTTAAGACTTTCATTTTTTATATTTTGAACAATTTTAATCCGTTTTCTGCCGTAATTTCGTGAATGTTTTTGAGGTTTAGAATGGTGTTTTCAGGCTCTTTTAGTTTAGTTTTTAGGGTCTAAAAAATTTATAATTTCTTCATCTTCCCAGAAAATATGGTCAGTAATATGGAAAACCTCTTCTTTATAAGGGTGATTTAGGGCTTCCTCTCGGTCAAGGATTTCTCCTTTTAGTATGTTCTCCCAAGGAACTTCATTTTTATTCAATAACGAAACATTTGCCTGCTGATTTTCATCAACCCAAAGCACCATTGGAAATCCTGTTGCTTTTGTATATTCCTCACTTTCAGGGTTTTCCCATTCGCATATGCCTACTAAACATTTTACTTCCTTTTCCTCGGCGTGTTCTGTGAAAGTGGCGTAGTAAAAAGCAATAGCTTCGTTATCCTTATAAACAAATCTTGTAAGCCAAGTTACCCTATTACCACAGCATTCGCAGGTTGTGTAATTAGGTTTTTCAAATTCTATTTCTATCATTTTATCTATTGTTTTTTATGTTCTAAAAATTCTTTTTGCGTTTTCGGTCGTTATTCTATCAATTTCCTCAAAACTCATTCCATAGATATCCACCAGTTTACCTGCGATGAGGTTCAGATAAGCGCTTTCGTTGCGTTTTCCTCTGTGTGGTACGGGTGCCAGATAAGGACTGTCTGTCTCCAAAACTATTTTTTCCAAAGGTATTTCGCCCAAGAATTGGTCTATTTTTCCATTTTTAAAAGTCACTACGCCGCCGATGCCCAAGCTGAATCCCAGCTCTATCGCTCGCAGAGCCTGAGCCTTGTCACCACTGAAACAATGGAATATCCCGCGCAGGCGAGGGTGTTTTTTTCTTTCCAAAACCTCAAAAGTCTCATCAAAACTGTTTCGGGTGTGGATTACGATGGGCAGGTCTCTCTCCACAGCCCAGTCTATCTGCTTTTCGAAGGCTTTTATCTGTATATCAAGGGTAGATTGTTCCCAATATAAATCTATCCCGATTTCGCCCACAGCACAGAAATCCCTTTGGTTAAGGTATTTTTCTACAATTTCTAATTCCTTTTCCCAAGTGTCAGGCTTTACCGAGCAGGGATGAAGTCCCATCATCGCAAAGATTTTCTGCGGATAGGCAGCCTCTAAATCCAGCATTTTTTGGTGAGTTTCGGAGTCTATGGCAGGCAGGAATATTTGGCTTACTCCGTTTGCGAAAGCTCTGGAAACGGCTTCCTGTCTGTCTTGGTCAAATTCCTCTGAGTAGAGGTGGGTGTGGGTATCTATCATGATTTTAAATAAAATTAAAAAAATAATTATTCATAATCTTCTTTATATTTGCATTTTGATAAAGATAATGAATGGATAGTATATCGATTTTAAAACCGCTGGTACACTATTTTCTGCATTTTGGTTTTCCGTTTTTTATAGCCTATTTTTTTTATAAAGAAACTTGGAAAAAAACTTATTGCATTCTTTTGGCGACCATGCTGGTGGATTTGGATCATCTTTTGGCAACTCCTATTTTTGACCCAGACAGATGCAGTGTAGGTTTTCATCTGCTGCATTCTTATTATGCCGTTGCGGCATATGCTTTGGGATGTATTTTTCTAAAAGGAAATTACCGTGTAGTATCCATCGGGCTGCTTTTTCATATGTTCACAGATTGGCAGGATTACTGGCTGTGGCGCTAGAAAACAGAGCTACATTCTCACTTGTCTCATTTTGAAAGCCATCATTTTTGCGATGTTTTGCCCTTTGTTTTTGGCGTCTTCGGCTGTTTCTCCCTCGAAAAGTTCATCCACGGTTTCTTTCCAAAGTCCTACCCAGTGGTCAAAATGGTGTTCCTCCATCGGCACTTGCAGATTTATGGGAATGTGAGCACCTACGGGATTTCCATCGAATTTAATGTCCATAAAGAGTAGTGCCCTCCAAAATAGATACATTTTGGGAAGATGCTCCTCCCAGTTTGTTTTCGCTACATCATTGAAGAAAAATCCTATGACATCATCTTTTTTTACCTTGCTGTAAAATGTATTTACGAGCAGTTCTATATCTTCTATTGTTTCTATATCCTTCATTTGGTTTAGTTTTTCATAAGCTCTTCAGCTTGTTGTAGTGCGGCATCTGTGATGGTGCTTCCAGAGAGGATTTGGGCGATTTCATGAAGCCTTTCTTTCTCACCGAGCGGAATGATGTTTGACTGGGTTTTTCCGTCCACATCTTGTTTCACCACTTTGTAGTGGGAGTTTCCTTTGGCTGCCACTTGTGCGTGGTGCGTGATGACGATTAGCTGCATGTTTTTAGCCATATCCTGCATTACTTTTCCTATTTCATCGGCTGTTTTTCCAGAAACTCCAGAGTCTATTTCATCCAAAATCAGAGTAGGAAGCTCTGCATTTTCAGCCATGATTTTCTTGATAGAAAGCATCACACGAGAGCGCTCACCACCAGAAATAGCGCTTTGTATCGGTTTTAGAGGGAAACCGGAGTTCGCTTGGAATAAGAGCTGAATGTGCTCTTTCCCAAACTTATTAAAGTCTTGGTTTTCTGTAAATTCTACCTCTATTTTTGCTTTTTCTAATCCCAATCGGGCAAGAAGCTCCTCGGTTTTTTCTTTAAAAATAGGAATGGTCTTTTGTCTATTTTCAAATAAGATTTTAGCTAAATTATCTAAATCCTGCTGAATTATATTCAGTTGATTTTTAGCTTCTTCTATATCTTTTTCTAAATTCTCCGAATTTTTCTGCTGTGTAGAGAGTTGTTCTCTGATGACTATAAGTTCTTCAATATCAGAAACTTGATGTTTTAGCAAGAGAGAATTTATTTTGTTTAGCTGGCTCGTGAAAACTGCCAATTCTTCTGGATTGATTTCCGTGCTTTCTATCTCGTTTTCAATGCTGTCTGCTATGTCCTTTAGTTCCAGATAGCTTTCCTCTATTCTTTGGCTTAGCTGTTCTAGATGAGGCGAGTTTTCAGAGATTTTTTGAATTTTGTTTCTAATATCATTCAGGCTATCTAGAATTCCCATTTCTTCCTGCTGAAAACGCCCTGAGATTTGTCCCAGATTCTCTAAAATCAGCTCGGCATATTCGCCTATATTTACCTTGCTTTTTAGTTCTTCTAAATTGATATTATCAAGGTTAAACTCTTGAAGTTCTGTCAGTAAAAAACTTTGATAATCAGATTCTTTGTTTCTTTCGGCTAGTTGGTTTTCAAGCGAAAGAAGTTCTTTTTTTAGATTTTGATAAGAGACAAATTTCTTTTGATAATCACTTATAATTTCTTTGTTTTCGGATAATCCATCGATGATTTTTAACTGATATTCTTCCGAAAAAAGATTGGAAGTTTCGAACTGAGAGTGAATGTCTATCAGTTTGGAAGACAATTCCTTTAAAACATCCAGTGTTACAGGGATATCATTGATGAAAGCCCTAGATTTCCCACTCGGCAGGATTTCTCTTCTGATGATGGTGTTTTCCTCAAAATCAATGTCGTTCTCCTCAAAAAAAGGAAGATAAGAAGAGGTGATTTTAAATTCTGCTTCTACAACGCTCTTTTTCTCAGGGTCGGAGATTGATTTAGAATCTGCTCTTTCTCCAAGAATCAGCCGTAAAGCACCTAAAATAATGGATTTTCCCGCGCCTGTTTCTCCCGTGATGACTTGCAGTCCGTTTTCCAGAGAAACGCTGAGATGCTGGATTAGAGCAAAATTTTGTATTGTAATTTTTGAAAGCATTTTTTAATATTGGTTATAGATTGAAGATTATTTCCACTTATTCCACTTGGATTCTGTATCTCTCGGCGAAAAAGTGCTCATCATTATTCTCAGTTCATTGACATTGATTCCGCCGTTGTTATTGGAATTAAAAATATTGAAAATTTCGTCTTTTTTCGTATCAATGAAAATGGAAAGAGGATAGTTCAGCTGGAAATTTGTTTCATAAGCTTTTAGTTTCAGCAGTTCTTCTGCAATGGTCTGTTTTGCAGCGAATTGGTTTTGGCTGCTGAGATTATCCAGCCCTATTCTGTGATAGGAATAATAAATATTTCTTAGAGGAATGCTCCTTTCGTTTAGTAAGCTATTGACTAACAGACTTCTACTTTTGGTTTCGCCCATGATTTCCCATCCGTCATAGTTGTGGTTTTGAGCATTTTGAGAAATTTTTTGCGCCTTTTCGAAATGAGTTTTTCCGCTCAGCTGCTGGAAGCTGTCCGCATCATATCCTAAAATAGTATAGATGTAAAAACTAATCACATCCGTAAGGTTTTTCCCAGAAAACTGTCTATCATTGAATATAAGGTTTTCATTTTCAGTGTATTCGAAAGAAAAACGAGTGTCATTGATATTAATAAGAGGTGTCTCGTAAATAGTCCCATAAACAGGGCGAATCGCCTGAACGATGAGGCTTCCTTTAAAGGAGTTTTGGCTCGGTCTTTCCTTGATAACGATAGCAAAATTAGCTTTGATTTTTTCAAAGTTTTGCAGTTTCTTTCCTGTCCATTTTGTGTTGTTGATAAAATCTCTCAAGCTTTTCTCTAATGTTTTGAAAATCTGAGTATTACTTCCACCTATTTGGCTGTGATTTACCTGCACATTGGCATAGATTTCCTGTGCATAGGTTAGGCAATTAATGGATAGAACGACTAAAAAAGCAAATATTTTTTTCATGCTGTTTTCTAAAATTAAAGGTGCTAATTTAAAATTAAAAATCATTACACCCAAAAAAATCTCAATAATGCCTTTTTTATTTTGTGCATTTCAAAAAAAATACTATCTTTGCGCCCATAAATGAGATGTAAGATATGTTAATAGTTCAAGTAAAAGACGGAGAATCAATTGATAGAGCACTTAAAAGATACAAAAGAAAGTATGACAAAACAGGTGTTGTTAAGCAATTGAGATCTAGACAGCAGTTTACTAAACCTTCTGTAATACTTAGACAAGGGAAATTGAGAGCTGCTCACAAACAAAGACTGCTTAGCAAAGAAGAGCAGGCATAAGGTTTTGTTTTGAAAATATTTTGAGTCCATTCTTTATTGAGAATGGACTTTTTATTTTTAATTGATTAACTTTGGACTATGATAGACAAGTTTTTGAAATATATTCAGCAAGAAAAACGCTACTCTCCCAATACGATTACCAGCTACCGAAAGGATTTGGAGGATTTCTTGTCTTTCCTTATGGATAGGGAAGGATTGGAAGACTTACAGAAAGCAGAAAAGAAAATGGTGCGTAATCTCATCGTTTTTCTGAGCGAGAAAGGATTGACCAAGAGAAGTATCAATAGGAAAATATCTACTCTGAAGAGTTTTTATGCTTTTTTACAGAGAATATCACTGATAAGTGTTTCGCCTGTGGAGGGCTTATCAACCATCAAATTTTATCCTGAAAAACAAATTCCCTTTTCTAAAGAAGAAATGCAGGATTTGTCCATTATTTTAGATAATGGAGAAGTGGAGCTGCTGGATAGGCTTATTATAGAGGTTCTTTATCAAACGGGAATGCGTAGGGCAGAGCTTTGTAATTTGCTTTTAGAGAATGTTCATTTTTATAGAAATGAAATTACAGTGATAGGTAAAGGGAATAAACAAAGAATAGTCCCTGTTTCGCCCACCTTGATGAAGGAACTCAAGGTTTATAATGATGAGCATAGAAAGCCTAATTCTGATGCGGAATTATATTTTTTTGTAACACCAAAAGGAAAAAAAATCACGGAAAAATTTGTTTATTTGCTCGTAACTCGCTACCTTAGTGCTGTGTCTTCAAAGAAAAAGAGAAGTCCGCATATCCTTAGACATAGTTTCGCGACACATATATTGAATAATGGAGCCGAGATTTCTAAGGTTAAGAAGATGATGGGACACGCGAGTTTATCTTCTACACAAGTATACACCAATGCGGATATTGAACAGCTGAAAAATATTTTTAATAAAACTCATCCCAGAGGTAATGCGAAAACGCAATTATCATCTGATGATGAGATAATCTAAGTTTAACACCTAAAATATGTCATTATGGAAATTAGAGTTCAAGCGATGGGGATGACTCCTCATGTTTCACTAGAAGAGTTTATGGAAAAGAAAATAGCTAAATTAGATACTTTCTATGATAAAATCCAAGCGTGTGAGGTTTTCTTGAAATTAGAAAATGTAAGTGGTAAAGAAAACAAAACAGCGGAGATTATTCTAAATGTACCAGGGGATGATATCGTGGTAAAGAAGACAACAAGCTCTTTTGAAGAGAGTATAGACCTTTGTGTGGATGTTGCTAAAAAGTTGTTAATCAAAAAGAAAGAAAATAATTAAAAAAATATTTAAATTTTTAGTAATAAAAATTTGTGGTTTCAAAAAAACTTTTCTATATTTGCAAACGCAAAAAGGAAATAAAGAAGTTCTTTTGAAATCAATGCCTCCATAGCTCAGTTGGCCAGAGCACGTGATTTGTAATCTCGGGGTCGTGGGTTCGAA
>CAUPCB010000025.1:0-23370 GCA_963509715.1 uncultured Flavobacteriaceae bacterium | reverse complement strand
ATAGATCCATATTTAGAATATAAAACCTCCATAATTGCTTTTTCCTTATCCATTTGACCTGATTTTTTAATTTATTTACAAACGAATATTGACTATTAAATTATCTAAATGCGCTGTATGTCGCTAAAATCATACTTAGCTGAGATGTGTAGTCCTCTATATATTCCATAGTAATTTCATCTCCATACTCCTCAAAACATTTCTTTCCCAGCTCTACATCAAGGAGATAAATATCCTTTTTTTTCAGCCAAGTTTCTTTGCTGATGGAACATAATTCCATAAAGTTTGGTTCTTCTTGTAATTTACGAAAGGCTTTTAAATTGGTCAGTTCCCGCATACCGAGATACTTTGCTTTTGGTGCTTCTGTGGAAATATCGCTCAGATTATTCATTTCCCTAATGACAGCATCTTTTAAATAGCCTGCACTTGGTAATAAATTAGTAAGTCTATTGATATAATCATCAAAAAATCCTATCCCTAATTCCCAGTTTTTTGCTAATGGAATCCCAACTGCTAACGGATTCCCTGTCCAGGCATCATCGTTATAGCGTGGCGGTGAAATAATCAGGTGTCCGCTTTGGCTTTCTTCCTTATGCTGGCTGATATAGACATACATATAGACAAGATTTTCGCTGTCTAATTCTTTTACCCATGAACGCATTCCGCGAAAGTCCATAGGAACAGCCAAAAAACCTTGTTCTAAGAGAAATTTATCTAAATTTTTGATTTCATTTGAAAAACTTATTTTCATTTTAATTTAAATGATTTTTATTTGGCTTGAAAAAAATCAGCATGTTATTTTTTTAGGAATTATAATTCAAATATTCTTTTATAAAACCTTCAAAGCTGTTCCAGCGTCTGCTGAACTCTTTATTTTCGATAAAATTTTGAATGTCATCAGCCTCCACAAAGAAAACTTCATCCGTATTTTTATCGTACAAAATATAGTCATCCAGCTCATCGTGCAGTAATGAGAAATAATTATCAGCCAAGCCAAGATTCTCTCTTAAGGTTTCCGTTTGGCTGCTTGGTAAGTCTTCCAAATCCATTGCGAAATCAACCAAATACCCTATTTCTCCATAAATTTCATCACTGTATGTAGACCAAAATTCAACAAAGTCATGATTCACTTCACCGAATCCTAACTTTCGGAACATTTCGCGATATTTCTCCTGTTCTTCCAGCATTATTCTACCAAACTCCTTATCAAGATATTCTTTAAAACTATTATCCAGCATAATATGATTATTTTTTTATATTTTAATCAAAAATCTTTCCAAAGCAAATATCCTAATTTATAATGATATTTCCATTAGAAAGATTTTCCCTATTAAACAAGATTTTCTTTTGTCAATCTGAAAAGTTATTTAATCCAATTTTTGAATGAAAAGCTTTTCTGCAAATATATCAATATTCCCTCCATTGTCAATCAGTATAATTTCCCAGTGCTGATGTTTTTCTGTTTTCTCTTTGCACGAAATAGACTGGATATATAGGCTGTCGCCAAAGTAGCAAAGAGGGTTTATAGACTGCTCTCCAGCTTGGATTTTTACAATAAAAACTGCTTGTGTTATGAAAAATTAACTGCTGCCGATCCAAATCAGCATTCAGTTTACTTACAGAAATCACCAAATCCTGTGGCTGTATGGGATTATCTGCATCAAAATTAAAATAGATGGAATGGATTTTCGCATCGGATAGATTGTTTACGAGTTCATTGTTCTGTATGTCAGTGAGTTTCATGAATTGTTTTTTAGTTGGTCTGAAAACTGCAGAGTTGTTTATTTTCGCTGTAGAATCCGTTGTTTAGCAGTTTGCTGGTAATCTTTCTTACCAAAAATTAAATCAAATGGACTAAACAATTTGCATTCGTTTTTGGTGACCATGTTATCGTATTCAAACAAGCTTTGTACTCTTTCATCATCTAATGATAACAGGTTTTTTTCTATTATCAATAAAGCAACCAATGCCGTATTGAAAAAACAGGAAGGAAATATTTTAATGTAATGCAGTAAATCAGGCGATAAGACTTCTGCTGCTTGAATAAATTTAAAATGGTTGGCTTGCAAATTCCTTAAAACATCATTAAAGATAGTAGTACCCATCTCTGGACATAGATGCCCAGTATTATCATTAGTCATTATTGGGAATCCATAATAGTAGTGTGAAAGTTGGAAGGAGTTTTGTACAAAAAAAAGATTACGGAACTCCTTTGATTCGTCTTCTAGCATCTTTAAAAAAGTATTACCCATCTCTTGCTCAAAAAAATCACCTACTTCCTTGTTATAAGACGCTAGTTGTAAATAAAATCCCTTATAATTTTGAGAATAGTCAAACTGCATTTCTGTATAGGAGCTTTTGTTTATACCAAACCGTATTTTATTTTTAAATACTTTAGGGTGTAATTCGCTAGAATTATCGGCAATAAAAGCAATTAGTTTTTTTAAGAATTCATCTTTGTCCATATAAGTAAAATAAGGGAGTAAAACTACAATGAATTTGTGTTTTGTAAAATATAATTTTGGAGCATTTCCATTGATATTGTTGGGAATAGGGTACTTTTTTCTCTCCCCCATAAAATCCCGGTTTTGACATAGTTAGACAACTCTTCATGTATTTTATCTGCTGAACCAGCCATACCAAAAGAGCTATATTTGTAAATCTCTTGAAGATTATTTTGTTCATTAAGTTGTTCTATAACAATTTCATAATCAGCGCTTTTGTATATGTTTGTTAGTTTAACCAAAGAAACATATTGATTAATATCACCTTCATTTTGTAGTCCTTTCAAAAGATAATGAAATGGATGCAAATAGAAGGTCTCTATTGCTCTACTATTGGGTATGACAGAAGTAATCTCTTTTACAAAAAAGTCCTTAAATTTATCTGCAGCACAACTTTTTGTGAATAAAATTTTTGTTTCATTTAGGTCTATTTTTCTCTCTTCATTGAAATCAGAGAAAAATACATCAAAAAATTCAAAAAATGTATTTCCTCGATGCTGACAGATAGAGTATAAATCATCTGTAATCTTAATAAGATATACACTATCTATGGTATCAATAAAATCTTTCTTTAGTTTTAGCATATTGTTATCTTTTTGTAACTTTATTGTTTAACATTAAGTCTAGTGTTTGTTGAACTCATCATTTTTTAATAGAAAAACTATCCCCATTGTTTAAAGAGGGAAGTTTTTTGGTTTTGATAAAGATATACTTTTTATTGAAAAAAATTATTGGTATCGTTTATGCTCTTTATGCTTTGAAAATCTCTTTATCAAAGGCATTATCCAAGATTTGTATTTCTCTACATCTAGGATTTGTGAGTCTGTATTGGCTTTGTAAGTTATCCAAATACTGAAAGGCAGGAATATAAAATTCGGCAGCCAAGCGGCGATATAAGGGTCCATTTCTCCCTTCCAAGCCATGTTTTCTGCAGAAATATTGAGAACGAAAAATATGATGAATATGATGATGGAAAGAAGAATTGGCATTCCTATTCCACCTTTTCTTACGATAGAACCGAGACTGGTTCCTATCAGCAGGAATAAAACACTCATCACCGAATACGCCAAAATCTGCTGCTGGTGCATTACTACTTTTGCATAAAGTTTGGCATGTGAGAGCATTTCTTCATTTTTTGTTTCAATGTTTTTCTGGATGAGGTCTATTTTCTCATGTGCATTGAAGAGTATTTCCAGCTTTTTATCTTGGTTTATAGAATCTAAACTAAACGGTGCCTGAGTTTTTTTATCTTTATTTTTGTCTTTGTTTTTATCCAAAATTTCTATAAAAGAACTGCTCTGAGAAACTAAATCTGAAGAAATTTCAGAGTATCTTTTTTGTTTTTCGGCTTTTACGAGGTCTACAGTAGAGTTGAGCTGTGCATAGTTTTGGAATTCATAGCTGTCCGTGATTTTTTCGCTCTCGATAGCCTTGTCAAGAAGCTCACTGATGTCAAAATGAGACACCAAAGAATCAAACTTAATGGTCTGATTTTCCTGTCTGAAACGGTCTTGATAGTTGGGTTTAGCGAGATTATCTTCAAAAATATATCCATCATAAAGCACCATTCTCAGATAGTTGCTCCCTTGTTTAGAAACTATTTTCCCTCTTTTAGCGATGATGGTTCTTTGGTCATCAAAACTACTGGCGGTTTTGTTAATGAAAACGCCCTCTATCAATTCATCATTTTCTCCATAAAGTCTGTCGAATTTAATGGTTGTCCCAGGGAGTGAATTGATAAACTGCCCAGGTGTGAAATTCAGTGCCGGTTTTGAGGAAACGATGTTGTACAGCATATTTTTCGCTTTTCGCTGAAAATCAGGAATTACGAAGTTAGAAAACAAAAATAAAATAAAAGCCAGAACTAAACTTGTAAGAAACAAAGGTCTTATAATTCTAATCAAAGGAGCTCCAGCAGCCTTCATGGCAGCAAGTTCATAGCGCTCTCCAAAACCTCCGAAAGCCATGATGGAGGCGAGTAGTACAGTGAGCGGAAGCACCATCTTTATGACTCCCACACTCAGATAGTAGAAAAGTTTGGTCAATTCCCATGTTGTCAGTCCTTTACCTCCAAGGTTAAACATCTGTATCCAGATGATATTTACCATGAAAATAAAGAATAAAATACTGAAAATGAATATGAAAGGACCTAAAAAGGTTTTTATAATGTATAAATCTAATTTTTTTAACATTATAACTCTGTGATTAGATAGTTTTTATAAAGGTTTTTATTAAAACTAAAAGTGGAAGGCTCTACTTTTAAGTTTTCTTTGTACTGGCTGATGCTTATCGTTGTAATATCGTTGTTATCAGCGTATTGCTCTATTTTTTCTATTTGTTTTTTTGCTTTATTAATATGCAGGAAAACATGTTTGATACCATTCTTTTTTGTAGGAGTAAGTTTTATGACTTCCAGATTGTTTTTATTTCCTGTATAGCTTATGTTGTAATCTTTCTTGTAAGAATCTAGATAATTGATAGGAGAGAGCATCGCCTCGGAACCATTTGGTTTTGCGATGGTAACTTCCATGTCTTCAGCATTGATGTTGTATACTTTATTTCCATCAAATATCTGCTCATTACCCATTATTTTGAGTTTGTATTTATTCTTTGAAGCGTAGAAAATACCTGTTTGATTTTTAGAAACCTTGCCATTGCTTCCCATTCCATACACGAATTTAAAATACATCGTGTTTTTGGATTTATAATTCGCTGAGGTTTCATCCAGTATGTTTTTGGCTTTGGTATCTACTTTTTGAGCAGCAGCCAGACTTACCATTCCTAAAGATAATATCAGTAAAGTTTTTTTGAAAAAAGTCATAATTTTAAATTTAATGAAATTAATTATTTCTAAGGCTCTCCAAAAACTGTTCCAAATGCTGAATATCAGAAATCAGCACTTCTCTTGCTTTTGCTCCGTTGAAACTTCCCACTACTCCTGCGTTTTCCAGTTGGTCCATGATTCGCCCTGCGCGGTTGTAGCCCAGTTTTAGCTGTCTTTGTAGCATGGAAGTAGAGCCCTGCTGTGTATTTACTACGATTCTGGCTGCCTCTTCAAATAGAGCATCCTTCTCATTTGCATCAAAATTTCCTGACCCAGTGCTTTCGTTTTCGCCTACATATTCAGGGAGTTCATAGGCGTTTGGATAGCCTTTTTGCTCACCGATGAAAGTCACCACTTTTTCCACTTCTGGAGTGTCTATGAAGGCACATTGAATTCTAATCATGTCATTTCCATTAGAATACAGCATGTCTCCTTTTCCTATCAGCTGGTCTGCACCTGTGCTGTCTAAGATGGTTCTAGAATCTACATTGGACATAACTCGGAAAGCCACTCTGGCAGGGAAATTGGCTTTAATCATCCCTGTGATGACATTTACAGAAGGTCTTTGTGTAGCGATGATGAGGTGGATGCCGACAGCTCTGGCAAGCTGTGCTAGACGGGCGATAGGGTGTTCCACTTCCTTACCAGCGGTCATGATTAAGTCCGCAAATTCATCCACCACCAGCACGATGTACGGCAGGTAGCGGTGTCCGTTCTCAGGGTTTAATTTTCTTTCCTTGAATTTTTTATTGTATTCTTTCAGGTTTCTACAAAAGGCTTCTTCCAAAAGCTTGTAGCGGTTATCCATTTCAATACAAAGCGAGTTTAATGTATTGATAACCTTTGAATTGTCTGTTAATATAGCTTTGTCCGTGTCAGGGAGTTTGGCTAAATAGTGTCGTTCAATTTTAGAATAGATAGAAAGTTCCACTTTTTTAGGATCTACCATCACGAATTTCAGTTCGCTAGGATGTTTTTTATAAAGAAGTGAAGTTAATATCGCATTGATACCCACGGATTTACCTTGTCCTGTAGCCCCTGCTATCAGTAGGTGAGGCATTTTGGAAAGGTCAGCCATGAAGATTTCATTGGAGATGGTTTTTCCAAAGACTACGGGCAGATCCATGTCTGTGGAGTGGATGTTGGACGCTTGTAGAGCAGAACGCATAGATACCATCGCTGGAGTCTGTCGCGGAACTTCTATTCCCACGGTTCCTTTCCCAGGGATAGGAGCTATTATCCTGATACCCAGCGCAGAAAGGCTTAGTGCGATGTCGTCTTGAAGCCTTTTAATAGTAGCAATACGAGTTCCAGATTCAGGGACAATTTCGTAAAGTGTCACCGTAGGGCCTATAGTAGCCTTAATTTTAGAAACACCGACATTGAAGTTTTTCAGAACCTCTACGATTTTGTTTTTGTTTTGTTCAAGTTCTTCTCTGTTTATAGTGATTTCTTCGTTGCCATAATCTTTTAGCAAATCAAGGTTCGGCATCTGGAAATTAGCCAAATCAAGTCTTTGGTCATAGAGTCCGTGTTTTTCTACTAGTTCATCAGCCTTTTTGTCTGGGTCTGTGATGTTGTTAGCAGCAGGTGAAGGCTCTATGGTAATTTCGATATCATCATCTTTTTTAGGTTCGTTATCTGTGATGATTTCTGTATCAGTTTCATTTTCAGTTTTTTTATTAGATGAAGATTCTTCCTTTTTTTCTAAAAACTCATCATCTATTTCCACGCTGATGGTTGAGGCTTTTGTAGGTTCAGTTACTTCTGTTTCTACCTCTTCAGTAATAGGGTTTTCTTTTACATTGTTTTCGATGACAGGTTCGGCAACAGAAACAGCATTGGTGTTTATGCTTTCTTCTTCATCTTCATCTTTTTGTTGTGTCCCTTGCATTTCTTGGATTTCCTCTTGGATATCATCTTTTATGGATTGGATTTTTTCTTTCACTGTAGAGACTTTATCAGTGATATTGCTCAAACTGATATTAAATTCCAAAATGAAATACAAGGCAAAACTTAAAATAATACAAGTCCAAAGCCCAAAACTCCCTATAATGCTGGAACCATAATCATAAATTTGGTAGCCGAAAACACCGCTTAGAATACCATTTCCTTTCGTGACAGCTCCTATGAACACAGGTAGCCACGCCAAAAAGAAAAAACTATGGGAAATAGTTTTCCATGGTTTGAATAGTTTTATTCCTAAAATCAAAGTCCCGAAAACAAAAAGCAGGAAAGCAACGATAAACGCAGAAATTCCCACGCTCTCGAATATAAAAACATTTCCCAACCAGTCGCCCATCTTACCAAAAATATTAGTGGATTTGATTTCCTTGTCTAGGAAATTCCCTATTTGGCTTTGGTTTTCTCTCCAGCTCATTAGGTAAGAAACAAAGGAAATAATGAGTATTACTGACAGAAATATAAGCGTGAAACCAAGCGCTATTCTTGGTTTTCGGAATTTTTTTGTAGGTGTGGTATTATTTTTCATAAAAAGAATAAGTCGCAAATTTAATAATAAATTGTATAAAAATGAATAAAAAAAAGTAGCCAAGTTTATTTAACTTTGTGAAAAATTAATCTCATGGAATCCAAAAACAAATTCTTTTTAGAATCTTACAAATTAGAAATCATTAAATTCGGGAAATTTACCCTAAAAAGTGGAATAGAAAGCCCTTTTTATGTGGATTTGCGTCCGCTGGCATCAGACCCTAAAATCTTAAAGAAACTAGCAGAGCATCTTTTAGAAATTTTACCTAAGGATAATAAACTGGATTTGATTTGTGGAGTTCCCTATGCAGCGCTTCCGATGGCGACTGTGATGTCTCTATTGTCCGAGATTCCATTGATAATGAAGCGTAAAGAAGCCAAAGGCTATGGAACGAAAAAACTGATAGAAGGCATCTATAAACAAGGGCAATCTTGCCTCTTGGTGGAAGATGTGATTACATCTGGGAAATCCCTTTTGGAGACCATAGCAGAGGTGGAGAAAGAAGGTCTGAAAGTATCTGATATAGTGGTGGTTTTGGATAGACAGCAGAGCGGAAAGGAGCTTTTAGAACAGAAGGGCTACAGAGTTCATACATTATTCACCATTACAGAAGTGGTGAAAATCTTGCACGAAGCAGGAGAAATAGATATAGATGATGAGCAGGTTGCAAAAATCCATGATTTTTTGGCGAGAAAACAAGTGAAATTTGAGGAAGAAAAAAGACTTTCTTATGAACAGAAATTAGAAATTACAAAGCATCCCACAGCCCAAAAACTTTTGCAGACAGCAATCAATAAAAAATCTAATCTGATAGTTTCTGCTGATGTGGTGACTACCAGCGAGTTGCTGAATTTAGCGGAGAAAGTAGGGCCACATATAGTAGTTCTGAAAACACACATAGATATTATAAAAGATTTTGACCATGATAAGACCATTCTTCCGCTGGTAGATTTGGCGAGGAAGCATAATTTTCTATTGATGGAGGATAGAAAATTCGCAGATATAGGCAGCACGCAGGAATTACAATTTTCAAAAGGCGTTTATCAAATCTCAACATGGGCAGATATGGTGACATCACATCTTATAGCAGGGAAAAAATCTTTGGAATGCTTTAAGAATGTGGGAGTTATCGCGATTTTAGGAATGTCTTCTCAGGGAACGCTTACAGATGCTCATTACCAAGAAAAAGGGCTTAAAATCGTTGAGGAACAGCCTAATATAATGGGCTGCGTGGCGCAGAGAAAGATAAACAAAGAAACGCTGCTTTTTACTCCAGGGGTTAGTTTAGAGCAGTCAGGCGATGATAAAGGGCAGCAGTACAATACGCCAGACTATGTTTTTCATAATCTGCATACTGATTTTATCATCGTGGGGCGTGGAATTTATCTAGCAGAAGATGCCGAAAAAGCTTCAAAAAATTACAGAGAAATAGGCTGGAAGGCTTATGAAAAATCTTTAGAATAAAAATTAAAAATGTTACTTTTGCAAGGTGCAGATTTTACAAGACCATTTGAACGAGCTGGAATTTCCTAAATTATTAGAGGAAATCACGCCCTATGCGTACTCACCGAGAGTAGCCGAAAAAATATCAAATATAAAGCCGCTTCCACAAAAAGAAGCGGAATTTTTGCTGAAAAAAACTTCGGAATTTTTGTCTTCCTATGAGAGTGAAAATTACATTCCCTTTGATGAATACGAAGATATAGAAGAACCTCTGAAACTGATACTTATAGAAAATTTTAGGTTGGAAGCATCGGCTTTTTTGAGAATCCGAAAAATCACTGAGCAAATAGGAAAATTACAATCGTTTTTCCCGAAATTCTCAGAAAACTTCCCGAATTTAGAGGAGGAAATTAAAAATCTGGAATTTAGAAAAGAGATTATAGACAAGATTTCAGCGGTTTTTAATCGTTTCGGAGAGGTTAAAAACGAGGCATCTCCACTTTTGAAGGAAATTCGCGAAAGTATTTCTATTGCTAAAAAAAATATTCAAGAAAACTTTAATAAATCCCTGAATCACTATGTCCAACAGGATTTCCTTGATGAAATCCGCGAAAGTACGATAGAAGACCAAAGGGTTTTGGCAGTGAAATCAGGATTTAAAAAACGAGTTTCAGGGCGTGTTTTAGGAGTTTCCAAAACAGGCTCTATCACATATATCCAGCCTGACAGCGTTGTAAGGCACTATCACCAGCTCCGCGAAAGTGAAGAGGAGCAGAAAAAGGAAGTGGATAGGATTTTGAGGATACTGACATCAGAAATTGCTGAGTTTCATCCGCAGTTATCAGATTATCAGGAATATCTCTATAATCTTGATATCACAAGAGCCAAAGCGAAATTTGCTGAAAAAATCAATGGAGTTTTACCTAAAATCAATACTCATAAAACGCTGAAACTTATCGATGCCTATCATCCGCTTCTTTGGCTGAGAAACATACAGGAAAATAAGGCGATTTTTCCTCAGACGCTAGAGCTTTCGGAGAAAAATAGAATTATCTGTATTTCAGGGCCTAATGCAGGAGGTAAGTCCATCACACTGAAGACTTTAGGGCTGCTTCAGCTGATGATACAGTCAGGGATTTTGGTGCCTGTTCATCCGCGTTCGGAAATGTTTTTCTTTGATAAACTGATGACAGATATAGGTGACAATCAGTCTATTGAAAATCATCTTTCTACATATTCATCAAGGCTAAAAAAAATGAGCCGAATAGTGCGGGAGGCAGATGAGAACACATTATTGCTGATTGATGAATTTGGGACAGGGTCAGACCCTGAGCTTGGTGGAGCGTTGGCGGAGGCGTTTTTGGAATTCTTTTATGAAAAAGAGAGTTTTGCGGTGATTACGACCCATTATACCAACATAAAACTGGTGGTGGAGCAGCTTCCTCACGCCCAAAATGCAGCGATGCTTTTTGATGAGGAAACGCTGGAACCGATGTATAAACTAGAAGTTGGTCAGGCAGGAAGTTCCTTTACTTTTGAGGTTGCCGAGAAGAACAATATCCCAAGATTTATAATCCATTCCGCGAAGAAAAAGATAGAAAGAGATGTGGTGAATTTGGATAAAACGATTGTCAAACTTCAGCAGGAGAAATTTGAGGTTGAAAAACTAAAATCTGACCTTACTGAAAAACGAGAACTCACCCAAAATAAACGCGATAATCTCCAAAAACTGAACGAACAGCTTCAGCAGAAACTTTATAATTTTCAGAAACTCTATGAGGAGGAACATAGAAAATTGCAATTTGGGACAAGGATACAGAGTTTCATAGATGATTATGCAAAAGGGAAGTCCCGAAAGGATATTGTGAAAGATTTCATCAAAATTCTGGAACAAGAGAAATTTAGAAAAAACCAAAATACAGAGAAAATAGAAGCTGAAAAACTGAAAGTGGTAAAACGAAAAGTAACGCAGGAGCTGAAAAAAGAATCTGTGATACAAACCATAACAGAAACTCAGGAAAAAATCCAAGAAAGAGAGAGAAAGGAAAGAGCTCTGTGGCTGAAAGTGGGACAGCGAGTGCGAATCATAGGAAGCACAAGCACAGGAACGATAGAAAAGATAGATTCTAAAACCAATAAAGCCACGATAAACTATGGACTTTTCAAAACACAGATAAGCACGGATGAATTGGAAAGAGTCTAATTTATTCCTTTGATAATTAAGTTTTTACGGGGTGTAGGGTTTTCTTGTAGACACTTTGTAGACGCTTGGTTTTTTCTTTGAAAGAACGAAAATTATAGATTTGCACTAACAAAAAATTAGCATTTAATCATGACTTGGACAGAGGTTTTAGCTCCGATAAAAAATACAGAATATTTTACTACACTTTGGGAAAAAGTAAAAGAGGAATATCAGACAACAAAATGTTTTCCTCCTAAAAATCAGATTTTTAGAGCAATAGAGCTTACACCCTTTGAAGAGGTTAAAGTGGTGATTATTGGACAAGATCCGTATCATAATGATAATCAAGCGAATGGACTTTGTTTTTCGGTTTCGGATAAAGTTAAAGCACCGCCATCGCTTAAAAATATTTTTAAGGAGCTGGAAGATGATTTAGGAATAAAGAAAACCTCTAACGAGCTGGAAATGTGGGCGAAGCAAGGAGTTTTACTTCTTAATGCTACGCTGACAGTGCGGGCTCATGAGGCGAACTCGCATAAGGATTTGGGGTGGGAGCAGTTTACAGATTTCATCATTAAAGAAATTTCGGATAAAAAGGAGAATGTAGTTTTTGTGCTATGGGGCGCTTTTGCACAGAAAAAAGCAGGATTGATAGATGCTAGTAAGCATTTTATCATTCAGTCTGCCCATCCATCGCCATTTTCCGTGCATAAGGGATTTTTTGGAAGTCGTCCTTTTTCTAAAATCAACCAATTTTTGGAGGAAAAAGGTAAAGAACCGATAAATTGGTAATTTAAATATAAAGTATTGAAAATCAGATAAAAAATAACATTATGACAGAACAGCAGATTTTAAAGAAAATAGATGCTTGGGATGAGCAGGATAAAATCCAAGCGATTGTAGATTTTGTGGAGGGGCTTCCTGTGGAGCAGAGAACTACGCAGGTTTTGAGTGAGTTGGCTCGTGCTTATAACAATCTCTACTGGCTTGACCAAACAGAAGAAAACAAAAACCACCTAAGAAAAGCAATAGAGGTGTTCAAATATCTGGAAGATGAGCTTTCTGAAGAGGCAGCATGGAACTATCGTATCGGTTATTCTTATTTCTTTTTGGATGATAAAGCCAATGCTAGAAAGCACTTTGAGAAACATGAAGAACTAGGAGGATGTAACAATGCTTATGAATTCCTTAATTGGCTGAATATCGCTGAGAAAAAAGGTATTCCTACATATGATGTATATACAGGAGGAAAAGGCGAGGTGGAATATGATTTAGAAGTTTTTGTAGACCTTTTAAAAGAAAAAGCGCCTAAAATGGCTGAAAAACTGGGAAATCCTGCAACAGAAGCAGAAATTTCTGCACTGGAACAGAGACTAGGTTTTGAGCTTCCAGAATCTTTCAAACAGCTGCATAGAACTTTCAGCGGACAGAAAGAAGATGTGCCGTTTTTTGCAGTGGGAGAAGGGCAGAGTTTTGTAGGAATCAATGAAGTAGAGCAGGTTCAGGAAGAAATTATTTCTTACTTGAAAAAACATTACGGAGAAAACTGGGCAGACCTAAAACTTCCAGAGGAGAATTTTGAGGATGATTATCTTGTTAAAAATACACTTTATACCCATAAATGGATTCCTATTTTGAAAGGGGATGGCCTTATCTGTATGGATTTAGACCCTGTGGAGGAAGATGGGCTTGCAGGGCAGATTATCATGGTTTCCCTTGCAGAAAATATAGAGGACTACTATTTGGGACACCTTCAGTTCAGAATGAGAGCTTGGGTAGATTACATGAATGATTCTATTTCATCTGGGCGATTGAGCTATGATGAAGAAGAGGATATTATGAAATTTGAAGGAAGAGATTCTGGGCTTCCAGCTTATTATGATGAGGAAGACAGAACAGCTTTAGAGAAATATATCGCAAAGGAATTTGGAGAGTTTAATGATGTATTCCATGAGCTGGAATCTCCTGATATTCACTGTGATGTGTATATTATAGAACCTACACCAGAGGTTAACTACTACACGCTGGTAACAGGTGGAATGGGCGCTCATATGATGAATGTTCCAGCGGACTATCCATACACGCCACACATGGAGCTGGCAATCAATCTGCCGCCAACTTGGAATATAAGAAGCGAAGAAGAGAAAGATTACTGGCCTATCCGTTGGCTGAAAATTTTGGCTCGTCTGCCTATCAATCACAATACTTATTTAGGAAATGGGCACACTATCCCATCCAATGAGGCTTTTGAAGGGACTAACTTCAAAGGTGTGATTCTCGTAGCGGCTCAGTCTAATGAGAAAAACGAGGATGGAGAAAACCTTCCAGCTATTGTGGAGCTTCCGAGTGAGAGAAGAGTTGAGTTTTTCTATATCCAGCCGTTGTATGAGGAGGAAATGGATTTCAAATTAGACCACGGAACGGATGCTTTGTTTGACAAGTTTATCGAGCAGGATGTACCATATCCGCCAGTAGTGGATGTAAACAGAGTAAATGTCTGCGAAGGCTATGCGCCAGCAGAAAACCCAAATCTTTTGGATAATGTGGCATGGGCGTTCAATGATAAAATTTACGAATCTTTACAGAATTTCTGGATGGCTGTCTATGACTACAACCAAGATATAGACAATAATCTGGATGATTACGCACCGCATTCTACAATTTTCAACTCTAAAAAAGTGAAAGTAATGTATGAGGCCTATATCAAGGATGAAAAATCGCTTTGGAAGTATGAAAAACTTCTCAATCCAGATACTTTCGATGGAGAGCCTGAAGATGACGGATTGTATTATGCTGAAATCATGGCAGAATGCGAGGCTTATGAAGACCATTTCGGAGCAATAGAACTATTGCAGTGGATTCATAATTCATTGGCTAGTAAAGAATTAGGAGATCATATATTCTTTGAAGGCTTCAGTATCGAGGGCTACGAAGAAGATGGAACGCCTGTAATTAGCTTACACTTAGGAAGTTAATAATCAGTGATAGATAAAGAAAATCCCTTTGATGAAAATTCAGAGGGATTTTTTATTGATAAATTTAAGCAAAGTCAATATCTATTTCAGAAATATTGTTTTTAAGTAAGTCTATTGTAGCGTTATCAAATGGTCGTTTACAATCTAGCACGATTAAATGTTCTAAGTTTTTAAGATTAGCTAGTTCGTTCACATTTTTAAGGTTAAAACAGGAAACTAACTCTAAATAGCTTAAAGAGGGCAAATGAGTAAATAACTCACAATCTATTTCAGCCCTTTTGATTCCATTCAAAGCAATGTACTTCAAATTTTTAAATTCTTTTAATTTTGAAATTGAAAAGTCCTGTCCTGAAAACCCAACAAGACTAATTGATTCCAATAAATCAGGGCTTATATTATCTAATATATTCAATGATTTACCATGATGAAAGCTGGCATGAATTAGTTTCTTAAAGTTTTTAATTTCATCAAGTTGCTTAATATTTTTATACTTTGATATATTGCACTCTAAGTAACTGATATTAGGGAAATTATTTGCCTTAAGCCCGAATAAACCATTGATTTCACATCTTGATATAAATGCTGAAAGATTGGGCATTTCCAGACTCGCTGGTATTTCAAATTTTTCATCATCCCATTCTCTTGGAATGAAAAAATATAATGTTTCTAATGTAAGCGCAGAATTTTTTATGGTATTTTCTAATTTAGAAAAACAAACATATGGAAAAGCCAAAACTTTCAAATTACCAAGCGTATTTATCCAATCTGGCAAGTCGGATATATCATACTCACCAGATTCTGGCTCCTCAATAATCAATGTTTGAATTTTTGATAACTCTTCTGAAGAAGGCGTTTTATCCCATGTCAGAAATTTAATATTTTCAAACCTGTCATAGTCATCCTGTAAAGTCTCCAGTTCATCATCATCTGCCGCTAAGATATAAGTGGTCAGATGTGGCTTTATCCATTGATTTAATTCAATACTTTTAAAAATAAACTTACTCATTTTTTTCTTACTTATTTTTTTAAACAATTCTTTTGGGATTTTGCAGACTGGGATAGGGTTTATTTTGTGCTGGGTAGCCCTATTTAAGCGGTCGTATATCATAAAAACTTCTTTTTCTCTGCCAGAGAAATCCTCTGCGGAATGGTCTTGGTGGACACTCATAGCCCATTCCAGCTCTGGGTAGGTGGCGCCTATCTGCTGTTCATCGGTTCGCTCCGTGTCCCATAGCCCATCGGTAGGAGCTGCTTTTTGGATGCTCTTAGGGATGTTCAGCTCTTTGGCTAGTTCATAGACTTGGGTTTTGGTTAAATCTCCAATCGGTGAAATATCCACGCCGCCATCTCCGTATTTTGTGAAAAAACCGATACCGAAATCTTCTATTTTATTGCCTGTTCCTGTGACCAAAAGATTATGAATCTGCCCAAAATAGTACAGCGTAAGCATTCTGAGCCGAGAGCGGGAATTGGCAAGGGAAAGCTCTCTATTCTGCGTGGTGGAGCTTTTGCTGATAACATTTTTTTCAAAAACATCAAAGGTTTCTGTCAAATCTATTTCCAGACTTTCCACATTTTTAAAGTTGTTTTTCAGAAAGGAAATCTGCTCCTGCGCCCGCTGCACTTGGTCTTTCTTTTGGCGTATGGGAAGTTCTATGACTAGGGTTTTTAGCCCTGTTTTAGCGGCAAGGGTAGAAACCACCGCTGAGTCTATCCCGCCAGAAATCCCGATAACGAAGCCGTTCATTTTAGCAGTTTCTGCATAATTTTTTAGCCAATTTATAATGTGTTCTGTTACTTTTTGTGTCTGCATTTTATATCTAAAAATTTTCTATTTTTGCGAATTAAAAATTGGAGTTAAAGATAAATAAATTTTAAATAAAATGAAAAAATCAAGAAATATTCATTGGGTATTATTTTTGTCATTGTGTTTGGTCGTTTTTTCTTGTAACAAAAACCAAGAAGAACTATGGAAAATAGAAGTGAAAAACATAGAAAAAGTAGAAATTTTTGACATTTCTGGTGAGTTTTTTGACCCAAAAGTTTCTTTAAAGGAATTTAAAGAAAAATATCCGATGTTTCAGGGTTCTATTCCTGATGCAGAATATGAAGCCAGAAGAAAAGATACAGCAGAAATCCGTGTGTATCAGGAGGCTGTAAAGGGAATAGATAAAACAAAACTGAAAAATGAATTGTCAGAAATGTTTTCACGAGTGAAACATTATTTCCCAGCGTTCAAAACGCCTAAAGTTTATCTTTATTCCTCGTTTTTGGATAGAGAAAGTGTGATAGATCCTATCTTTTTCAGAACGGATGAAGGGATGCTTTTCGTGGATATTTCTGCATTCATGGGAGAAAAGAGCAAAAACTACCAAGGACTAGATGAGTATCATAAAAAAATCATGAATCCAGAGAATTTGGTGCCGAGAATTACAGAAATTGTAGCCGAAACTTTCTTGATTTCCAACCCTCAAGAAAATAAATTTATAGACCAAATCATTTTAGAAGGAAAAATCAAAACCCTTCAAGATGCCTTTCTTCCGAATACTCCAGATTATCTGAAAATGAACTATTCCCAGACTCAGGAGGAATGGGCAGAGGCTAATGAAGCTAATATCTGGAACTATTTTGTGGAAAATAATATGGTGTTTAGTGATGACCCAAAACTATATGAGCGTTTCCTTTCAGTGGCGCCGTTTTCTAAATTCTATACAGAAATAGACCAAAAATCTTCGCCTCGTGTGGGTAGTTTCATCGGCTGGAGAATCTGTAAGGCTTTTTATGCCCAAAAACCAGAAACGAAATTGTCAGATTTCTTAAAGATGAACGCTACGGAAATCTTTAACCAAAGTAATTACAAACCAGAATAATGGAAAAACTGCTGGAAGTCCTAAAACAGGGTGGAGTTATTCTCTATCCTACGGATACCATCTGGGGGCTGGGGTGTGATGCTGCCAATCCTGAAGCCATACAAAAACTGTTTTCCCTGAAGAAAAGAGAACAAGGAAAATCGGCGATTATTCTGGTGGAAAACGAACAAAGACTGCAGAAAATAGTGGATGTTCCAGCCATGGCATGGGAAATCATAGATTTGAGTGAAAAGCCTGTTACCATCGTTTATGACAACCCAAAAGGGCTTCCCAAAGAGCTTTTGGCGGAAGATGGAAGTGTAGGAATTCGCTTGACAAAGGATGATTTTTGTAAAAAACTGATTTCCAAGCTCAATAGTCCCATCGTTTCTACTTCGGCTAATTTCAGTGGAGAAAAAAGTCCGATGAATTTTTCTGAAATTTCGCAAGAGCTTAAAAACCAAGTAGATGCCATAGCAGAAGAACGCCAAGACCAAAGGGCAGAGTGGGAAGGTTCATCAGTGATTAGGATTTGGGAAGATGGAAGAATAAAAGTCATCAGAGAGTGATAGATTTTAAATAAAAAAATCCTATTTTTGTAGAAATAAAAATATTATTTTGAACTTAAACAGCATTACTTCGGCTCTTTTTCTTAACCAAAATAATGGAATAGAGTTTTGTGCTGAAAATATATCAGCCGGCCAGCCTTGGGGTTTGTCGGCTTTTTTGTATCTGAAATTTAACTTTAAATAAAAAATAAACTATGAATAACACTTACAAATCTGCAGGAGTAGACAAAGAAGAAGGCTATAAAACCGTAGACAAGATAAAGTCCGCCGTAGCCGAAACTCACAATAAAAATGTACTGAACAATCTTGGAAGTTTTGGGGCGTTTTATGCCATTGGAGAGTATAAAAATCCAGTTTTAGTGAGTGGAACGGATGGCGTGGGAACGAAACTGAAAATCGCGCTGGATACCAAAAAGTATGATTCTATCGGGATTGACTGCTTTGCGATGTGTGCCAATGATATCCTCTGCCATGGCGCAAAACCTCTATTTTTCTTGGATTATCTGGCTTGTGGAAAATTGGATTCTAATGTGGCATCAGAAATCGTTTTAGGAATGGTAAAGGCTTGTAAAGACAATGAGTGCGCCCTTATCGGTGGTGAAACAGCGGAAATGCCAGGGATGTATCAGGTGGGTGACTATGATGTGGCTGGTTTTTGTGTAGGAATCGTGGAAAGAGATGAAATTATTGATGGTTCAAAAATCAAAAAAGGAGATAAAATCATCACTATTCCGAGTTCTGGTTTTCATTCCAATGGATTTTCTTTGGTGAGAAAAGTGTTCCCTGATTTTGAGGAAGAATTTGAAGGAAAACCGCTTTATGAAACGCTCCTCGAACCGACAAGACTTTATTATCAGCCTATTCATAAGCTTTTGAAAGTGGTGAGTCTGAGCGGAATAGCGCATATCACGGGCGGCGGACTGATAGAGAATGTTCCAAGAATCATTCCGAATGGACTTTGTGCAGAGATTCAGACAGAAAAAATCCGTATTCCGAGCATTATGCTTGAGCTTGAAAAACGAGGAAATGTAGACCGAATGGAGATGTTCGGAACTTTCAATATGGGCGTGGGAATGGTGGTTGTCGTAGATGAAAAAGATGCAGAAAAAGTGCTTTCTACGCTGAAAGATGCCTACGAAATCGGAGAAATCACCGAAAATGAAGAGAAAATCAATTTAATATAAAATTCATTTTCATGGTTTTAGAAAAGGAAATCAAATTCATCTTAACCCTTGATGCTCTGAAAAATGTGCAGCGCAGGAATTTTAACCACGATGACCAAAGGAGGGAAAACTCGGCGGAGCACAGTTGGCAGATTATTGTTTTGGCTCAGATACTTTTCCCTTATGCTAAAAATAAAGAGAAAATAGACCTTCTGCGAGTGATTAAAATGCTGTCCATTCATGATGTGGTAGAGATAGATGCCGGCGATACTTTTATCTTTGATGAAAAAGCGATGGTCGGCAAATACGAGAGGGAACTTGCCTCTGCGGAGAGGATTTTCAGTATCCTTGAAGAGCCGATGAGTAGTGAGTTTCTTGGTTTGTGGAAAGAATTTGAAGCGGAGGAAACACCTGATGCTGTTTTTGCCTGTGCCATAGACCGAATAATGCCTTTTCTGCTCAATGTGCATTCCTCTGGCAGGAGCTGGACAGAGGCAGGAATTACAGAAAACCAAGCCAGAAAAATCATAGAACACGCCGTAAAACGCGCATCGGATGAGCTGGGAGAAGTGTTTGAAATCCTTATAAATAAAGCCTTGGATGAAGAAAAACTGAGAAAAAATTAATACAGATACTAATGAAAAATTTTAAAATGAAAAAAATAACTGTTCTTGTTTTAGCATTTTTATTTTTGGGTAATATTCTGAATGCTCAGAAAAAGCCTGTTTCATCAGGAAAAAAGCAGGCAAAAGATTCTTCCAAAATAGCTGAAGTAGCAGCAACAGTAACTGGGCCTGTTGTGGCTATTGGATATGATTATGATAAGGAGGAAGAGGATTTACAGCCCAAGCTCATCATATCAGAAAAAAGATTAGAAAAAGATACTTCCAAAGCTGGGATAGACGGGCCGTATATCTTTTACTCGGGTTTAGGTAGGTCGGTTGTGAAGAGCATTAAGGAAGAAAATGGCGTTCCTACGCCAGTTTATAAATGGTATGAAGAAAATCAGGAGCTAAAATCCTACATTACGGATAAGGATTTCATTTCTTTCAGGCTGAAAAAGGAGCTGAAAGAAGAACCTTCGGTCTATCCAATGCCTAAAAAGCTGATAGCCATTTCGGATATTGAAGGGAATTTTGAGCAGTTTAAAGAATTTCTAATCAATAATAAGGTGATGGATAAGAATTACAAATGGACTTTTGGGAAAGGACATCTTGTAACGGTGGGAGATTTCTTTGACAGAGGGCTTTTCGTTACGCAGACGCTTTGGCTGATTTATTCCTTGGAAGAACAGGCAGAAAAAGCAGGTGGAAAGGTGCATTTTGTTCTTGGAAATCATGATTTGATGAACATGAATAAAGATTTGCGCTATGTGCGAAAAAAATATTTTGAAAATGCAAAACTCATGAACGAGGAGCCTACTTTCCTTCTTTCTCAGTATGGTACGGAACTCGGCAAGTGGCTTAATACAAAAAACATTGTAGAGAAAATCGGTGATTATGTTTTTGTTCATGCAGGAATTTCTAAGGAGGTAAGCGATCTAAATCTTTCCGTGGAGGAGCTGAATGAACACGCTAGAGAATATTATTTTAATAATAGAAAAGGGCAAAAAGGGAAAGATGCCATCGCAAATGTCATCTATATGTATGGGAAAAGTCCTATGTGGTACAGAGGCTATGGGAAGGAAACTACAAAGAAAGAAGATTTGGAGGAAATTCTCAAAAAACTCAATGCGAAGAAATTTGTCATCGGGCATACCCTTAGAAAAGAGGTTACTTACCTGATGGATGGGCGTGTGATAGACATCGATGTACTGCATTCCAAAGGGAAAACCCAAGGGCTGCTCATCAGAAACGGAAAAGAATATGCCGTAGATATCAAAGGTAAAAAATCCAAGATAAAGCACGGCGTAGAGGAGGATAAGGAAGACTAACAAAATCAAAGAAATGAAAAACATCGTAGTTTTGGCTTCTGGCTCAGGAACCAATTTAGAAAGGATACTGGAATGCATCCAAAACGGAGAAATTCCTAACGCAAAAGTAAGCATGGTGGTTGCGGATAGAGATTGCTATGCTTTGGTTCGTGCCGCGAAACACCAAATTCCTCATCATCTGATAAAGAGAGGAAAAGATTTCTGTGAAAATTTAGAAAAAATTCTTCCAAAGGACACGAATTTGATAATTTTGGCGGGATTTCTTTCCATCATTAGCGAAGATTTTGCGAAAAAATATGCTGGCAAAATTATCAATATTCATCCTTCGCTTCTGCCCAAATTTGGGGGAAAGGGCATGTGGGGGATACATGTCCATACGGCTGTGATAGATGCCAAAGAGAAGGAAAGCGGTGCCACGGTGCATTTCGTGACGGCTGGGATAGATGAGGGTGAAATCATTCTGCAAGGGAAAGTTGCTGTAAATGAGGGGGATACACCTGAAAAACTCGCGGAGAAAGTGCATAGGGTAGAATATGAAATTTTCCCAAAGGCGATAAAAAAGGTTTTGGAACAAATGAATTAAAGTTAAAAATTATGAGATTATTATTTTTTATTTCGCTGTTTATATCGATGAATTTTTCTGCGCAATCGGAAGATTCTCAGTTTTTTACAGCGAAAAGCCAATATGATTTTAAACAAACAGTCGGGAGATTAAAGAAAAATTTTAAAGCCAATAATATTGCAATTTTTGCGGAAATAGACCACGCAAAAGCTGCGAAGAAAGCAAAAGAAACCCTTTTGCCAGCTACGGTTTTGGTGGTGGGAAATCCTAAGGTAGGAACAAGCCTGATGCAGGAAAATCCCAAAGTAGCGATTGAGCTGCCGTTGAAAGTTTTGGTCTATGAAGAAGGCGGAATTGTCCAAGTGAGGTATAAATTCGTAAGTCTTTTAGTATCGGATTATAAACTTGAAAAAGTAGAGCAGATTACCCAAAAAATAGACATAGCAATGGGGAAAATAATAGTTGAGAGTGTGATGAAATAGAAAAATAACATACAATAAGAATAAAACCGAGAGAAATCTCGGTTTATTTGAATAATAGATAAAAGGAAAAATTTGTAGTAAAAATATAAATATATGAATGATTTAGAGCAAAGATTTAGAGTTTTTATAGAAAAACTTACTGAGAGAGCAGAGTCCTTAGCAAAGGAAACCCGCGATGCTATGCAGGAGATATATGATGAGGATACAGACCCATATAAACGCAGTTTTGGGAATTTTTTGATGGGAGTAAAGGGGCAGTTTAATGGAATTATAGAAAAAGCGGAGGATGTTTTTAAGCAGCAGATAAAGCCTTATGAACCATCTTTTTATGAGACCCAAACGCCAGAAGGAGAACTTCAGGAAAAATGGTTTAGAAAAATCCATGATGATTTTGAAAAATGGAAAGACAAGATGAGAGACCTTGCCGATAGCATTGAGAGTCATGTGAAAGAGCCTTCTGCAGAGGAAAAACTCCGTGAAATAGTAGAGGAATATAATGCGGTGAAGAATAATTTCCACTGCTCTCAGTGTGGTGCTGATTTGGAAATCAAGGAGTTGTATTTTATTTCTACTTATATAACCTGCCCGTACTGCCAGACGCAGAATACATTCATTCCAAGTGATAAAATGCGGGAATATGAGTTTGTAGCGAAGGATTTTGCTGAAGAAAAGACCAAAAAGGAGGAAGAATTTTATGAAAAAATTTCCAGCAGTAATGCGGCATCAGAAGAAAAATTTTTGGCTTATTTCTTATGGAGAGCTGCTATATGGAAGGTTTTGGCTGACACGGTACCAGTACTTGCCGAGGCGAACAAAAAAGTTTTTTATAGAGAAATGAGCGATATGCAGGTTTATGCTGAGTTTAATCTTGATGAAAAACTAGATTTATACCGAAAAATTATAGCAAAATTAGCTCAGGTGGATGGTGATTATCTTCAGTTAGCGGTTGGAATGTTAGAAAATTTTGGTGCAAAAGGAATCCCTTCTGATGAATTTGAGAAAAATTTGTCCGAAATGAAAAATAAATGCAGCTAAAAATTGGGAATATAATTTTTTAATTTTATTTGGATTTAAAAGATAAAATAAAGATAACTTGGTTATGAAATTAGGTGTCTACAAAATATTTAACTGAAAATCAATATTTTATAATAAATTTAAAAGCTTGTAGACGCTTTGTAGACGCTGTTTTTATGGGAGTGATGAGGTAAGTTTATACATTTGTCACATCAAAAAATTAAATAATTATCAACTTTAAAAAAATTAAAATTATGTTTAAAAATCTTTTCAAAACAGTACAAGATCTTGTAGGAGGAAATGACGAACCAAAAGGAGGTTACAATGCAGAAGAAGGAGTATACTATGCTAAAGGTAGTTTCGATGATGAAGTAGAATA
>CAUPCB010000024.1:0-24335 GCA_963509715.1 uncultured Flavobacteriaceae bacterium | reverse complement strand
TATCAGAGGGAAATAGCATCTTCTAATAATACTATTTTTTCTGCATATTATCTTTCTAAAAACTCTAAATATGAGGCGTTTGCGCATTTCATTCATCAGAATATTTCTAATGAAGAGAATGGCGGAATTGCTAATTTGGATAATTTTACAAGTGGAGATTCTCGGTTTAACAGCAGGAAAAACCTTACAGTGAATTTGCATAATACCTACACCAGAATGGCCGTAAGGAGGTTTTATTTAAGTCATTATTTTGCGCCTTTCGATGTGGAGAAATTTCCGTTTAAGCTGAGCCATACGATTTTTTATCAAACCAATAAATATTTCTACACGCAGGATGGCACGGAGAACTATTATTCATCTTCGTTGATTACGGATTATCCTACCAATAATAAGAGGAAATCAACTAAATTTAGCAATACGGTGAACTTACTTTTTGATAATGAGGCTTTTAGGGCGGAAGCGGGAGTTCGCTATCAGAATATCAGTTATAGGTCGTTTTATCCGTTGATAATCAGCGGAGTGCAGGAAGATTCTAAATTTCAGGAAAATCGTCTGGGATTGGTAGGAAATCTTAAAATAAAACTTTGGGATAAAATCAATCTAAATTCGGATTTGGAAATTTCTAACGGGAAAGCTTTTGGAAATTATCTAAATTCAGAAAACTATTTGACTTTTGAGCCTATTGATGGCTATTCCATCAGTGGGCATGTGAAGTTCAAATCGGCAGCTCCATCGTTTAATTATTTGATGAACACTTCTTTTTATCAAGATTATAATTTCAAATATTCTGATTTTAAGAACCAAAATGTTTTGGAAATAGGAGCGGATTTAAATCTCAAATGGTTTGATACTAAGTTGTTTGCGAACTATTTCAGAATAGGGCAGTTGGCATATTTTAATTCTTCGGCGATGCCTCAGCAGAGCACTTCATCAGTGAATATATCGCAGATAGGAGGCGAGGCTACATTTACTTATCGTAAATTTAATTTTAACGCTAAGGTATTGCTTCAGAATGTTTTAAATAATAAAGATGTGCTTCCATTGCCAGAATTCATAGGAAGGGCGAATGTTTATTATCAATCCAAAATATTCAAAAAAGCGGCGGAAATTCAGACAGGAATCAAAGCTTATTATTTCTCAAAATTCGCCTCTCAGCAGTATTTCCCGATACTTAATGAATTTATCCTGCCTTCCACAGGTTCGCATTCCATCGGAGGAAGACCATTGGTGGATGTTTATTTTAATATGAAAGTAAAACGAATGATGATTTACGCTGAAGCACAGCATCTTAACACTACTTTCATGAAAAATCAGTCCTACGCTGCGCCGTTTTATCCAGTGGCGGATTTTAGACTGAATTTAGGTTTGGTATGGTATTTATTCCACTAAAATAAAGATAAAATGAACGAAAAAGAGATATTTTTAAAAGATATATACAGTATTCCCAGCCTTGTTAAGGACTTTTTCGCTGATGAGGAATATGCTTCGCATAGATTTTCTTTGGGAAATGTACAAAAACAGGTGGAATTGAAGGAAAAAAGCTATTCCAAAGAGCAGAGAAAAATTCTTTGTGAAGTTTTGGAAAAACAATTGGGAAATCTGCAATTGTCTGATAAACAGAAAGAAAATCTGCAAGCTCTTTCGCAGGAGAATACCTTTACCATTGTTACAGGGCATCAGCTGAATCTATTCACAGGGCCTGTATTTTTCGTTTATAAAATTTTGCAGACGATAAAAACGACAGATTTTCTGAATCAAAATATTCAAGGTAAAAAATTCGTTCCTATATTTTGGATGGCTACGGAAGACCATGATTTTGAGGAAATAAATCATTTTAAAACTCAAAATCACATTTATAGCATTGATGGGAAATCAGGAGGAGCAGTCGGTAGAATAAAGGTCGAGAAAAACAATTTCATAGAAGAATTTGAAAAACAATTTAAATATAATGATTTTGGTAAGGAGCTGATAGACTGGATGAAAGAAGCCTATGCAGAGGGAAAAACTTTAGCAGAAGCTACCAAAACGCTGGTAAATAAACTCTTTGCCGACCGAGGGTTGCTGATGATAGATGGAGATGACCGAGGGCTGAAAGAGCAGATGAAGGAGATTTTTGCTGATGAATTGAAAAATAATTCACTGAAAAAAGAAACGCACCAATTGGTAGAAAATCTTACGAAGAAATACGGAAAAGTGCAGGTGAACCCAAGGGAAATCAATTTGTTTTATCTCTCTGAAACTCGTGATAGAATAGAGTTTGACGGAGAAAAATATAATGTGGTGGACAGGGAAATTTCTTTCACAGAAGAGGAGATTTTAGCAGAATTAGAAAATTATCCAGAAAAATTCAGCCCAAATGCAGTGATGCGCCCTGTTTATCAGGAAAAAATATTTCCCAATATAGCCTATATAGGCGGAAATGCAGAGGTAATGTATTGGCTGGAACTGAAAGAATATTTCCGACATGTGGAAGTTCCTTTTCCGATTTTAATTCCGAGAAATTCAATGCTTTTCTTGACTGAAAAAACAGCAAATAAAATCCAGAAAATGGGGCTTGGGATAGATGAATTTTTCATGGATTATGCGGAGATTATCAAGGAAAAATTGCTTTTTGAGTCAGAGCTTTTGGAGATTCTTACAGAAAAAGAAGAGGAACTGAAGAAATCTTTCAATTTACTGAAAGAAAAATCTACACTCACGGATAAGACTTTTAGGAATTTGGTGGAAGCGGAGGAAACTCGCCAGCTGAAGTCTTATAACCGAATGAAAAAGAGACTTTTGCGAGCAGAAAAAATAAAACAATATGAAAAATATATGCAACTGAGACAGCTGTATTTAGATGTTCATCCTAATGCTGTATGGCAGGAGAGAGTGCTGAATTTCAGTGTGTTTTATGCACAAAAAGGAAAAGGATGGATAGAAGAATGCTATCAAAAAATGGATGTGGAAAACTCGGTGCTAATTATTTCGTGCATTTAATTATAAAGCCGTATTTTTGTGTCCTAATTGTTATATAACAATAATACTTAAAATCAGATGAAAAAAATATTTTTAACCATACTAGGAACAGCATTCGCGGTATTATCTGGACAGCAGAAGAAGCATACTGTGGTGGCTAAAGAAAATCCCACTACAATTGCTAAAAAATATGGTGTCAGTGTAGATGAACTTATCAAGCAAAATCCTAAAATAAAGGATGGGAAAATAGATATAGGAGATGTTTTGATTATTCCTAATAAACAAAAAAACACTCAAAAAACAGAAGAGAAAAAGGAGGAAAAAAAGGAAGATAAAAAGTCTACTGAAAAGAAATCCAATCAAAAATTGGGTAAAATTTATCTTCAGCCAAAACAGACTATCTATGGCATAACGAGACAATATAAAATTTCTGAGGAAGAACTGAGAAGGCTGAATCCTAATTTGGAAAACCATATGAAAGTGGGCGAGGCGCTTGTATTACCAGAAGATAAAATCAGAAAATATGGTGACAAAGCCGCTCAGCAGGAGGTGGTAGATACGCCTAAAAAGGATAGAGAGGAGGAGAAAAAAACTCAAATGTTGGCTTCAGAAGATGGAGCTTATGTGGTTCAGCCAAAAGATACATATTACGGAATTACAAGGAAGTTTAATATTTCACAGAGTGAGTTGTTTGCATTAAATTCAGGATTGGAGCAGAGAGGGCTTAGGTCTGGAGATGTTATCATAGTGAAAAATACAGCATCTTCTAAAAATGTAGCAACAACAACGAAAGAAATTTCTGAGAAAAATACAAAACCTAAAGAGGAGAAAAACACACCTCCAAAAGAGGTGAAAACCAAAACTTATTCTGTAGAGGAATATGTAACTCACGAGGTTAAAAAAGGAGAGAGTGCATTTGGAATTGTGAATAAATATAACATCACATATGACCAACTTGCCGAAATGAATGGAGGGCTTCCTAATGGGATAAAGCAAGGAATGGTGCTGAATATCAAGAAGGTGAATAGACAATATGTAAAAGCGGATGATGATGTATTTAGTATTGCATTGATTTTGCCTTTTGGGTTTGATACTAATGACACTAAATATAGAACACTTTCTGCAGATTTTCTAATCGGTGCTAAACTTGCTGCACAACGAGGAATGAGAGATGGTAAAAAAGTAAGTATCAATGTGATAGATGCTGAAAATGAGAATTCCTTTAAAAATAATCTGGCGCAGATTAACAAAACGAATACAGATTTGATTATAGGGCCCTTCTTTAAGTCAAATGTAATAGAAGTTCTTGAATATGTGAAGAACGAGAAAATTCCTGTGGTGGCTCCATTTGCCCATACAGAGGAGATGTATAAATACAATAATCTAGTTATCGTAGAGCCAGGGAATAGAGTGTATGCAGAGAGAATTGTTCGTGAGGTTAAAAATGCTCATTCAAAGGAAAAAGTATTTATTGTAGGTGAAGAAAATAATCCAGAAGTTATTTTCCTTAAAGAGCAGTTAACAAAAGAGCTGTCTAAAACTGAAATTTCAGTGGTTAGTTCTCCAGCTGGAATAGAATTGGAGCAGAATATGGTAACAGGACAAAGCCTGCCAGCAGTAGTTATTTTAGCAAATGATAATAATGCTGTGGGAGCAGGATTTGCGAAGAGAGTAATAGAACTAGCCAAACAAACAGAAGGAATCAAGGCGTTTAGTATGTATTACCACCCTGATTTTGAGAAGAATGTAGATCCTTTAAGTAAAGCAAATTTGGTTTATTTGATGGATAGAAAAATAAATACAGATGGAGATTTTGAGAAGGAGGTTTTGGCTGAGTTTAAAAAAGAATATTGTAGAACACCATCTAAATACACCATTATAGGTTTTGATGTGGTTAGTGATATGTTGGCAAGGGAATCAAAAGGAGAAGTCCTAAGAAATATGAGTAAAGTTCAGACTCAGTTGGCAACCAAGTTTGAATATATCCGAAACAAAAAAAATGGGGCTTTTGTGAATACTGGATTTAGAGTAGTAAGATTGGTTCCTTAGTTTTTAAATAATAAAATAGATTTAGATTTTTCAAAAATATGAAAGCATTAGTGTTTCCTGGACAAGGATCTCAGTTTGTGGGGATGGGTAAGGATCTTTATGATTACCGTAAGGAGATTAGAGATTTGATGAATTCTGCTAATGATATATTGGGATTTGATATTTTGTCAGTGATGTTTGATGGGACAGAAGAGGATTTAAAGAAAACCAAAATAACACAGCCAGCTATTTTTATTCATTCTGTAGCTATTGTAAAGGCAATCGATACAATAGGAGCAGGCATGGTGGCAGGACACTCTTTGGGTGAATTCTCTGCTTTGGTAGCAAATGGAGTTTTATCGTTTAAAGATGGGCTGGAGCTGGTTTACCAAAGAGCTTTGGCTATGCAGGAGGCTTGCGATATCAATCCTTCTTCTATGGCGGCGGTACTTGGGCTGGATGATGATAAAGTAGAAAAAATTTGTGCAGAAATAGATGGGCTGGTAGTTCCTGCGAACTATAATTGCCCAGGGCAATTGGTGATTTCTGGTGAAACACCAGCAGTGGAAAAGGCGTGCGAAGCCCTAAAAGCAGCTGGTGCGAAAAGAGCACTTTTACTGCCTGTGAATGGAGCTTTTCACTCTCCTTTGATGCAGCCAGCACAAGAAAAATTAGCACAAGCAATAGAAGGAGTTAAGTTTAATAATCCTATTCTTCCAATTTATCAGAATGTAACAACGACTCCTGTGACAGACCCAGAGGAAATAAAAAAGAATCTGATAGCACAGCTGACAGGTCCTGTAAAATGGACACAAACGATACAAAATATGGTAAAAGATGGCGCTGACCACTTTGTGGAAGTGGGGCCAGGGAAAACATTACAAGGATTGATAAAGAAAATATCGCCTAGTATTATGGTTTCATCAGGGATATAATGGATTTTGTAATCTGTAAAAAATATTGCTATTCTTGGATACTCCGAGGATAGCAATTTGTTTATAAATATTATTTATTTTTGTTTTATGGAAAGTTTTTTTTCACATGGCAAATTGCTTCTTACCTCAGAATATTTCGTGCTGGATGGGGCAATGGCACTGGCTGTCCCTACCAAATCTGGACAAGATCTCTGTGTAGAAGAAAAAAATGACGGCAAGGCTCTTGTTTTTTGGGAGGCTTATCATAATGGGCGGCTTTGGATGAGTGTAGAAATTGATTATCTCAATTGGAGAATTATAAAAACTAATCTTCCTGAAAATGCCGAATTCATCGTGAATGTTCTCCAAAATATTCAGAAACTTTCATCATCTCATTTACAAGATAAGAAATCCTATTTCATCAAGACCAATCTGGAATTTCCTGCTAATTTCGGCTGGGGGAGCAGTTCTACGCTGATGGCAAATCTTGCTAAATGGGCTGGGATAAATGCTTTTGAGTTGAATGAAATTTCCCTTGGTGGAAGCGGCTATGATATAGCAGTAGCAATGGAGGGAACGCCTGTTTTGTATCAGTTAAATTGGAAAAATAGAGAGATAAAACAAGTGGATTTTAATCCAGAATTTAAGGAAGAATTGATATTTGTCCATCTCAATCAAAAACAAGACAGCCGAGAAGGCATAAGACTTTATAAATCCAAACCAAAATCAAAGGAAATAGTTGGTGAGTTTTCGGATTTAACGGAAAAAGTTTTAAACTGTAAAAACATCGATGAATTTTCTGATTTAATGGAAATTCACGAAAAAAAAGTTTCCGCATTTTTGGGACTTACTAAAGTCAAACAGCAGTATTTCCCTGACTGCCCTGTTTTTGTGAAAAGCCTTGGGGCGTGGGGAGGAGATTTTGTGATGACAAGGAAATTTCAAGGATATGAAAACTTTTTTCATGGACACGGATTTCATACTTTTTTTGACTGGAACGAAATAATTAAGTAAAACTGAGCTAAATCATAGGAAAAACCTAAAAATATCAATACATTTGCGTATAGTTAATTTATATAAAATATTTAACATGGAACAGATTAAAAACTATTTAGAAAAACATGGAATTAAGGGAGTTAAGGAGATTGTGTATAATCCTACCTACGAACAACTTTTCCAAGATGAAATGTCACCAGAAAATGAAGGTTTTGAGAAAGGAATTTTAACAGATTCAGGTGCTGTTGCTGTGAAGACAGGCGTTTTCACAGGGCGTTCGCCAAAGGATAGATATATCGTAAAAGACCAAACTACGGAAAATACGATTTGGTGGGATGGTAAAATAAACTTGCCTACGACGCCTGAGATTTTTGGTGATTTAAAGAAAATAGTAACTGATTCCTTTGAAAATAAAAAAATCTATGTGGTGGATACTTTCTGCGGGACTAACCCAGACACGAGACTGAAAGTGAGATTCGTGATGGAAGTGGCTTGGCAGGCGCATTTCGTTACCAATATGTTTATCCGCCCTTCTCACTATGATTTGGAACATTACGGAGAGCCAGATTTCTTGGTAATCAATGGTTCTAAGGTGACTAACCCGAACTGGAAAGAACAAGGGCTTAATTCAGAGAACTTTGTGATGTTTAACCTTACAGAAAAAACTCAGATTATCGGAGGAACTTGGTACGGAGGCGAGATGAAAAAGGGAATGTTCTCTATGATGAACTATTACCTTCCACTGAAAGGAATGGCGTCTATGCACTGTTCTGCGAATGTGGGCGAAAAAGGCGATGTAGCGGTGTTCTTCGGGCTTTCTGGAACAGGGAAGACTACGCTTTCTGCCGACCCTAAAAGATACCTTATCGGTGATGATGAACACGGCTGGGATAACAATGGAGTTTTCAACTACGAGGGAGGCTGCTATGCAAAAGTAATAGACCTTTCTGCTGAAAAAGAACCAGATATTTTTGGGGCGATAAAAAGAGATGCACTTCTTGAAAATGTAGTGGTAAAGGATAACGGCGAGGTGGACTACTGCGATGGTTCTATCACGGAAAACACCAGAGTTTCTTACCCTATTTATCACATTAGTAAAATAGTTTTACCATCAAAAGCAGGACACGCGAAGAAAGTGATTTATCTTTCTGCTGATGCATTTGGGGTGCTTCCTCCTGTTTCTATCCTTACAGATGAACAGGCACAATATCACTTCCTATGTGGATATACTTCTAAAATGGCAGGAACGGAGAGAGGCGTTACAGAGCCGTTGCCATCTTTCTCACCAGCGTTCGGAGAGGCGTTTTTAGCGCTTCACCCTACGATGTATTCTAAGACTTTGGTTTCTAAAATGAAAGAACACGGAGCAAAGGCTTATTTAGTAAATACAGGCTGGAATGGAACAGGAAAAAGAATTTCGCTGAAAGATACGAGAGCTATCATAGATGCTATTTTAGATGGTTCTATCGATAAAGCTGAAACGAATAAAATCCCAATTTTAGGGCTTACTTTCCCAACAGCGCTGCCAAATGTTCCTTCTGAAATTCTTGACCCAAGAGACACTTACGCTGATGCTTCTCAGTGGGAAACTAAGGCTAAGGATTTGGCTGGAAAGTATATCAAATATTTTGAGCAATATACAGACACAGAAGAAGGAAAAGCATTAGTAAATGCAGGTCCGAAATTATAATAACAAAATAAACCTTTCCAAATTTGGGAAGGTTTGTTTTATTTAAAACTTAAATATTTATTGGATATGAAAAAGAGAAGTATATTTTCAGTGGTGGGAATGTTTTTGGGGATGGGCTTTTCCGTTGTAGATGGATTAGTTTCCTATACAGATACAGCTTCATTAGAAGAACCACTCAGTGGAATGATAGGCAATATTCTATCATCTGAAATATTCATTAAACACTTCTTAATTTATTCACTTATGGGACTTGTGACTGGTTTTGTTTTTGGTCTTTTTATGGAAAAAATATTTAAGTGAAAAATTTCTAACTTTTCGTTTTACTGTCCATCACTATCGTTACAGGGCCGTCATTGAGGAGAGGACTTTCATATCTGCGCCGAAAATTCCACTCTCAGTTTTTAAGCCTGATTTTTTGATGAGGTCTTTGAAATACTCAAACAGAGGAACAGCTTTTTCTGGTTTTGCGGCTTTTATAAAAGATGGACGATTTCCTTTTTTGTAATCGGCAAGCAGCGTAAACTGGCTTACACACAGTATTTCTCCATTTATATCTTTTACCGAGAGATTCATTTTCCCTTCCTCATCGCTGAAAATTCTCAAATCAATGATTTTCTTTGCGAGCCAGTCTGCATCTTCTTGGTAATCTTCTTCTTCCACGCCTACAAGGAGCAAAAGCCCTTTGGAGATTTCACCCGTGATTTCATTATTTACTTTTACGGAAGCTTCTGATACTCTTTGGATTACGATTTTCATAAGTTTAATAATATATTAAAAGTTCGCCCGTAGCGGCATTGTAACTATAATCATAAGATTTAGGAGGCAGTCCAGAGCCTTTTATAGGAGTCCCATCTTGTAGAATCCATTCAGCGCCATCTTTTGGACAGATAATTTTGATGCTATTTTCATCAACTTTTAATGTTGTATTCGTATCAGGGCAGAGGTGTGGTGCATTTCGGTCATACACCTTGAAGCCGGTTCCTGTTTTTACTAAAATCAGTCCGCGCGTACCGCTCTGCTGTTCATTGATGTAAATCCAGCCTTTCGTATTCAAATCATTGGCATAAGCAGGAAGATTAGTATACAGCTGAACATTGATAATCTGACTGGGAAAGCAGCTCACGGTCTCGGCTCTACTTTCACAGGAAATAACAAGGGATAACAAACTGAAAACTAATAAAATAAAAAAGGCTTTTAATACGCTAAATATTTTCATAATAAGAAAAAATTTTTTATCTTTGTCAAAGTAAAGTTAGTTAAAATTTAAAAGTATCCGGCAAAGGTCGGATATTTTATTATTTATTTAACACAAATAAAAGAAAAAAATCATGAATTATGTTACAAAAGAGGGCTTAGCAAAAATGAAGGCCGAGCTAGAGCAGTTGGAATCAATAGAGAGACCAAAAATCACTCAACAGATTGCAGAAGCAAGAGACAAAGGAGACCTTTCTGAAAATGCTGAGTATGATGCAGCAAAGGAAGCGCAAGGACTTTTGGAGCTGAAAATATCCAAATTACAGGATATAATAGCAAATTCTAAAATCATAGAAGAAAACCAGATAGACACTTCTAAAGTATCTATCCTTACTACCGTAAGACTAAAAAATAATACAACCAAAGCCGAGCAAAAATTCACATTAGTTCCTGATAATGAGAGTGATCTGAAGGCTAATAAAATATCTGTAAATACTCCTATTGCCAAAGGGCTTTTAGGGAAGGCTGTAGGCGAAGTAGCAGAAATAGTGCTTCCTAACGGAAATAAACTTTCGTTTGAAGTTTTAGAAATTACAATTTAGTCTTTTAGCTAAAATATACAAATAGTAAAACCTTAATAATCAATAAAATGGCTTCAATTTTCACAAAAATAATCAATGGCGAAATTCCGTGCTACAAGATAGCAGAGGATGAGCATCATTTGGCGTTTTTAGATATCATGCCGATAGCCAAAGGGCATACATTGGTAATTCCTAAAAAAGAAGTGGATTTTATTTTTGATATGGAAGCAGAGGAGCATAAAAGGCTCTGGGCATTTGCGCAAGAAGTAGCTAAAAAAGTAAAAGCTGCGATTCCATGTGTGAAAGTGGGCGTAGCCGTAGTAGGGCTGGAAGTTCCGCATACGCATATCCACCTCGTTCCTATCAACGAAATCAAAGATTTGAATTTTACTAATGAAAAACTGAAATTCACAGAAGAGGAATTCAGAGAAATTCAAAAAGCAATAACAGGGCAATAATCACTAAAATTACAAACTTCAATAAATTCTTATTGGAGTTTATTTATTCATAAAAACAAAAAAGAAATAGATGAATCCTAACCAATGTTCCTTTTGTGGAAGAAATAAGAATGAGGTATCTGTTTTGGTCTCTGGTCAGAATGGGTTTATTTGCAACTACTGTATAGAGCAGGCTCACACCATAGTGAAAGAGACTGACGAGCAAGAAAATAAAAATCATTCATCTGTAAAAACTTCGGCTCAGCTAAAGAAACCGAGAGAAATCAAGGAATTTTTGGATGAATATGTAATAGGGCAGGACCAAGCGAAAAAACAGCTTTCAATAGCGGTTTATAATCATTACAAAAGACTGGCTCACAATGCAGATGAAAATAAATCCGTAGAGATAGAGAAATCTAACATCATCATGGTGGGAGAGACAGGAACAGGAAAAACACTCTTGGCTAAAACTATCGCTAGACAGCTGGAAGTTCCGTTCTGTATCGTAGATGCTACGGTTCTTACAGAGGCGGGCTATGTAGGGGAAGATGTGGAAAGTATTCTGTCCAGACTGCTGATGGTATCTGACTATGATGTGGAAAAAGCCGAAAGAGGCATCGTTTTTATAGATGAAATAGATAAAATCGCTAGAAAATCGGACAACCCAAGTTTGACTCGTGATGTATCTGGGGAAGGCGTTCAGCAGGGACTTTTGAAACTTTTGGAGGGAAGCATCGTAAATGTGCCGCCACAAGGAGGGAGAAAGCACCCAGACCAAAAATACATTCAGGTAAATACCCAGAATATCCTATTCATCGCAGGAGGAGCGTTTGATGGTATCAAAGAAATCATCGAACGAAGAATGAACAAACAGGCGATAGGTTTCAGCTCGGAGAAGACGAATAAGGTGGAAGATGATTCCTATATTTTAGACAAATTGGATGCTACGGATTTGAGGAATTTTGGTCTTATCCCAGAACTTTTGGGGCGTTTTCCTATCGTGACTCATTTGGATAAACTAGATGAAGCAACTATGCTGAGAATCCTAAGCGAGCCTAAAAACTCCATTATCAACCAGTTTATAGAACTATTCAGACTAGATGGAGTGGAGCTGAGTTTCACCGAAGGCGCTTTACAAAAAATAGTAAAAGAAACGATGGAAAAAGGTTTGGGAGCGAGAGGACTGAGAGGAACGACCGAAAAAGTTTTGGAAAAATACATGTATGACATAGACCAGCTCGGAGGTTCATTGGTTATAGATGAAAGCAAAATAGAATTTTAATATTCAGTATTTAAAAACAAAAAGCAGGATTTATTTCCTGCTTTTTTTATTATTAAATCTTACTAAGTAAGTTTCTGAAATTCACCTTGTTGTCTATGATTTGTCTCAGTTCAGAAACAGCTACACGCTCCTGCTCCATAGTATCGCGGTGTCTTATCGTTACCGTGTGGTCAGTCAGGGTGTCGTGGTCTATGGTAATACAGAAAGGCGTTCCTATGGCGTCCTGTCTTCTGTATCGCTTACCGATGCTGTCTTTGTCTTCATAGATAAGATTGAAATCATATTTCAAATCATTGAAGATTTTTTCTGCATATTCTCCCATTCCATCTTTTTTCATCAGTGGTAAAATGGCAGCCTTTACAGGAGCAAGGGCAGGCGGCAAGGACAATACCGTTCTCTCTGAACCATCTTCTAGCACTTCATCTTTCAGGCAGTGAGAGAATAGGGCTAGGAATAATCGGTCTAATCCTACCGAAGTTTCCACCACATACGGAACATAGCTTTCGTTTCTTTCTGGGTCAAAATATTGTAATTTTTTCCCTGAATATCTTTCGTGAGCAGAAAGGTCAAAATCCGTTCTGGAATGAATTCCTTCCAATTCTTTAAATCCAAATGGGAATCTGAACTCTATATCCGCCGCTGCATTGGCATAGTGAGCTAGTTTTTCGTGGTCGTGGAATTTGTAGTTTTCTTCGCCAAGACCAAGGGCAAGGTGCCAGTTTAGTCTCTTTTGTTTCCATTCTTCGTAGAATTTTAGTTCCGTTCCTGGCGGCACGAAAAACTGCATTTCCATTTGTTCAAATTCTCTCATTCTGAAAATAAACTGTCTCGCAACAATCTCATTTCTAAATGCTTTGCCAATCTGTGCAATCCCGAAAGGAAGTTTGTGGCGTGAAGTTTTCTGAACATTGAGGTAGTTCACAAAAATCCCTTGCGCCGTTTCTGGACGAAGGTAAAGGTCCATCGCGTTCTCGGCAGCAGCGCCTAATTTAGTCCCGAACATCAGGTTAAACTGTCTTACTTCTGTCCAGTTTTTAGAACCAGTGTCTGGGTCGGCTATTTCCAGCTCTTCTATCAGAACTTTTACATCAGTAAGGTCGTTATTATCCAGCGATTTTGCCATTCGGGAAAGAATGGTTTTTTGTTTTTCGCGGTATTCTAATACTTTTGGATTAGTGGAAACGAATTGCGCCTCATCAAAAGCCTCACCGAAGCGTTTTTTAGCCTTTTCTATTTCTTTTTGGGCTTTGTCTTCTAGCTTTGCACAGTAATCTTCTATCAAGACATCGGCGCGGAAACGCTTTTTGCTGTCTTTGTTGTCTATCAGTGGGTCGTTGAAGGCATCCACATGCCCGCTCGCTTTCCAAATGGTAGGGTGCATAAAGATAGCGCTGTCCAGCCCTACAATGTTTTCATTGAGCTGAATCATCGCTTTCCACCAATATTGTTTGATATTGTTTTTTAGTTCTATACCATTTTGTCCGTAGTCGTATATTGCAGAAAGTCCATCATAAATCTCACTAGAAGGGAAAATAAATCCATATTCCTTGGCGTGAGAAATCACTTTCTTAAAAACATCTTCTTGCTTTGCCATCGTTAAAAAATTTATGCAAAAATAAGGATTTTAGTTTAATATTCTATACAAAAAAAACACCCTCTGAATGGAGAGTGTTTTTTATTTTGATGGTTTTTATTCTAATTTTTTTAGGAAGTTATCTAATTGGGTTGTATAAGTAGTATTATTAGGTCCTATTCCTTCAGGCTGACCATTTTGATCAAATTTAATTTCAGTGAAATTAACAGCATCTCTTTTACCTACCAATAGAGTAATTACCCAAGTACCATTTACTAGTTGTCCAATATCGGTGCTGCCAGAAGGAAACTGATATGAGCCTATGTTAGGATAATCTGCATATATTCCCCAATTTGATCCAGTTTTCGTTAATAGTACTGTAGCAGGAGCTGTTGTAACACCATATTTATCAGTAGCATGCTTTACACTAGGAGTATTAGTACCTCCTCTCAACATTACTATATTATTAGTGCCAGTAGGATTTGGCATTTTGAAAGAGTAGCTCATAATGGCTACGGCATATTTATTATAATCAATACCTGTATCAAATTTTCTAATATAGTCACCATTTACCTTATCAATAGTAAGGGTAAGGATACTCATATTGTTGATAGGAAGCCCTTTGTATACATCCCCTACAGCATCCACCATCAGTGGTCTGTAATCTAAGTAATTGGTAGAAGTTGCTGTATTCCCACCTAAGTCAGCATCCATATCAGAACGAATATTCTTGCTATATATAGGTGCATCTACCAGCCTAAGAAGAGGTTTTCCATCATTAGCAGTAGAGTTTTTTATAGTTAGTGTTCTTGTAGGAATAGTGGTATTGATTCCTACTTTTTGTCCTGTTTTGCCAGCGGCATTGGTTTCATTGATGTTTTGGGCATTTATAGATACTCCTCCCAATAATAAACCTAATAGTAAAATTCTATTTGTCATAAGTGTAAATTTAAGGTGGCAAAGATACAATAAAAAATTAAAATGAAAAATTGGATACATAAACTATATCAATAGTTGTTATTGATAAGGTTTAGTAAAGCATCATTTCTGCATTCTTTTCATCATTTTCTCTACGAAGAGATAGGCGGCAGGGCAGATGATGGTGTTTTTAATCGTGAGATGATTGATTTGGTAGATTTTCTTGCGGTCGGTATGTGGATATTCGCGGCAGGCTTTCGGGCGGATATCGTAGATAAGGCAGGTGTTATCCTCCGCGAGGAAAGGGCAGGGCAGGCATTGTAGCACTTTATCATTGTCCTCATCTACACGGAGATATTTCTTCTCAAAATCAGCAGGAGAAAGGCGTAAATGTTTAGAAATCCGTTCGATGTCTTTTTCTGTAAAGAGCGGCCCTGTGGTTTTACAGCAGTTGGCACAGCTCAGACAGTCTATCTCATCGAAAACTTCTTCGTGAGTTTCCAAAGTGATGTAGTCCAGATTCTTTGGCGGTTTCTTTTTGAGGCTGTCTAAGAATTTTTTGTGCTCTTTTTGTTTGGCTTGTGCTTGTTTTTTATAAAAATCTAAATCCAATTTCTGCTCATTATTTCCGCAAAAATACATAAAAAAATCTACGAGAAAATTTCCCGTAGATTTTTATATTTATCATGAAAAAAACTATTTCACAATTGTCATTTCATCGATGAGGTGTTTAGCACTAGCGTATTTGTCAATTACCCAAAGCACAAAACGAGCATCCACATTGATGGTTCTTTGTAGAGCAGGTTCGAAAACGATATCTCCACTCAGCGCCTCGCTGTTTCCATCGAAAGCAAGACCGATAAGGTGTCCTTCAGCATTGATGATAGGCGAACCAGAGTTTCCTCCTGTGATGTCATTATTAGAAAGGAAGTTCACTGGAAGGTATCCTTTTTTGTCTTTGTATTGTCCGTAGTCTTTCTTTTTATGAAGGTCAAGAAGTCTTTGCGGAAGGTCAAATTCCTCATCACCTTTTTTGTATTTAGCTACCATTCCTGTAAGGTCTGTGTAGTAGTTGTCTTTCACGCCGTGGTATTTTCTGTCTTTTCTGAAAGGCAGTTTGTCCACAGAACCGTAGGTAAGTCTCATCGTAGAGTTAGCATCAGGGTAGAATTTCTTGTTAGGGTGAGATTTTCTAAGTCCGTCCAAGAAAAGTCTAGTGTTTTCTGCGAATTTCTCTTCATCTTGCTTGTATTTATTCGCACTCATCTGAGCTTCAGCTACTAAAATAGAAGAGAACTGATATAATGGGTCTTCCTCTAATTTTTGTTTTTTAGGATTGTTGATAAAGTTCAAAACATTTTCCTTAGAAGCAAAAATACCATTAAGAGCAATTTCATTTGGCTTACTAAACCTGATGACAGGCAGCTGGTGTTTCGCATCTACTTTGTTTTTATAAAGTGTAAGCAGTGTCACGAAAAGGTCAGCTTCTACCTTTGGGTGAAGGTCTTCGTAGATGCTTTCCACTTCTTTGATTAGTTTTGCTTTCATAGCAGCCTGCCCATTCGCATCTTGGTCAGCATAAACAGCCAATTTGTTTCCTAATACATGCGGCATATTGATGAAAGCTGCTCTTCTGCTCATCAGTCTTAGATAGTTCAGCTCTACATTTCTTTCGTTAGTTTTTGCGTAGTATTCTTCTATTTCTTTCAGAACATTACCATAAGTAGCTTTGTTTTCTGGCTTATCAGCCCATGCTTGAAATACTTTTTCCAAATCTTGTTTCGCGTTGATGGTTTTGTTTTTCAAAACAGCTTCTATCGTTCCTGCTCTGTTTTTCCAGTAGTTAGCCGTGCTGGAATAAGAACTCGCATAGTCCAAACGGATGGCTTGGTCTTTGTCCATGTATTTTTTCATCACATCCATAGCTGCTTTAGAAGCATCTACCCAAGCTGGATAATCCTTGGTAATCAGTTGGTTGATTCCATAAGAAGTCAAATATCTGTTCGTTCTCCCAGGGTATCCCATAATCATCGTGAAATCATTAGGTTTGATACCTTTTAGAGAAACAGGCAGGTGGTGTTTAGGTTTTAGTGGAACATTGTTTGGAGAATATTCCGCTGGGTTTCCGTTCGCATCTGCATACACTCGGAAAACTGCAAAGTCCCCTGTATGTCTTGGCCATTCCCAGTTGTCTGTATCACCACCGAATTTCCCAATAGAGTTGGTAGGCGTTCCTACTAATCTGATATCTTTATAGTCTTGATAAACAAAATAATAGAACTCGTTTCCATTGAAGAACGAACGAACAACTACAGAGTATTTCCCGTTTTCGCTATTTTCTTTTTCAATCGCTTTAAATTCTTGATTGATAATGTCTTGTCTCTGGCTTGCAGACATTTGGTTGTTCAGCTTGGAGTTTATTCTTTCTGTAGCATCTCCCATTCTTACTAAGAATCTTACATACAAATCTTTAGCGTGAAGTTCTTCTTTTTTATTCATCGCCCAAAAACCATTGGTCAAGTGGTCTTTCTGTGGAGTAGAAAGCGCAGCGATAGAACCATATCCACAGTGGTGGTTGGTAAAGATAAGCCCTTCTTTGGACACGATTTCCCCAGTACAAAAACCACCAAAACTTACGATGGCATCTTTCAAACTAGAATTGTTTACTGAATAGATTTCCTCAGGAGTCAGTTTCAGACCCTGTTTCTGCATATCTACGCCGTTTAATCGTTTGATAAGCATCATAAGCCACATTCCTTCATCAGCTTTTGCTGGAATAAAACTCAGAATGAAGGCAGCTAATAAAAATAGTCGTTTCATTTTTAGTAAAAAATTAAATTAATGGGCTAAATTTAAGAATTTAAAATGATTTAAAGCGATTATTTTTTCTTTTTTACAAATAAAAAACATCAAATCCTAACCCAAAGAGTAGGAATTAAATCTTACCTTTGCAGTATAAATTGTAAATATTAAAATATGGAAAACTTACATGACAAACGCCAAGTCTACGAGCAGTTCGAGCTTCATGACCATGAAGTAAAAGAAAATCCTATGGAACATTTCAAGGAGTGGTTCGCAGATGCGGACAAACATCCTGATATTTTTGAGGCTAATGCTATGATTCTCTCTACGATAGATGATGACGGCTGTCCTAGAACCAGAGCCATGCTCCTGAAAAGCTACAGCAAAGAAGGTTTTGTGTTTTATACCAATTATAATAGTAAAAAAGGGAAATCTATAGATAAGAACAAAGTGGCCTGTCTCTATTTCTTTTGGCCGGCTTTGGAACGCCAAGTGATGATAAAAGCAAGGCTGGAAAGAGTTTCGCCTGAGATGTCGGATGAATATTTCGCATCGAGACCTAGAGGGAGCAGATTAGGAGCGTGGGCTTCTGAACAAGGCGAAGAAATCCCTAGCAAAGCTTATTTAGCCCAAAAATTACAAGATTTAGAAAAAGAATTTGAAGGGAAAGAAGTGACACGACCGCCACACTGGGGAGGATATCTTGCCAAGCCGTATGAAATAGAATTTTGGCAGGGAAGACCTAACCGTCTGCATGACAGAATAGTATATCAGTTCCAAGATGGTAAATGGAAAACATCAAGATTAGCTCCTTAAAAAGGGGCTTTTTTTAGTTAAGAAAAACATCCATCAGCCCTTCTGGAAGTTCCATTTTGATGAATTTTTGATCTCTGTTCACTTCTAAAATCCATTCTTTTACGATAGGAATGATGATTTCTTTCTGAGCCAAGTCTAAAATGAAATAATGCTGAGCTGTCTGGTCATTTACAGAAACAATGTTTCCGCAGGTTTTTCCATCTTTTTCTAAAACATCAAAACCAATAACTTCGTGATAATAAAACTGATTTCCGCTCAATTTTGGAAGTGTAGAAAGCGGAAGAAATACATTCTTGCCAATAAGTTGTTCTACCAGTGCTTCAGAGGAGTTTTTGAAAAGAATGTTGAGAGAATCTTGTTTGCTCCAAATGATTTTCTCAACAAAAAACGGAACCAATAGTCCGTTGATTTCAACGAATATTGATTCCAATTTTTTATAAATTTCGGGTTGGTCTGTATCTAATTTCAAAATCAGATTTCCCGAAAGACCGTGCTTACGAGTAATTTTGCCTAAAAAATAGCAATCTTCCTTCTGCATCGGTAAGTTTTTTTAAGCTTCAGTTTCTTCAGCAGGTGCATCTCCTTCTGCTTCTACAGCAGGAGCTTCTTCTACTGGTGCTTCAGCAACCTCAGCAGCAGCTTTTGCTTCTTCTTCAGCTTGTTTTTTAGCATTGATTCTTGCTTCATTAGCTTTGTTTTCAGCTTCTAAAGCAGCTTTTTTAGCATCATCTTTAGATTTTGCTAAACCATCTTTTTTACCTTGGATTTTAGCTTCTTTTTCAGCTAACCAAGTGTTAAATCTTTTTTCAGCTTCAGCTTCACTGAAAGCTCCTTTAGCTACACCACCTTGAAGGTGTTTTTTGTAAAGAGCACCTTTGTAAGAAAGGATAGCTCTAGCAGTGTCTGTAGGCTGAGCACCATTGTTCAACCATTTTACTGCAGCATCCACATCTAGTTCGATAGTTGCTGGATTAGTGATAGGATTGTAAGTTCCAAGTTTTGCGATGAATCTACCATCTCTTCTTGCTCTAGAATCTGCTACCACGATGTGAAAGAAAGGTTTTCCTTTTTTTCCGTGTCTTTGTAATCTAATTTTTACTGACATAATTAAAATTGATTTAGTGGGAACTCGTCCCTGTTAATATTTTATTAAGTCCGCAAATGTAACAAATAAAATTGAAAGTATAAACTTTTTTAGTTAAGAAAGTTTATTTATTCTTTTCTTTCAACTCTTCTTTGTCTTTGTCAGAAGGGTTCCAGACTTTTATTTCAGAATTTTTATCAATTCCAGAAAGCACCTGCACATTGATACCATCACTCGCGCCTAATTTTACAAAAGCCTTTTTAAATGAACCATTTGCCTGTTTTACCTCTACGAAAGGAACATCCTTTCCGTTCACTTTATCGTATTGGATAAGGGATTCATCCAGAAGAAGTGCGTTTTTCTGCGAACTGAGGATAATTTCCCCATTTGCTGAAAAACCAGCACGAATGTATTCATTATTAGGGTTAAAAACATCGCCTTTTATCGGGAATTTTATAGTTCCACTTTCTTCCGTTCCTTTTGGTGCGATGAGGGTTACTTTCCCTGAGAAAGACTTGTTTTGGAGGGCGCCTATTATTACATTCATGTTCATGCCTTCTTTTATTTTTCCTGCCTGTGCTTCATCTATTTTCCCTTCAAAAATGAGTGAATTTAGGTCTGCGATGGAACAAATGGTAGTTCCCGCATTGAAGGAATTGGCTTCTATCACTTGGTTTCCTATTTTCACAGGAACTTCTAGGACGGTGCCGCTTGCTTTGGAACGAATTTGAGTTGTAGCCATGCTTTGCAGTTCAGGAGTAGCGCCAGTTCTAGCAATTTGCAAGTTCTTTTGTGCAGTGGAAAATTGCTGTTGAGCATTTTTCACATTTTGTTCCGCGCTGTAGAGCTGCTGCTGGGAGGTTAGAAACTCTTGTTTGGAGATAACGCCTTGTTTATAAAGGCTTTCCTGCATCGCAAACTGCTGTTTTTGATTGGCAAGATTGGTTCTTGCATTGTTTATTTGGAGTTGGGCATTGCTTACCTGTTGCTGGGCATTGTTCACATCGGCTACACTGGGAACGATTCTCAGCGTGGCGATGAGCTGTCCTGCTGTTACTTTGTCGCCTTCTTTCACGAGAATTTGGTCAACAATCCCAGAAATATTGGGTTTTATTTCTATTTCTTCTTTAGGAACTATTTTTCCTGTAGCCATCACTTTGTCCTCCATGTCCTGCACAGTGGTGGGCTTTCTTGTGAGGAATTCTTTGCTTTCGGCGGAATTGGATTTTATCAAATACATTACAGTTGATACCAATACAGCAACAGCAACTAATCCAAGAATGGTATAAATTACCTTTTTCATTATTTTTTTATATTTAAAATTCAACTTTATTATTCGCTTCTTAATGCATCTATCGGGCGGATGCTTATGGCTCTTTGTGCGGGAATCATACCTATTATCAGTCCGAGGAAAACCATTATTGCCATTGCTCCGAATACATTTCCGTAATTAACAGTAGGATTGTAAAACGGAATGTCATCTTGGTTTTGGGTAGCGAGGCTTAAAAGCATCAGAACCAGCATTCCTAGCATAAATCCAGCCAGACCAGAGGATAGAGTAATCACTACGCTTTCCAGTAAAATTTGGTTTCTCACCTCGGAGGGTTTCGCTCCCAAAGCTCGGCGGATTCCTATTTCTTTGGTTCTTTCTTTCACGGTGATGAGCAGGATGTTGGATATCGCAATGACCCCAGCGATGATGGTAAGCGTCCCCACGATGATGGTCAAAAGCTGCATGCCATCAAGGAAACCCGTGAGTTTCTTAAATTCTTTCCCAAGGTTAAAAGCTCCAAAAGCATTGGTATCTTCGGGCGAAACTCTGTATTTGGTTTTTAGCTCTGATTTTACTTTTTCTTCCACGATGCTCACATCTGCATCGGGTTTAGAAACAATGGATAAAACGCCGACTTTGTCGCCTTCGTTAAACAACTGAGTAAAAGTAGAAAGCGGAATTATAGCGGTTTGGTCGCTCTCTATTCCCACTTTTCTTTTCATTCTGAAAACTCCTATCACATTGAAAAACACACCTTTTATATTGATGGATTTTCCAATGGGATTTTCACTTGCCTCGAAAAGCGTTTTGTAAATCTGTTCACCGATAACCACTACATTTTTATTTTCAGAAACATCAGAATCGTTCAGGTATCTTCCGTATATCAGCTTTTTTTCAGAAATTTTATTTCCGATAGGGTAGTCGCCATTGAGGCTGTAAGTGATGCTTTTCCCTCCTCTCGTCATCAGTACTCCTGCTGATCCGAAGTTTCCCTTTGAGTTTTGTGGAGCGATGTAGTCTATTTCAGGAATTTTCTTTTTTAAATATTCTATATCCGAAAGGTGCGGGTCTATGGTTCTGCCCTTTGGAAAGCCGTCATAAGGGATAGAAGTTTCTTGTCCCCAGAGGAAAATGGAATTTGTAGCAAAACTTGAAAACAACTTGTTGAAGCCGTTTTCCATTCCCTTGGCAGCCCCTAAAAGCGTGACATACAGGAACATTCCCCAGCCCACGCCAATCATAGTGAGGAAAGTCCGAAGTTTATTATTTCTCAGTGAATAATAAATTTCCTGCCAAGTATCTTTTTTGAAAATAATATTCATTTTGCTTCTTTTTTAATGGATTAAATCAGCCTCTCAGCGCTTCTATTGGTTTTATTTTTGAAGCTCGGTATGCTGGGACAAAGCCTGCCACCGCTCCTGAAATGACTAAACAAACAAATGCTGAAAATATCGCTCCCCAGCCTACATTTGGGTCTAAAATGAAATACTCTCGTAAATTGTTGCCAATGAGCCTCAGCGAAAGAACCCCTAAAAGAACACCGATAATCCCCGATAAGACCGTAATCACGATGCTTTCCTGTAAGATAAGCACCACGATGCTTATGGGTCTTGCTCCTATGGCTTTTCGTATTCCTATTTCCAGCGTTCGTTCTTTTACGATGTAAACCATGATGTTGCTAATGCCGATAATCCCTGCGACAAGCGTCCCTATTCCTATAAAACCTACGATGATGATGATTACGCTCAGGAACATAGTTCCGTTTTTGGTATTTTCAGCATTATTGAAAACCCAAATCGCTTGTTCGTCCTCTGGTGAAACTTTTTTTCGTTCCTGAAGCTGGCTTTTTAGTTCTTCTCCGAATTGTATCGCTTCATCAGGAGAGAGTTCCATATTATAGGTTAGAGAAATTTCAGAAATGGTATCAGAACTTTTTTTAAGTTGCTGCATGGTGGTTATGGGAATACTGATGCTTCGCTCTGCCCAGTCGCCTTGGTTATCAGAAAATATCCCAATGACTTTGAATATGGTTCCATTGATATCCAGTTCTTTACCGATGGGATTGCCGTTTTTGATGAGGTCACGATGCACCATTTTACCGATGACCGCTACATTCCTATTTTCTTTGATATCCGCAGGCGAAAGATACCGCCCATCCAAAACCGTTCTGTTTTTGATGTAGACTTCCTCTTCTCCAGCTCCATTTATACCGTAGCTGCCGCTTTCTTTGCCGTATTTTACTGTCCAAAAGGTGGAATATATCGGTGAGGAATATTCTATGTTTTTTTTGTTTTCCGTAGTAACCGCTTCTAAATCATCATTATTAAAACTAATGAGCCTATCTGCCTGAAGCCCAGCATAGGCAAGGGAAGTCCGCCCAGAGGAAATGGAAATCAGGTTTTGTGCGCTTCTGAAACCGTCATTAAAGGCGTTTTTCAGACCAGTCCCAATTCCAAAAAGAACAATGAAAATGTAAAGTCCCAGTGCCACCGTAAAGCCAGAAAGCACTGTCCGAAGCATATTGCTCCGAATAGAACTAAAAATCTCTTGCCAGCGGTCTAAATCAAACATTTTTTGTTGGTTTTTATTTAAAAATGCGTTTATAAAACAAATTGCTCGATGACTTCATCGCTCTCTATGATGCCGTCTTTTAGGAAGACATTTCTCTTTGTCTGCGCTGCTACATCGGGCTCGTGGGTTACGATGATGATGGTTTTTCCTTGGTTGTTGATTTCCTGCAGAAGTTTCATAATGTCGTGGGTGGTTTTGCTGTCCAAAGCTCCTGTAGGCTCATCGGCGAGGATAATTCTCGGGTCGGTGATGAGAGCTCTGGCGATGGCTACTCTTTGTTTCTGTCCTCCCGAAAGCTCATTCGGCAGGCGGTTTGCCCAGTCTGCAAGACCTACTTTCTCCAGATAATCTAGGGCTCTTTGGTTTCGTTCTTTTCTGCTTACATTTTGATAATAGAGCGGAAGAGCTACATTTTCCAAAGCGGTTTTATAGCTGATGAGGTTAAATGACTGAAATACAAACCCTAAAAACCTAGAGCGGTATTCTGCGGCTTTAGCCTCGTTGAGATGTTCTATGGGAATGCCGTCCAGCTCGTAGATTCCGCTGTCTTTTTGATCCAAAATCCCGATGATGTTCAGCAGGGTAGATTTTCCAGAACCTGATGAACCCATGATGGATACGAACTCGCCCTCTGAAATATCCAGATTGATTCCCTTCAAAACATGAAGTTTGGATTTTCCGATATCGTAGGATTTTTGTAAATCTTTAATAAAAACCATATGAATTTATTTAAACGGCAGCAACATTTTTGACAAATTTACTAATTTTGTGATAAATATTCATTAAAGAATAAAAATCTTAAACAAAAAATAGTTTTTTACAAGAAAAATTCTGATATTAGCCAAGAAAAATGATAAAATAATGGAAGCAACATTTGAGAAACTAATTTCTTATATTAGTAAAAACCCGCGAACCATAACAAAAATAATGGCTCTAGTTTTCTTTTTGTATTTTTTGGGATACAAAATAGGAAAAACGATGGCATTGCTTGATAGATAATTAAAAAAGATATGAATAAGAAAGCTTTATACACCATATTCCGTGTTTTAGTAAAATAGTTTTTGTGCTTGGAGCTGTTGCAGAGTCTTTTGGGCGAAGCATAAGAGGTTAGTCTGAAATATTTTTAAAAATAATATTATGAAAATAAAATATATTGTATTAATTGTAATCGTTGTAGCTGTTTCATTTATAGGTTATTCTTATTATCAATCTAATAAA
>CAUPCB010000023.1:0-25211 GCA_963509715.1 uncultured Flavobacteriaceae bacterium | reverse complement strand
CCTACCAAAGAAACCAAGTATATTGTAAAAAAGGCACTGAGAACCCTTGTAACTAAATAGTAAAGGCACATCAACCGATTATAAATGGCTGATGAAAATATCGTTACTAATTGTATTTCACTACTTTTGCAGGAGAAATTCTACTGATGAGGTAGCTGGGTACTATTAGCGATATGGCAGAAACTACCAATATTCCGAGTGAAAGGGCAAGGATGTAGCCTAAATTCAAATCCACTGGCACGGTGCTGATGTAGTATTCTTTTGGGTTGAGTTTAATAATACCAAAATATTTCTGTATCAATAGTAAACCTATGCCGATAAGATTTCCTACAATCAGCCCAGGGATGATGATGAGTAGGGTGTAGTTGATGAATATCGCACGAATTTGGTTGTTGTCCGCGCCTAAGGTTTTCAGCACACCGATGGAGTTGGTTCTTTCAATAATCAAAATCAGCAGCACCATGATGATGTTGATAACCACCACTACCAGCATAATGCCCAAAATTACAGAGATATTCGTGTCAAAAATTTCTATCCATTGCAGGATTTGAGGGTATTTGTCAGTAGTTTTTTCTGTGTAGTTTTTGTAGCCAATGATTTTTTCTACTTGTGGGAAAACAGCATCAGTTTTATCAAAATCTTTTAGGAAAATATCCACGCCGCCGATGTCGGTTTTTCCCATATTCTGAATTTTACGGACATGGTTGATATCGCCGATGATAAATAGCTCATCGATGAGTTTGATATCGGTATTGTAGATGCCTTTTACTACGAATTTTCTATAAATCGGTTTTTGGTCTTCTTTGGAGAAAACGGCTGTGATGCTGTCATTTACTTTCAGGTGAAGGCCTTTGGCGATTTGCTCAGAAAGCATGATGTCATTATTGTATCCTTTTTCTGTATAATCAGGGATTTCGCCCGAGGTGATGAATTTTTGGAAACGATTTTTGTCAAAATCCTTGCCCACGCCTTTTAGGATAATTCCAGCAAAATTCTCTTTGGTTCTGAGGATTCCGCTGAGAGAGGCGTAGGATTGTGCCGTTTCTACTTCGGGTATTTTTTTTAGTTCCTTTAAGTCAAAATTTTCTTGGTCTAAAACCGAAGAATTATAGGAAGCGTTTGATTTCGTAGATTTTACGGAGATGTGCCCGCTGAAATCGCCCATCTTGTTTTTGATGGCTTTTTTAGAGCCGAGTCCTGTGGATATGGTAATCAGTGAAACCACTATCCCTAGGGCAACGGACAGCCTTCCGATGAAAATAATTATGCGTGAAAGATTATTTTTATTATCTTTGGAGAACGCAATTTTTTTAGAAAAATAAATAGGAAACTTCAAAATAATGAATTTAAGAGCCAAAAGTAAAAATTTTGTATTGATTATACTAATGCTTTTTGTAAATAATCAATTTTTTAATGCACAAAAATCTAAAAACTTAGAAAATGAGGAGTTTGTAACAGGCGCAGACCAACCAGAAAAATACCTGCCGCTGCTAAAAGGGAAATCTGTGGGAGTGGTGACCAATCAGACAGGGCTGGTGACTATCAATAAGAAAAAACAAAGTATCGTAGACTTTTTGAAAGAAAATGGAGTAGTCGTAAAAAGGGTTTTTGCTCCTGAACACGGTTTTCGTGGAGTGGCAGATGCTGGGGAAGTTGTGAAAAATGGAGTGGATACCAAGACAGGCATTCCGATAGTTTCGCTTTATGCAAATACTAAAAAACCTACGCCTGCTCATATGAAAGATTTGGATGTTATCTTGTTCGATATTCAGGACGGGGGAGTTAGGTTTTATACCTATATATCTACGCTTGCTTATGTAATGGAAGCAGGAGCAGAAAACGGTGTGGAAATCATCGTTTTGGATAGACCCAATCCGCATGACGGCTATACAGACGGGCCGGTGCTGAGAAAGGAATGGACTTCTTTTGTGGGGCTTCATCCAGTGCCTGTGGTCTATGGGCTTACCATAGGAGAATACGGAAAAATGGTAAATGGCGAAAAATGGCTTAAAAATAAAGTTCAGGCGAAATATACACTCATAAAAATGAAAGGCTACCACAAGAAAAACCGCTATCCAATTCTGGAAAAGCCGTCGCCTAACCTGCCGAATGACAAAGCCATCAATCTCTACCCAAGTTTGTGTTTCTTTGAAGGAGCGGAAGTTTCCGTAGGGCGAGGGACAGATATTCCTTTCCAAATCTATGGTTCGCCATGGATTAAGAATATGAAATATGAATTCACTCCGAAGCCAAGTTTTGGTTCTAAAAATCCATTTCTAAACGGTCAGCTGTGCTATGGAGAGGATTTGAGAAACTATGACAAAGACCTGCGCGAGCTTAGTTTGGAATGGGTGATAAAGGCTTATAAAAACTATAAAAATCCACAAAAATCATTTTTCCTAAAAGATGTAAAGGGCAAATATTGGTTTGATACCTTGGCAGGAACGGATGAACTCAGAAAGCAGATAATAGCAGGAAAATCCGAAGCAGAAATTCGACAAACATGGCAGAAAGGGCTTTCTGATTTTGAAAAGATAAGAACTAAATATGTAGTGTATCAAGATTAGGAACAGATGTTTTTGGATGTATTGTTCCCAAATCGCTGCCTAAACTGTGATGATATCATTCCCAAAGATGAAATTGTCTGCGTGAAATGTTTGGATAAAATACATTTCACGCATTGGGATTTTGGAGAAAATCTTCTGAAAAGAAAGGCAGAAAGCCTGTTTCCTTTGGAGGCGGCTTATGCTCTTATGTATTTTGATAAAAAGGGACTTTCTAGGGAAATTATCCACCAGCTGAAATACCGAAATCAGGAGAAAGTTGGTAGGATTTTAGCGAAATGGGTTGTAGAAAATCTTAGTCTTAAAGGAGAAAAGCCAGATTTGCTGGTCAGCGTTCCGCTTCACCCAAAGAAACTTAAAGAACGGGGGTACAATCAGTTACATCTTTTTACGGAGATTTTGTCCTCTGAATATGGGATTCCATTTGACCATAATTTACTCAAAAGAAATAGCCACAGCAAAGCCCAAGCCCAAAAAGACAAATCCCACAGAGAAGAAACCAAATATGATTTTTCTCTCACGAAAGAAATTGAAAATCAACACATTTTATTGGTGGATGATGTGTTTACCACAGGGAACACGATGAGTGCCATTGCTTGGGAATTCCTTAAAAATAAGAAAAACAAGGTAAGTATATTAGTGATGGCGATGGAGATTTAGCGATTTGATGAATTTTTCTAAAGGTTTTGGGAAGGATTTTTGGTCAAAATCTTTTAAATCTAATATTTCTAAATTGTTTTCCTTTTTGAAAGTTTGGAATAAAGTGCTGTCAATCAATGTGATGCTGTAAATCTTGATATTAAGGTTTTTGTGGGTTAGTTTGTGGGAAATTTCTTCTTCTTTTATGATGAATTTTTCTAAAAACTCATTGATTTTATCAGGGAAATCGTAGAGTTTTTTCCAAATAGAGCTGTCATCTCGCTGTTTGATAAGAAAAGAATTTTCGTATCGGACGAAATAATAGATGAGGTTCATGTCTTCGGGTTTAATTTTCTTTGTTTTTACAGGAAAATCGGCAGTTTTTCCGAGCTGAAAAGCCAGACAATCTGCATGAACAGGGCAGATATCACAGGAAGGATTTTTAGGTTTGCAGATATTTGCTCCCAGATCCATTATCGCTTGGTTAAAATCGCCAAAATCTCTGTCAGGCATTATCAAAAGGGCTAATTCTGAGAAATAATCATGAGCTTTAGTCTTTGAAATATCAAAATCATCAGCGAAAATTCTCGATAAAACTCGGTAAAAATTGCCATCCACAGCGGGTCTTTTTTCGTTGAAACAAATGCTGGAAATGGCAGCAGCGGTGTATTTTCCGACGCCTTTTAGTTTTAGAATTTCGTGGTAATTATTTGGGAAAATACCTTGATAATCCTGCATGATTTGTTGTGCGGCTTTGTGTAGATTGATAGCTCTGGAATAGTATCCAAGCCCTTTCCAGTAGAGGAGAACCTCGTCTATATCGGACTTGGCGAGAGATTCTATATCTTTAAATCTATTGGTGAAATTTATATAATATTCCAATCCCTGCTCCACGCGGGTCTGCTGGAGAATAATCTCCGAAATCCACACATTATATGGATTTTGGGCGTTTCTCCATGGTAATATTCTTGCATTTTGGCTGTACCAATGCAGTAATTTTTGACCAATGTAAAGAAAATCAGAATTTTGTTTAATTGTTTTCAAAATTTTTTATATATTTGCACACCAAAAATAAAAACAAAAAAGGAAATGACAAAGGCAGAATTAGTAAATGCAATTGCAAATAAGTTAGGAACTGAGAAAAATGAAACTCAGAGAATCATAGAGGCATTCATGCAGGAGATAAGAACCACTATGTATAATGGTGATAATGTGTATCTTAGAGGTTTTGGGTCTTTTATTATCAAAACAAGAGCAGCAAAGACAGGTAGAAATATCTCTAAAAATACGGCAATCCAAATTCCTGCACATAATATACCAGCATTTAAGCCTTCTAAGACTTTCGTAGAAAAGGTAAAATCAAAAGTAAAAGTAAAATAAATATAATTCACTGAGTAATAACAGAATAAAAACATTAAAGCTATGCCAAGCGGAAAGAAAAGAAAGAGACATAAGGTGGCTACCCACAAGAGAAAAAAGAGAAGAAGACTAAACAGACATAAGAAGAAAAAATAGTCTTCAGTAGGAAAACATAAGAATATAGTTGGTGTTTTTATTTTTGAAAATGGAGCCGACTATATTTTTGTTTATTTTAGTAAAAGAAAAGTATTATTAGAAAGCCAAAAAAATGAAGAAAGAGTTAATTATATCTTATGAAGAAGAGGCTTCTAAAATTGCTCTAATAGAAGATGGAAGACTCTTCGAACTCCATACGGAGGAACAAGATAGTGAGTATGTAGTAGGGGATTTATTCGTTGGTAAAATAAAAAAACTAGCACCGAACCTGAATGCGGCTTTTGTCAATATAGGCTCTGATAAGGACGCCTTTTTGCATTATCAGGATTTGGGTCCAGAGTTTAGAACTTACCAAAACCTATTAAAAGGGATTTTGAATAAAAAAATCCAATCACCAAGCCTAAAATCCTTCCCAATAGAGGAAGAGATAGATAAGAACGGAATGATAGACAAGGTCTTATCTGTAGGCGATGAAGTCCTGCTGCAAATCACAAAAGAGCCTATTTCCACAAAAGGGGCAAGGGTATCTACACAAATCTCCTTGACAGGGAGGTATTTGGTTTTAATTCCTTTTGACCAAAAAATATCGGTATCGAAAAAAATAAAGGATAGCCAAGAAAAAACAAGGCTGAAAACTTTGATAGAAAGTATAAAGCCAGAAGGTTTTGGGGTGATTATCAGAACCGTAGCAGAAAATAAAAAAGTGGCTGAGCTTCATAATGATATGAACCAGCTGATAGAGAAATGGAATATCTGTTTCAGAAATATCCAAAAAAATAAAACGCCTTGTAAAGTCCTTAGTGAGGAAGATAGGGCTTCTGCTATTTTGAGGGATAATTTTAACCAAGACTTTGTAAGTATCATTTGTGATGATGAACAAATGGTAAATGACATGCGAAATTACCTAGAAGTAATCGCTCCTGAAAGTAAAAATATAGTTCAGTATTATGACTCTCATATTCCTCTTTTGGAATATTATAATGTAGAAAAACAGCTGAAACAGTCTTTTGGGAAACATGTGAATATTCCAGGTTCCAAAGGAGCTTATCTAGTAATAGAGCACACGGAGGCTCTCCATGTCATAGATGTGAATTCGGGTAATAATATATCATTAGGAAATCAGGCTAATAAAAGCCATGCCCTAAATGTAAATAAAATCGCAGCAACAGAGATAGCCAGACAGCTTAGACTGCGAGATATGGGCGGGATAATAGTGGTGGATTTCATAGATATGAGCAACACCGAACATCGTAAAGAACTTTATGACCATCTGAAAGAGGAGATGAAGAGAGATAAAGCAAGGCACAAAATCCTCCCTCCGAGTAAATTTGGTCTGATACAAATAACAAGACAAAGGGTTCGCCCAGAAAAAATAATAGATACCAAAGAAGAAAACCCTAACGAAATAGGCGAAATAAGTGCTCCGATAGTGATAGTAGAGCAGATGGAAGAAGCCATCAAAAACCACTTGATACATGAGAAAAGCAGATTGTATCTCCATGTTCATCCTTTTGTAGAGGCCTACCTTACCAAAGGAATTTTTACAAGCATCAGAATGAAATGGTTGTTTAAATACAATAAGTGGGTGACCATTATACCAAGAGACTCTTATAAATATTTAGAGTACAGATTGTATAATGAAGAGAAAAAAGAACTGATGAATCATTCTTATTAAAAATAAAAAAGCAATCCAAATTTGGATTGCTTTTTTATATACTACTATTAGAATTACTTAACATTAGGAACCATAACGGTGTATTCTTTGTCTATTACAACATCGTTAGCATCTTGTAATTTTACTTTTGCAACTAGATTTCTTCCATCTATAACAGCGGAAGTAAGAACAAATCTAGGCTGTGTCAAATAAATATCAATATAGCCAACACTCTGTCCCGAAATAGTTCTGTATAATGGGCTTTGACCATCTATAGATAGTGTTACACTAGGTTTTGATTTTAGAGATATGGAAATAAGTTTATGCCAATTATTCTGAAAGAAATTATTTAAATATGGAGTTAAATCCGTTTTATTAGGATGCGATTTTATTACATCTTTTACTTTGCTTCTAAAATCCAAATTGTGTGTAAGTGCCAAATCATCAGCGAGATTTTTCAGTGTTCTGAAACCTTCAACATTTTTATGAATTTCAAAAGTGTTTTTAGAATTGTCCAATATTTTCTTATCGGTGATTTTTATGCTTAGACTTAGAGAGTTGTTGCTATCGCTTTTATCCTTTGAATTAGGAACAAAATCTATTTGATATCTTTGACTATCATAGTTGAAAAAACTTCCCATACCAATAGGTAACGCCTCGTAGAGTCCGCGCATGTATTTAGAGGATACAAAGCTGTTATTAGTGGTAAATTGTTTATCATAAAAATCCCTAGCATCAAATTTTAATGTACTCTTGGTGGAGCTTTTAATGCCTTTATACTTAGTGTAGAAAGAGATGTATTGCTTATCATATGTAATATCTTCAATCGTTAAATAGCTCAAATCATCATCTTTCAGAGTGTAGTATTTTTGGTCAGTTGTAAGGGTTGCGAATTTCACAGAATTTTTTAGTGCTGCACTTACATTAGCAGGATTGTTGTAAAGGTCTGCAATGTCAATAGCGCTTAGGTAGTCCACACCAGTTTTCCATTCTTGTGCATATGTTCTTCTTCCTATTTGCTCATCACTAGGCTTTTCATTGGTAGGTGTAGAAGGCGCTGTAGGGTTGGATGGTTGTGTATTTCCAGGTGTATTAGGATTGATTACATCTTCATCTCTGCTACCACCACAATTGGTCAATAATGCTCCTGCTATCAGTAGGAATGGGATTAATTTTCTATTCATATTTAAAATAATTTGGCGCAAAAGTACGAAAAATTGGTGATTGTTAATAAATGATAGAAAAAATCCTTATTTTTGCTCCCTATGAAGAGATGGTACTTTTATCCCTTTTCACTAATCTACGACTTGATAACCACTTGTAGAAATTGGCTTTATGACAAGGGACTTTTTAAGTCTACTAAGTTTCAGACGCCTATCATCGGAGTGGGAAATTTGTCTGTGGGCGGCTCTGGGAAATCTCCCATGGTGATGTATCTCATGGGACTTCTTTTGGATGATTACGAGGCAGGTGTGCTTTCTCGTGGGTATGGAAGGAAAACCCAAGGCCACTATATGGTAAATTATGACAGTAATTTTCGTATGGTGGGCGATGAGGCTATGCAGCTTTTCCAAAGATTTAAAAACCGAATTGCCATAGGAGTCTGCGAAAATAGAGTAGTGGGAGCGGAGCGGCTGATAGAGGAGGCTGGCCTGCAAGCGCTAGTCTTGGATGACAGCTATCAGCATCGTGCCATTCAGGCAGGATTTAATATTTTATTGACCGATTATAGTGACCCGTATTTCTCTGATTATCTGCTTCCTGCGGGAAATCTCCGCGAGTCCAGAACAGGAGCAGACAGGGCAGATATCATCATGATTACCAAATGTCCCAAAGACCTTACCGAGGAGAAAAAATTTTACTATATTTCTAAAATTAAGCCTAAAAAACATCAAAAAGTATTTTTCTCATCCATTGATTATGATGAAGAAATCACTTCCACAAAAGTGAAAATGCCCGTGAAAATACTGGATCAATACGAGGTTCTACTGATAACAGGCATCGCCAATCCTTCTCAGCTGATACAAGAAGTTTCAAGATACACAGATAAAATCAAGCATTTGAGGTTTAGAGATCATTATTCCTTTAAAAAAGAAGATATTAACAAAATGCTCCAAGAGTATAAAAAACTCGGCGAGAAAAAACTAATCCTTACCACGGAAAAAGATTATGTAAGGCTGATGGATTTTGAGGAATTAACCGACAAATTGTTCTACTGGCCTATCAATGTAGAGATAAATAATAAAGAAGAGTTTAATCAGATAATATTAAATTATGTTAGAGAAAATCAAGGAAACCGCGAGTTTCATTAAAGAAGTTATTAAGGATACACCAGATTTTGCCATCGTTTTGGGTTCAGGTTTAGGAAAATTAAAAGACGAGGTGGAGCCCATCCATGTTTTTGAGTATAAGGATATTCCTAATTTCCCACAGACTACTGTAGTAGGGCACGGCGGGAAACTAATCTACGGAATACTGGAAGGCAAAAAAGTGCTGATGATGAGCGGTAGATTCCACTACTACGAAGGACACACTATGGGCAAGGTGACTTTTCCTTTCCGTGTTTTCCATCTTTTAGGAATTAAAAATTTAATTCTTTCTAATGCTTCTGGAGGAGTAAATCCTAACTTCCGAGTGGCTGATATCATGATAGTGAAAGACCATATCAACATGATGCCAGAGCATCCGCTTCGTGGGAAAAATATAGATGAATTAGGGCCAAGATTCGTGGATATGTCTGAGCCGTATAACAGAAAAATGATAGAAGTAGCAGAGCAGGTAGCGGAGCGAAACAGCATAAAAGTTCACAAAGGAGTGTATGTAGCATTACAGGGGCCTACTTTTGAGACGCCAGCGGAGTATGGACTAGTTCGCTACATCGGTGGAGATGCCGTAGGAATGAGCACTGTGCCAGAGGTTATCGTGGCTAAACATATGGGAATGGACTGTTTCTGTATTTCCATCATCACTGATTTGGGTGGGCCGGAGATTGCCTTTGCGGTTTCACACGAAGAGGTGCTGAAAGCTGCTGATACAGCGATGCCGAGCGTTATCAAAATCGTGAAAGGATTGGTGAAAGAATACTAAAAAATCATTTCAAATTTATTTTAACCAAAAGAGCATAACACATAAAAGCGAAACCAATGCAATTAAAGCATTGGTTTTTTGTTTGGCTAAAATTTTATCAAAATCCTAATAAATATCAGTAGTACAGCTTTGGTTTTTATTTTTATCGGTTCGTAAATTTGTAGTGGAAAAAGGATAACTAACAAACAGATCTTAATTATTTATTAACCGTTTCCAATGTTTAGACAGAGGAAACATAAAATTCAAAAAATTATGAAAAAAAGCAATTTATTTAGAGGAATGTTTCCTATCCTTGCGGTAGGAGTGATGGCTTTAGCAGGAACTTCACTTACTTCATGCAGCAGAGGTAATGATGATGAGCAAGTGGAGGTAGTTAATCCGCTTTATGGAGCTATTGTAGGAACATGGAAACTTACAAAATATGAGCAGAAAGATACTGATGGTGTGTATCAAACAGCACCTCTTTATGTACTATATCATGTTTATGGAGCAGATAAGAAATATAAATATTATAGTAATGCTGCTCCTAGTGATCCAAGTGCATTTGTGCTTGAAGGAACATTTGAAATAAAGAATACAGATATATTCTTCTTTAATTCACTCCTTCCTTCTGGGGCGCCTGGTTCTAGGTATAAAATAGAGATTGATGGGAATACAATGGTGCAGATTAAGAATGGTGATGGAGATAGATACACTTATACCAAAAAATAATCCACTAAAACTAAAACACCAAACCAGCGGGTATCATAGATATCTGCTGGTTTTATTTTACCACCATTTTTCAAAGGTTTGGGTTTCGTTTAGTTTTACTATTTCACCTATTTTAGGAGTGATGGCGTGTATTGTGGAGTCTTGTTTTGTGATTTTATCAATGGTATTTAAAGGTTCATACCAAGAATGCCTTCCTAATGCAAATTTGGAATTATGTCCAGCGAAATATCGTTTTGCTTTTAGGTCTTTCATGGCTTTGTGCAGGTCTTCTGGTAGGAGGTGGATATAGCGCCAGTCCTCGTTGTATTGTCCATTTTCCAAGATAGCAAGGTCTATATTGGGAAATTGTTTTGCTATTTCTATGAAATGAGTATCATATCCACTATCCCCACCGATGTAGAGCGTGTTTTTCTCTGATTCCAACATGAAAGATGCCCAGAGAGTTTTGGTGGGCTGTATACCGCGCCCAGAGAAATGGCGCGTAGGAAGACAGGTGAATTTCATATTGTCGATGGAAGTTTTTTCGTTCCAGTCCAGCTCGGTAATTTGTTCGGGTTTGAAGCCCCAATATTCCAAATGAGCCCCTACACCAAGTGGGCAAAGCACCTTTTTTATCTTGTTTTTCATCTCTTTCATCACGGTATAGTCCAGATGGTCCCAGTGGTCATGAGTGATGATAAGCAGGTCTATTTCAGGGAGGTCAGCTGAGGAATAGTTGTATTCCGCATCGAAAGGTTTTATCATAAATGAAAACGGCGATGCAGAGTGAAATACAGGGTCTACCAGCAGCCTCATCCCAGAAACCTGCATGTAGTAAGAAGAGTGTCCCAGCCATATCATAATGTCTTCGTTTAGAGGGATTTCCTTTAAATTGGTTTGGAGAGCAGGGATTTTTCTTGATGGTTTTAAATCCTTTACCTCAGGAAAAATAAATAGATAAAGGTTTTCAAAAAAAGATTTCTCCGAGGTCAGTTGTGGTGTTTCGGATAGGTTGTGAAACTTGCCGTTCTTGTAATTTGGAGATTTTTCTATTCTTGCCAGCCTTTCACCGCTTGGCAATTTTCCGAATTCTGCTTGGTTAAGAATTATAGCAGCAATTATTGCGATTAAAATAATTAATCCTAAAAAGGTATAAAGCATTCGTTTTAATATTTTAGATATTTTTTTCTTCATTAATTTTTTTGACTGCAAAAGTAAATATTTTCATTAAAAATCACCATTTTTGCAGATATTTTAAAAATAGATATGTCAGACTTAATTCAAGAAATACAGAAAAGAAAAACTTTTGGGATTATTTCCCACCCAGATGCTGGGAAAACCACACTTACCGAGAAACTCCTTCTCTTCGGAGGGGCTATTCAGGAGGCTGGAGCCGTGAAATCTAATAAGATAAAAAAAGGCGCAACTTCCGACTTTATGGAAATAGAACGCCAGAGAGGGATTTCCGTGGCGACTTCCGTTTTGGCTTTTAATTATAAAGGTCATAAAATCAATATCCTTGATACTCCTGGGCATAAGGATTTCGCGGAAGATACCTACCGAACGCTTACTGCCGTGGATTCTGTAATTGTGGTGATAGATGTCGCAAAAGGGGTGGAGGAGCAGACCGAAAAACTCGTGCAGGTGTGCCGTATGAGAAACATCCCGATGATAGTTTTTATCAATAAGCTGGACAGAGAGGGGAAAGATGCTTTTGACCTGCTGGATGAAGTGGAGCAGAAACTTGGGCTTTCTGTGGTTCCGCTTTCGCTGCCTATCGGTATGGGGGCTGATTTTCAGGGGATTTATAACATCTGGGAGAATAATATCCAGTTGTTTTTAGAAGAAAAGAAACAAAAAGTAGGGGAGAGCATTACCTTTAATGATATTAATGATGCTGCGATAGATGAAGCCGTAGGCGAAAAGGCGGCAAGTGTCCTTAGAGATGAGCTGGAGCTGGTGGAATCGGTTTATCCTAAATTCAGTAGAGAAGATTACATGGCAGGAACGCAGCAGCCTGTGTTCTTTGGTTCGGCATTGAATAACTTTGGAGTGAGGGAACTGCTGGATGCTTTCATTGACATTGCTCCAAATCCTCAGCCAAAACAGGCAGACACCAGAATCGTGAAGCCAGAGGAACAAAATTTCACAGGTTTTGTGTTTAAAATTCATGCCAATATGGACCCTAAACACCGCGACAGGCTTGCCTTTGTGAAAATCGTTTCTGGTGTGTTCAAAAGAAACGAAAACTACCTGCTCGTAAGGGAAGGCAAGAAAATGAAATTCTCCTCTCCGAATGCTTTCTTTGCTGATAAAAAGGAAGTAGTAGATGAGTCTTTCCCAGGTGATATTGTCGGACTGCATGATACGGGGAATTTCCGTATCGGGGACACGCTCACGGCTGGGGAAAAGCTGAACTTTAAAGGAATTCCGAGTTTCTCTCCTGAGCATTTCCGTTTCATTAACAATGATGACCCGCTAAAAGCGAAACAGCTTGCAAAAGGTATAGACCAGCTGATGGACGAGGGTGTAGCACAGCTTTTCACTCTGGAGATGAACGGAAGAAAGATTATCGGAACGGTGGGAGCACTGCAATATGAAGTTATCCAATACAGACTGGAGCACGAATATGGCGCAAAATGCACCTACGAGCCGATTTCTATTCATAAGGCGTGCTGGGTAGAGGCTGATGAAAAATCCGAAGAGTTCAAGGAATTTGCAAGGCTGAAACAGCGATTTTTAGCGAGAGATAAATATAATCAACTGGTATTTTTAGCGGATTCTGCATTCACTATCACGATGACACAGGAGAAATTCCCAAATGTGAAACTCCATTTCATCAGTGAATTTAATGATTAAAGAACAATGAGTAAACGAACCATCATACATTTACTTCTTCGTATTTTGCTTGTTCCCGCTGTTCCGTTTTTTGTGATGGTTTATCTGTTTCAAGGGTTAGAAAATGACAGGCACGGGATTAAATTGATGGCTGTTATATTTGTAACTATCTTGTTCACTATTTTGTATTTATTCATAGAGAGCATAGTGTTCTTTATTAAAGATGATTATAAGTCGTTTAAGCTAAATGTTATATCGTTTATAATCATAGCATTGACATTATTGTATTGTTATTGTTGTGTTTTATGACAAAAATATTTAGAGAAATTATGGAATTAGATACAGCTTTTCGTTAGTGAATTTAATGATTAAAAACAATGATTAAACGAACTATTATACATTTGCTTCTTCGTATTTTGCTCGTTCCCGCTGTTCCGTTTTTTACAATGCTTTATATATTACATAAAGTAGAAAATGACAGACATGGGATGAAATACATGTTTGCTATGTTTGTAATAGTTTCGTTTACTATTTTATATTTGATAATAGAAAGTATAGTATTTTTTATTAGAAAAAAATATGAATCATTTAGATTAGATATCATACTGCTTATAATCATTACATTGTTATTAACAATAGAACCATTTAGGGATAATCTTTATCTCTATATGTATATGTATATATATAAAAGTTTTAATTGGTTTATTTTCTGAAAATCAATAAAATAACAATAAAAAAAACTCCCATCATATGAGGGAGTTTTTTGTTTTTTATAATCCGCTTACGGTGTAGTCTTTCGGGTAACGGACTTTGTAGCTTACCCTTAGTTTCTTGGTTTCGGAAGGAGAGAGTTTTATGTTCCATGTGAGGAAGCCTTTTTCGTCGTCCTTCGCGGCACCGCTTTTGTCCAGCACTTCTATTTTTACGGCTTCGTTGTTGCTCAGTGGGAAACGGTCTTTGATTTCCATGCTGATTTGTTCTTTCTTGTTATTTTTGATGATTAAATCATATGTAACCACCTTTTCGCGGTAAGAAGAAAGGAATTTCTCGCCAGATTTATCTTGGATATCTTCTCTTCTGATGCTGATTTTCGGGTCGTTGCCCAGCGTGATGTTCATTTCATTGTTGGTTTGGTCTGGGCTGACGCGTGTTTCACCGATATACATGTTCTCAAAGATGACACTCGCAGGCGCAGAAACCAAATGATACTTGCTGAAATCCTTTACCTTCGCTAAAAGATAAGCTTCTCTCCTGTAATTAGGCGCAGTGAAGTATTGATAATCGGCAGGGATTTTCTGCTGATAAAGACTGATGAGGTGGTCTTCGTTATTGGACAAGATATCGTAAGGAATGTCTATGTCATAGCTGGTATTGAGCTCGTTTGCATTGACATTAAACCCAGCATAGGCCGTAACGACTACTTCTTCTAAAGCATTGGACTGAACATCATCATACTCTTCTGCATTTACACTTCCCATTCCTCTGATTCTTATGGCAGCAGATTTGTCGGCAATTTTTTCTTCCCTTAGGATTTCTCTTTCTTTCGGGCTTTTTGCGTAGATGAACCAAGGGCTTACCGTAGGAGCATAATTGTTTCTGGAAGAATTTCCATTGATAAGGGTAAGTTTTACGCCTTTCCAGTCCAGTCCTGTATTTTGTTTTACAGTAGCCTTGAAGATTACATCCAGCGGAGCAGAGATTTTATCAGCCTTTATCTCGTAGTAAGGCTTCCAAGAGACATTGTCTGTAAGATAGTTGATATTCAGTTTGATATTTCCAGCCGTAGGAGACATTAGTTTTAGGACAATTACACCATCTGCAAACTCTTCTGCTTCCTTCTGTTCTTTGGTTTTTAGGCTGCTTTTCAGTCGGGAAAGTTTTTTGCTGAGGTCATCGCCTTTTGTTCTGAGGGAAACGAGTTTGTTTTCCAGCTCTATTCTCTTGTTGGTGTAGAACTCGGTCAGCTGCGTGAGCTGTGCAACATTGGAGGAATTGCTTCCCACCAGCACGGTTTGGTTTTTGTCCAAAAGTTCTACGGCTTTCTTGTTGGCATCCAGCTCTATTCGGTTTTTAGAGATGAGGTTTTCCACGATTTTGATGCTGTCATTCACTTTTTTAATTTGTGGATTGGTAGTATCCATTTTAAAATCTGTGGAATAATCATTGGTAAACTGCGAGGAAAGAATAGAAATGTTCTTGCTGTTTACGCCGATTTGGATAGTTTTTTCGTTAATCTCTTCCGAAATATTGCCAATCACTATTTCGGAAATCCCCGAAGGAACACTGAAACTTACCGTGTTCTGCAGTTCAGCAGAGTTTCTGTACACTTTCACGGCGGTTACTTTTGCCTTGGTGTAAATGGGTTTTTGTGCGAAAAATAAATTTGCCGAAAGCAAAAATAGAAACGCAAATAAAGAATGTCTTTTCATAATTAAAGAAATTTGTTAATGCTAATTTAAGAAAAAAATAATTCCCAAAGTCCGTATTCTCAAATAATTTTGGGAGTTTTGGTTTTTAAAATGTATTTTTGTCCGAAATTTATACAAACATGGAATTGATACACCGTAACTTACTGATAGGAATTCATGATGCATTGGAGGAAACTTTTTTTCAGGATAAAAAATATGCTGATAAGGTTTTGGAGCGATTACTAAAAGCTAATAAAAAATGGGGAAGTGCCGACAGGCAGGTGGTTTCGGAGATATTCTATGATATAGTCCGCTGGAAAAAACGCCTAGAATACTACATGGGCGAGGGGACAAAACCATCTAATATCTACAATTTGATTTTGGCTTATCTCCTTTGGAAAAAGGTGAAATACAAGAAATTTGATGAATTTGATGGAATAAAAACAGGCGGAATTTTGTCTAAATTGGACAAAAAAACATTCCCTACCAAAGCCATAGAACACTCTGTGCCAGACTGGCTGGCTGGTTTGTTTGAAAAAGAACTGGGAGCAAAATGGGAGAAAGAAATGTCCGCTCTCAATGAACAGGCGCCTGTGATTTTGAGGGCAAATTCACTCAAGATTTCAGCAGAAAATCTTGTAGAAATTTTAAAAGAAGAGGGCGTAAATTCCTTTGTATTAAGAGGTTATCCAGATGCTGTCCAGCTAGAAGAAAAGAAAAATGTATTTCTCACATCGGCTTTTAAGGAAGGCTTTTTCGAGGTGCAGGATGCTTCATCACAAAAAATAGCCGAACTCTTGGATGTAAAAGAAGGAATGAGAGTGGTGGATGCCTGTGCAGGTGCAGGAGGGAAAACCCTTCATATCGCTGCATTGATGAAGAATAAAGGGCAGATAATAGCCTTGGACATCTACGAATGGAAACTTGCAGAGCTGAAACGAAGAGCAAAACGGGCGGGAGCTTTCAACATAGAAACCAGATTTATAGAAGATAATAAAGTCATCAAAAGACTTCACAACACGGCAGACAGACTTCTGATAGATGCTCCATGTTCAGGGCTCGGAGTGCTGAAAAGAAATCCTGACAGCAAGTGGAAAATAGATGAAGATTTCATCAATAGAATAAAAACCGAGCAGGAAAACATTCTGCAAAACTATTCTAAAATCCTGAAAAAGGGAGGAAAAATGGTCTATGCCACATGTTCCATCCTTCCATCTGAAAACAGAGAACAGGTCAGAAAATTCCTTGCCGAAAATACAGAATTTGCCCTCGTGAAGGAGGAAAATATCATGCCGAGCGATGGCTATGATGGTTTCTACATGGCGCTGATAGAGAGAAAATAACTACTCTTCGTGCTTTGTAGAAAGCATTCTGTGGCTGAAAAATCCTAAAATACAGATAATAAGAATCATCACCCCCCAAAGCCAGCCTTTGTCTTTAAATAAAGGTTCTTTGGTGGGTCTTTCCTTTTTAGGGAGTTTTTCCTCATCAGAGAGACTTGCATCAGATTTTGAGAGTTTAAAAACCTTGTCTTCTATCAGTTTTAAATCATATTCTGGAAGGGAAGATTTTTTATTTCCATAAAATAGAAAATAGTTTTCTTCGTTTTTTGGTTTAAAATAGATAAAATGTTTAGGCGAAACTGCATTGACAGATTTTACAGTAATAGGCGCATTGTCTTGATTTTCAATGATAATTTGGAAATCCTTTGCCCATATCACATCGTTATTTGAAAATGAAAAATCTAAATCCTTTGCTCCATAGTAAATGATTTTTCCGTAGTAAAAAGTTTCATAATTTTTCACCCAACCTTTTTCTGTTTTTACGCTGTCTACCAGATATTTAATCTCTATGGGGCGCGAAAAAGCATCGTTCTTCTCTATGTTCAAAATCAGTGAATAGACAGGGATTTTGTAGGGTAGAGAAAAAGTGATGACAGAGTTTTTGTCTTTTGTGCTGTTGGTTTGTTTTATATTGTTGATTAACAATTTATTAAATTCTATTTTTGGTGTGAATTTCTCCTGCATAGAAGCCCTTTGCAAAATAGGAGTTTCTTTACTGGGAATGAAAATTCGGTAAAATTTATAATTCGTTTTTTCAAAAGCCAGCAGCTGGAAATTGTAATCAGTTTTGCTATTTTGTATGGAAAGTATTCGGTAATTTTCTAGGATAGAAAACCATTGTTTTTGGTCGTGGCTGCCTTCCAAGGTTATTTTCCAATCAAAATTTTGATTAGAAAAATGCAGGTCAATTTCCTCTATGTCCGCTGTGATGGGACTTTCCAGTGTAAAATAGTATCCATCAGCAGTTTTGGTCTGATTTAGGATTTTAAAACCTATATATTCAGTAGTTTTATTTTCAAGAGAAGCAAATTGCGTTTTGGACAGTAAATATGGAATCTCCAGCGAGTCTTTTCCCGAAAGCTTATAAATCCTAATGTCAGAAAAATTTTGGTTCAATTTTTCATACATCGGCAAGGGAATTTCTATTTTGTTCCACTCGGTGGCTGGATTAGGTTTTATGGCTCTTTTGAATGAAAAGTCATTTTTCTGAGCAAATCCCAAAGCAGAAATTCCCAAGAAAATTAGTGAAAATATGGATTTAATTTTTAGTTTCATCACCGATTTTGTCTTTAAATTTATTGTATAAAAATGAAATGATAAGAAGTAGTAACCCTAAGATAATCAGTACGATAGTTTTAGAAATCGTGCTGAGATTAGAGATGTCGTACAAGAATAATTTAGCCAAAGTGATACCGAACAACACAAGGGCGAAAATTCTGAGGTGTTTCTTCTTCTTGTAAATTCCGAGGCTTACCAAAATAAGCGAATAAACGCTCCAAAGGATGCTTAGTCCCAGTTTGAAAATATCCTGATAACCAGCGATATCCAGCCAAGTAACTAGTTCATTACTTAAGAAATTAAGGATGGAAATATGAATCACCGCTTCTAGGAAAACATGGAATTTTGTATTTTCCAGTTGGGTTTTAGCATTTTTGAAAATCGCCCAAAGCGTAAAGCCAGCAGCCCCCCAGAGCAGATATCGCACCAAAATATAGTTGATACTAACATCAAAATACTTGCTATAATGCCCATTGATATAGGAATAGCGAAGATCTCCAAGTTCTCCCAGCCCGTAAGTCTGAGCAGCAAACAAAACTAAAAGCCCAATAACAATAGCTGAAATTCCTAAAACCTTGTTCTTGAATTTATAGAAATTTAGCAGAGCCATTCCTCCAAAGAATACCAGAGAGTAGGCAAGGAGGTATATGTTTCTAAAAATGCCGATATCATTGTTGTATTCATTGTATTCATCACCTTTTTTACCAACAAGAACAGATGAACTTTCGTACCAATAATCAAAATAGTATGCAATCTCATTTCTAAAAGTAAGATAAGCTGTCAATACTAATAAAGCCGGTAGATAGAACGATTTTATAGCATTAAAAGGATTAAATTTTTCGTCTTCTGTGTCAGGGTATTTTCTTGAAAGATAAACAGTAGAACCATATCCCAAAACAGCAAAAATACCTGTCAGGAAATTGATATTCCAGAAAGCATGAATATCTAAATCAACAGCATAACTATAACGCTCCCAGTCTTCGAGAAAACTTAGAAAAGCAAGTCCAAGTATAGGAAGGGATATTTTTTCGTAAATAGGGATATTTTTTGTTTTTCCAAGCCAAAATAAAATAGCTCCTTGGGCTGTCCACATAAGAGTTACCCAATTTCCGTCCAGCTGTATCGGTATCGCAATCGTGATGAAAGTGAAAACCATCCCTAATGTGGAGTAGAACAGGGTAGAATCCGCAAGTTTTTTCGATTTAATAAAGAATAAAACAGCAAAATGAATAGCAGCATTAAACAAAGTAAATAACCCTAAATAAGAATCTAATATACTATGTCCATTAAAAATACCAAATCCAAATCCAAAGTAAATAAATGAATTCAATAGAATGAGGATAATATTTACTTTATCCAATTTTTCTTTTGAAATGATATTATTAAACAAAGAAACTCCGTAGAAAACCAAGAAAAATGCCGTAGCAAAGCCTATTCCCAGCGCTTCATATCCTTGTAGACCTGAATCAAAAGATTTATCTGCAAACCAAGAGCCATATATCATCCAAGTGAAAAAGAAAGCGCTGTAATGTAATGATTTCCAGTCTTTTTTTATAGAAATAAATAAAATTCCAAGGTTGATTATGAGCATATAACTGAACAAAATATCCACTCTTCCAGAGCCTGATGATAGAAGGAAAGGAACAGCATAAGCTCCTATAAGTCCAATGTGGGCAATCACCACACGGTTGTATTTTATCGCAGTAAATACAGTGAAGGCTGTGAATATCAGCATCATCACAAAAGCTAAAGCTTGCGGAATGAGGTCATAAAAACTATACGCAAAATAGGTGATAAAATAGAAAATAGAAATAGCTCCACTTACCAAAACAGCGCTGTATCCCTCAAATTTCGGTTTTAGTTTGATTCCAAAACCAAGCAGTCCGATTCCTACTAAATATCCAAGTATAATTCGTGTGAGTGGACTGATTAGTTCGTTTTCGATAGAATATTTAGCTCCGATGGCAACACCGATTACCACAATGAGAATTCCAATTTTGTTAATCCAGCTTTCTCCTATAATCTTCTCTAAATCAGATGGTTGTTTAGGAAGGTTTATTTTAGGAGCAGAAATCTGCGGCTTAGGAGCGGTAGGCGCTGTTATAACTGGTTTTTCAGTTGCTTTTTCAGCTAGTGTTTCAGTTGGTCTTTCAATAGGTTGTTCAACTGATGTTTTTACTGTATTTGCAGTAGACACAGAAGAAAAATTACTTTGTCTTTTTAACTCAGCTAATTCATTTTCCAGCTGTTTTATTTCATTGTAAACAACAGACTGCCTATATAGTAAGTTGCCTATCCTTTGTTCTAGTTCATTTATCTTTTGTGGATCCATCTTTTGACAATTTAAGCAAATTTACAATTTTATTGTCTAAATATATGTAGAAAGTTTTTGTGAAATCTATTTTTCATGTTAAAGAAAATTATTATATTTGCCGACTAAACTTAGATGATAAAATGAGTACAATATTTATATTACTGATGGTTGCTATCATCATTGCATGTGTTTTGTTAGCTATTATTATTTTAGCTCAAAATCCTAAAGGAGGAGGGCTTTCAGGAACTTTTGGAGGAGCATCTTCTGCATCTTTTGGGATACAGAGAACTAATGATTTTATGGAGAAAGCTACATGGACACTTGGTGGTGTCGTAGTGGGGCTTATTTTTCTAAGTGTGGTGCTTACAGCAAAGCCTTCTGCAGTTGTGATACCAAATGAGAAGCCTCATACTACTGCGCCAAGTAATGCAGCAAAGACACCAGTGAAAGCTGACGAGTCAGCAAAGACAAAATAAATTTGGGTTAATAATTATATAAATATCGGTTTAAAGCGAATTTCTTTAAACCGATTTCTAATTTTAAAGGAATTTAATTACTTAGTAAAAGATAAAAGAATAATTGATTATGAAAAAAGCAGGAATTTTATTGTCATTTTTGGTAGGAATGAATTTTGTTTCGGCGCAGGAAAAACCTGTGTCAGAGACACAAGCAGACCTTTCTATTGTAAACAAAATAACCTATAATCCTTACAGAAAAGGAGCAATATTTTTGTATTGGGGCTGGAATAGGGCTATTTATAGTAATTCAGATGTTCATTTCAGAGGGAATGGCTATGATTTTACGCTTCATAATATGATAGCTAAAGATAGACCGACAGACTTTAGTTTTGATGATTATCTTAATCCGCTTCGTGTTACAATTCCTCAGACTAATGCTAGAATAGGGTATTTTATTAAGGATAATTTGGCTCTTGTTTTGGCGCTAGACCATATGAAATATGTGATGAAACAAGACCAAACGACAGATTTCACTGGGAAAATTTCTGACCCTCACTATGCTGCGATGGTTAGAGATGGAAAAGTGGATTTGACAGATGGAGAATTCCTTACATTTGAGCATACAGATGGGCTTAATTATGTAAACATCGGAGCTGAGAAGTATAATAAAATCTACCAAGGGAATAATTTTAATATTACTTGGTCTTACGGTGGAGGTTTAGGAGTTTTATATCCAAAATCTAATGTTAAGCTTTTTGGGAATGAGAGAAGCGACCGTTTCCATGTGGCAGGATTTGGACTAGATGCTAGAGCAGTTTGAATTTTGTTTTCTGGAAACATCTAATGGCAAGGGTAGAAGCGAAATACGGCTATATCAACATGCCTGATGTGAAGACAACGCTGAACGACAGACCAGACAAAGCGCAACAAGATTTTGTTTTTGGACAAGTGAATTTCGGAGTTGGATATATTTTCCAAACAAGAAAAAGTAAATAAAAATTGACACAGCCATAAGTTGAAACTTATGGTTGTTTTTTTATCTTATAATTTCTTAAAGTCCTAAAATTAATTTTGCAATCGTGAAATAAACCATCACGCCGAGGATATCGTTGGAAGTGGTGATGAATGGACCTGTAGCGATAGCTGGGTCTATTTTGTTTTTGTTGAGGAAGATAGGAACAATGGTGCCTATCATCGCAGCGATGATAATGACAGAAAGCAGAGCTACGGAAATCGTAATGGAAATCATCATATCATGATGATTGACAAATAGATTGAATCCTAAAATAATCAGTGATAAAATCAATCCCGAAGCCACAGCTACGCTCACTTCTTTCATTAGAGTTTTTAGTGTGTTTTGTCCCAAAGTGTTGTTGGCAAGCCCTTGCACGATAATCGCTGAAGCCTGTACGCCGATGTTTCCAGCGGTAGCCGCTATCAGCGGAACGAAGAACATCAAGGCAGGAACATGGCTCATTGCTTCTTCATTTCCTTGTAGAACTCGCGAACCTATCAGACCGCCCACCATTCCGATGAACAGCCACGGAAGACGGGCTTTGGTGATGTTTAGAATAGTGTCTGTAGAGTCAATATCCGTAGCAATCCCTGATGCCAGCTGGTAGTCTTTATCCGTTTCTTCTTTGATGAAGTCCATGACATCATCTATGGTAATTCTCCCGACTAATCTTCCCAAAGCATCTATTACAGGCACTTCAAAGAGGTCATATTTCTGCATGTATCGCGCCACATCTTCGGCAGGTTCATTGTCCTGCACACATCTTATTTTAGAATTATAAACATCCAAAACTTTGGAAGAAGTGCTGGTGGTAAGCAGTTTTTTTAGACTGAGGGTGCCGAGGAGCTTGTCCTGTTCATCCACCACATAGATAGAGTAGACTTCATCCATGTCTTCGGCTTGTTTGCGCATTTCCCTTACTGCGGCGATGATGGATAGGTTGTGGTCTACTTTTACCAGCTCCGTAGCCATGAGACTTCCCGCTACATGGTCATCATAGCGGAGGAGTTCCACGATGCTCTGTGCCAGTTCATCATCATCAATATGCTGGATGATTTCATTTTGCTGGTGCTCGGGAAGTTCAGCGATGATGTCGGCTGCATCATCGGAATTTATCTCACCAATGATTTCTTCTGCGATTTCTTTGGTGGAGAAGTTTTTTAGGAATTCTTTTCGGTCTTCTTCATCGATGTACAAAAGCATTTCCGCAGAAACATCATTGTCCATGAGTTCGTAGAGAAATACCCTTTGAGAATCATCTAAAATTCCAAACAAATTGGCAATATCCACCGCCTCCATTTCCGAAATAATTTCCGAAATGGCTTTTGCATTTTTCTCTTCAATATACGAAAGCAGCGGCTGGTAGATGTTTTCTTCTTTTGGCATGGGCTATTTTAGATTTTCTTTCCACTCATTAGTAAATGAGATGAAATCTTGTACTGAAAGTTCTTCCGCTCGCAAATTTAAGAAATTATGACCAGAAAGTTCCTTAGGAATGTTTAAAACTTTTAGTGCATTGCTGAGTTTTTTTCTTCTTTGGTTAAATCCAGCTTTTACGATATTTTTGAATAAAGTCTCATTTCCTGCAAGTCCTTCTTTGGGATTTCTAAGCAGCGAAATCACACCAGATTTTACTTTTGGTGGTGGATTGAAAACATTTTCATGAACCGTGAAAAGATATTTGACATCATAGTAAGCCTGAACCATGACAGACAAAATTCCATAATCTTTTGTTCTGGGAACGGCTGCTGTTCGTTCGGCTACTTCTTTTTGGAACATTCCTGCCATTTCTGGTATCTGCTGATAGTTTTCTATAATGTGAAATAAAATCTGCGAAGAAATATTGTAAGGAAAATTCCCTATCACGGCCACCTGCTCATTTGGAAAGATTTTAGAAAAACCGGTTTCCAGAAAATTCCCACGGAATGAATTTTCTTTCGTTGAGGATAGTGTTCTTTTAGGTAGGCGATAGACTCTGTATCTATCTCCGCTACGAAGGTTTCGGTTTCTTTTTCTAAAAGATATTTGGTGAGGACACCCATCCCTGGGCCTACTTCTAGGACTTTGTCATACCCGCTGAAATGGAGGCTGTTTGCGATTTTTTTTGCGATATTTTCATCGGTTAGGAAATGCTGTCCGAGGTGTTTTTTGGCCTTTACGCTCATTAAATTCTAAATTTTTCGGCAAAGTTAAGGCTTTTTGAAACAAAATTTATGATTTAATTAACATCAATTTTTTCGTATTCCTACTTTGATTTAGCGAGATTTTTTCTATTTTAGCCGAAAAATTTATCAAATGGCACATTCAATAGATGATTTTAATAGAAGAAGGCTCCGTTCCAGTAATATTACTGTGGTTGTCAGTATCTCATTGGTTCTTTTTTTGGTTGGACTTTTTGGGTTGATTTTGATAAATGCACAGAAATATTCTGACTATATCAAGGAGCAGCTGGTCGTCGCAGTGTATTTTGATGAATATCTGGATCCTAAGGATTCTGCGAAAGCAGGTGAATATCAGCAGGAAACATACAAATTGATTTCTGAGCAGAAATATGTAAAAAAGACAAAATTCATTACCAAAGAAGAAGCGAAAATAATAGCTAAAAAACAGTTGGGAATAGACACAGAGGGGCTTTTCGAAGAAAATATTTTCCCTCCATCAGTAGAGGTTACCCTAAAACCAGCCTATGTAGCTCCTGATACCATTAATGCTGTAATGAAGCATTTACAAGGGATAAAAGGGGTAAAAGAGGTGAAAAATGACACCAAAATGACACAGGAAGTCTATTATAATTTGGATAGAATTTTGCTGTGGATTATAGGATTTACCGTATTATTCTTGATAATAGCTATTGTGCTTATAAACAGCTCTATTCGTCTTAAAATTTTCTCTAAAAGATTCATTATCAAGACAATGCAGCTGGTGGGAGCGAGAAGAAGATTTATCCTAAAACCATTTATAAAAGAAGCCGTTATTTTAGGTTCTATAGGAGCTTTTATTGGGCTTGTATTCCTTTTTTCAGCGTGGTATTATTTTACAAATCAGATTGGTTCTGAGTTTGTTCCAGATACTAATAAATTCATATGGCTGATATTGGGCGTGGTAGTCGTTGGAATTGGCATTACAGTTTTCAGTACAGTATTTGCTACATGGAGATTTTTGAAAACAAAAACTGACGATTTATATTATTCTTAAAAGAGAAATAAAAATATAGAAACATCATCTAAAGAAAACACATTTTATTTCAGTAAAAATAATTTTAAATTGATGCTGATAGGTTTGGGGCTTATCGCTTTTGGATTTATCCTAATGATGGGCTATGGAGCGAATACCAAACCAGATGGCTCTTTTGACCCAAATTACTGGAATGAAGACATTTTTTCTGTGGTGAAAATCAGAATAGCGCCT
>CAUPCB010000022.1:0-26775 GCA_963509715.1 uncultured Flavobacteriaceae bacterium | reverse complement strand
ATAATGTAAATCTGCTGCTGATATAAAACAGGTGGGAATAGAATGGTGTACAGCTCAAAGTAAAGAGCTGAAAGAAAGGGGGGTTCCTGCACTGCATTATTACTCTATGGGACGCAGTGAGGGGGTGAAGCAGATAGTAAATGAAGTTTTTTAAAACGATAAAGTTTAAATAAGAAAGTTCTGTTTCATGGGACTTTCTTATTTTGTGTTTAAATATTTAAAAATTATATTTATATCTAAATATAGAAGAGTTGGAGGATTTATAATTTTATGTTTAGTTTTTTTTCTTGAAAAAATAAAGTTTTTTTTGATGCATAATGTAATTAAAATTTTATCTTTGCAACACTTAATAACATATTTATGAGCGTACTCAAATTAATTCATAATAATACTAAAACTATTGGGGATTTACCTGCATTGTCTTTTAGGGAAAATGGAGTTTGGAAATCAAAGAACTGGAGGGAGTTTGGAGAAGAATTAGCCCAAATTTCTAATGCTCTTAGCAGTCTTGGAATGGGGGCAGGAGACAGGCTAGCGATTTTTTCTGATAATTCCAAAGACTGGGTTTTGGTGGATTTTGCCAATCAGTCATTAGGAGCTATTACAGTGCCTATCTACGCTACAAATAGCAAGGAACAGGTGGAATTTATCCTAAGACAAACAGAGATAAAGGTCATTTTGGTGGGTGCAGAGAAGCAGCTGGAGATTGTTAGAGAAATTAAACAAAATTCAGAATTTGCTGATTTGCAGGTGATTTCTTCTGTTCAGTTGGAAAATCCTACAGAGCAGGAATACTACCTTCCTAAATGGATGGATGCTTATGATAAAGAATTCCAATACAAGGATATAGATATAAACAGCACAGCTACAATACTTTATACCTCTGGGACGACAGGGACTCCGAAGGGAGTGGTGCTTACGCATAAGAATTTTTATGCTGTGATTAAAGCGCATAAAGAGTTCTTTAATATAGAGAATCTTCATAACAAGGTTTCTATGGCGTTTTTGCCACTGAGTCATATTTTTGAGCGTGGATGGTCTACTTTCGTTTTCGCAATGGGGGGACATGTGGCAGTTTTAGATAATCCAAAAGATGTTTCTCAGGCTTTGAAAGAAGTGAAACCTTGGGCAATGTGTTCGGTGCCGAGACTTTATGAGAAAATTTATCAAGTATTGCTTAATAAAATAGAAGGTTCCAGCAGTCTGAAACAAGAATTTTTCCGAAGAGCGCTTAGAATAGGTGTGAAATACTCAGAAAGAGTAAGAAAAGGAGAAAAAATTCCGTTTTTATTAGGACTGAAATATAAATTTTATTCGGCTCTGGTTTTTAAGAAAATCAGAAACGAACTTGGTGGAAACCTCAGCTTTATGCCTGTGGGCGGTGCGATGCTGAAAAAAGAAATTTCAGAGTTTTTCGCTGCCATAGGAATGCCTATAATTGTAGGGTATGGGTTGTCTGAGACTTGTGCTACGGTTACGGCGTATCCAAATGTGAATTTTGTTCACGGAAGTGTGGGAGTTGCCCTGCCAGGAGTTGAAATAAAAATAGGAGAAGAAAATGAGATTTTGGTGAAGTATGATGGGGTGATGAAGGAATATTACAAAAATCCAGAGGAAACAGCGAAAGTTTTTACCGCGGATGGATATTTCCGTACAGGAGATGCTGGGCGTATCGATGAGGATGGGAATCTCTATATAGTGGATAGAATAAAGGATCTGATGAAGACTTCCAACGGAAAATACATCGCGCCGCAGTCTATAGAAATCCCATTACAGACGCATCCGAGCATTTCGCAAGCGCTTGTAGTAGCCGAGGGGAAACCGTATGTGACATCGTTCATCGTTCCTAATTTTGAGGCGCTTTCTCAGGAGTTGGCTGAGTTTAAGGATTATCTAAAATTGAACCTTGCAGAAAAAATGAAACTCTTGGAGATGCCGAATATAAAAGAGAAATTCCAAAAAATCATAGCAGAGGTGCAGAAAGGACAATCTTCCTATGAGCACATTAAAAAATTTATGCTGCTTCCAGAGGAATTTACCATCGAAAGGGGAGAGCTTACTCCTACTTTGAAAATTAAAAGAAAAGTAGTAATGGACAAGCTTCGTCACGAAATAGAGCGAATTTATAAAGATTAGTTTTAAAATATAATTTATTATCAAGAAGAACTTTTGTCAGTAATGATGAAAGTTCTTTGTATTTTTAGTCATAATTTTATTTTTTAAAATTGATAAATAAGACAATTTGTCATTCTTTGCTTCGGAAATAGTAATGGTATAAATATTGACAAAATCAAAGTGTAAAAATTAAAATAATTATTAATAAAAAAGAATATAAAATATTATGAGCAAAATTATAGGAATTGACTTAGGAACAACAAATTCATGTGTGGCAGTAATGGAGGGTAAAGACCCAGTAGTAATCCCAAATGCGGAGGGAAAAAGAACAACGCCTTCTATCGTAGCATTTACAGAGGATGGCGAAAGAAAAGTGGGTGACCCAGCTAAAAGACAGGCAGTAACAAACCCAAAGAAAACCGTTTACTCTATCAAGAGATTCATAGGAACACAGTTCTCAAAAGATAAAGAGGAAATCTCAAGAGTTCCATATGAAGTGGTAGGCGGCCCAAATGACACTGTAAAAGTAAAAATAGACGATAGAGAATATACTACACAAGAAATCTCTGCAATGATTCTTCAAAAAATGAAGAAAACTGCTGAAGATTACCTTGGACAAGAGGTTTCAAGAGCGGTAATTACCGTGCCAGCTTACTTTAATGATGCACAAAGACAGGCAACTAAAGAAGCAGGAGAAATCGCAGGTCTTAAAGTAGAAAGAATCATCAACGAACCTACAGCAGCAGCTTTGGCTTACGGATTAGACAAAGTAGGTAAAAAAGACATGAATGTAGTAGTGTTTGACTGTGGTGGTGGTACGCATGATGTCTCTGTATTGGAGATGTATGAAGTGGATGGAAATGCTTCTTTCGAAGTGAAAGCTACAGACGGAGATACTCACCTTGGAGGAGATGACTTTGATAATGTAATCATCGACTGGATGGCGGATGAATTTAAAAATGAAGAAGGTGTAGATTTAAAAACTGACCCTATCGCGCTTCAAAGATTGAAAGAAGCGGCTGAAAAAGCAAAAGTAGAGCTTTCTTCTTCTACACAAACGGAAATCAACCTTCCGTACATCACAGCTACGGCTTCAGGACCAAAACACTTGGTGAAAACTTTGACAAGAGCGAAGTTTGAACAATTGGCTCACAACCTTATCGAGAGAACGATAGAACCTTGTAAATCAGCTTTGGCTAACGCAGGAATGAGCGTTTCTGATATTGATGAGATTATCTTAGTAGGTGGTTCTACCAGAATTCCAGCGATTCAGGAGGCGGTAGAGAAATTCTTCGGAAAAGCGCCTTCTAAAGGAGTAAACCCAGATGAAGTAGTGGCTATAGGTGCGGCTATCCAAGGGGGAGTTCTTACAGGAGATGTGAAAGATGTATTGCTATTAGATGTTACGCCGCTTTCTCTCGGAATCGAGACTATGGGGTCTGTATTTACAAAACTAATCGAAGCGAATACTACTATTCCTACAAGAAAATCAGAGGTGTTCTCTACAGCGGCGGACAATCAGCCAGCGGTTACCATCAGAGTAGGACAAGGTGAGAGACCAATGTTTAACGATAATAAGGAAATCGGTAGATTTGATTTGGTAGACATTCCACCAGCACCAAAAGGTGTTCCACAAATCGAAGTAACTTTTGATATAGATGCTAACGGTATCCTTAGCGTTTCTGCAAAGGACAAAGGAACAGGAAAAGAGCAGTCTATCAAAATTCAGGCAAGCTCTGGACTTTCTGAAGCGGAAATCGAAAGAATGAAAAAAGAAGCTGAAGAAAACGCTTCTGCCGATGCGAAGAAAAAAGAAGATGCAGAAGTAATAAACAAAGCTGATGGACTGATTTTCCAAACTGAAAAACAGCTGAAAGAATTTGGAGACAAACTTTCTGCAGACAAAAAAGCTGGAATAGAAACAGCATTAGCAGAGTTGAAAACAGCTTACGAAACGAAAAATGTAGAAGTTATCAAGCCTAAAACAGAAGCACTAGATGCAGCGTGGATGGCAGCCTCTGAAGAGCTCTACAAAGCTCAAGCCGAAGCACAGCCAAATGCAGGCGCAGCAGGCGGTCAGCAGCAAGGCGGAGATAATGTCCAAGATGCTGACTTTGAAGAAGTGAAATAAATAGTTTTTTCATAGAAAATTCCTTCTTCCCAAATTTGGGAGGAAGGAATTTTTTTGTTTTTCGGGGAGAAAATGAATTCAGGAAAAACAGAGGTTTTTTGTGGTTTGGGGAGGGGGGAATTTTAGTATATTTGTAGCTAATGATTTTATAGAGATGTAAATAATCAAAAGTTGAAAAAAAGGATTATGGAACTCAATTTGGAAAAATTCAATAAACAGCAGTTAGAAGAATATTACAGTTTTTTAGATTTAATAATCGAAAGATTTGGTCTTCAAGCAGAAGATAAAAGATTAGTTTTTAATTTAAGTAATAAAAATCAAATTGTTTTTACAATCGGGCAGAGATATATATGGAATATAGAACCTTGTGAAAATGCTAGCCAATTCTATACAATTTCTGAAGAACCAATAAGTAATAAATATTTGGATTTTGATGGGAAACCTACGGCTTTTTGGAATGGATTTAGTAACATTTCAGAAGTCTTAAAACACCAGCAATCCATATTTAACGCGATAGAGAAAGAGCTTAATAGAACTCAAATTTCAGGTTTTCTGAGGCATAACAAAGAAGAATTGGAAAAAATGGCTTTTGATGCTGATTTCCGAAAAGAAGTTTTAGACCAATTAAAAACAATAACAATCACTGATGAACCAATGAAAAACACCGATAAAACTCCAGCTATTCCATTAAATCAAATCCTTTTTGGTGCTCCAGGAACAGGAAAAACCTACCGCACGAAGAAAATGGCTGTTGAAATCATCAACGGAAAAAAGGAGAAAGACAGAAGCAGAGAAGAAATCAACAAAGAGTATGAAGAGCTGATAGAAGCAGGGCAAATCGTTTTCACGACTTTTCATCAGAGTTTGAGCTACGAAGATTTTATTGAAGGAATAAAACCTGAAACCATAGATGGTAATGTGACTTACGAGGTGAAAGATGGGATTTTTAAGCAGTTGTGCAGTCGAGCAATTCAAAACAATCTTAATATTGGAGATTTAGTTGGAGGTTATGAAATAACTAAAATTACTCCCGAAATAGTTTACCTTAAGAAACCTAAAGCTGAAACTATTGTGCCAATTCCTAAATACTTAATTGATCAGTTATCTAAACTTGTACATGAAGGCAAAATAAATTATGAGGATATAAAAAATAAAATAGCCATTGATGAAATGCCAGAAACGACAGAGAGATATATTTTAAATGGATATCCTAATATATTCGCACAATTGGTTGAAAAGATAAATACATCTAATAAAAAAAACAAACAGAATTATGTCCTCATTATTGATGAAATCAATCGTGGTAATGTTTCTGCTATTTTTGGGGAACTCATCACGCTTTTAGAGGAAGACAAAAGAAAAGGAAATAAAGAACACACCGAGGTAAAACTCCCTTACTCTGGAAATAAGTTTTCTGTTCCTAATAATGTCTACATCATTGGGGCGATGAACACTGCCGACCGAAGCGTGGAGGCTCTGGATACCGCCCTTAGGAGAAGATTTTCGTTTGTGGAAATGAAGCCTAATCCTAACGAATTATCCAAGGAGGAAAATGTGAAATATAAAGATGTGGATTTATCCAAGCTTTTAAAAACCATCAACGAGCGAATAGAGGTGCTGATAGACAAAGACCACCAGATCGGTCATTCGTATTTCATTGGTATTCAGGGTTTAGAAGATTTGAAAAGAACTTTCAAGGATAAAATCATTCCGCTTTTGGAGGAATATTTCTACGGAGATTTTGGAAAAATAGGTTTGGTTTTAGGAGGAGCATTTATAGAACCAGTTGAAAATAAAACAACATTCCCGAAAAATTTCGAGTACGAAAAAAACTTTTTAGAAGACAAAAAAATATACCATATTACTCCTTCTAAAGACTGGGATGATGAAGCCTTTAGATCTATTTATGAGGTAAACAATGAAGAAGAATAAGAAGTTTATACAAGTTTTTGAGTATCAAAGATTAAAGTATAATGATTCGGGAGATTTTCAGAAATGTCATTTTGATGCGATGGTGAAGTTTAATGAGCTGCATCAGAATAAATATTTTACAATCGGTCATAATGGGATTGTTTTTAAGAACTATGTCGGAGTTGTTCAGGTCGGTGGTTTGACCATAGAAATCCTTCCCAAGGCTGATAAAAAGGCTGATGCAGATAAAAACTTGTGGCAGAGCGTACTGCTCAATATGCTGAAAGTCTGCAAGCGTATTCGGGTGGAATCCATTTCGGAAACCCAGCTCAAAAAAAGATATCATTCTATTTTGGATGTTTATTTTGAGATGTATCTTGCTGAAATAGAACGACTTGTGAATAAAGGCTTGATAAAGAGATATCAAAAGAACCAATCCAATCAAAATGCACTAAAAGGAAAACTGCTTTTTGCGAAAAATATTCAGCAAAATTTGGTGCATCGGGAGCGGTTTTATTGTGAGCATCAGGTTTATGACAGGAATCATCTACTGCATCAGATTTTGTACAAGGTATTACGGATTCTGAAAACCTTTGTAAATGATGCTTTGAAGGATAGGCTGAACCGACTGCTTTTTGAATTTCAAGAAATTGAAAACATAGAAATAAGTGAGAAGCATTTCCGAAAAATAGTTTTTGACAGAAAAAACAGCGACTATCAAAAGGCGTTTGATATTGCTAAAATCATCATCCTGAATTATTCTCCGAGTTTGAACTACGGAAGCGAAAATTTGCTCACGCTTTTGTTTGATATGAATGCTTTGTGGGAAGAATATATTTTCCGCATTCTCCAAAAACATAAGACAGATAAGATGCAGGTATTTTCCCAAGATTCCAAGAAATTCTGGAAAAACAAATGCATACGCCCTGATATTATTTTGAAAACAGGGGGAGAAACTTTTGTCATTGATACCAAATGGAAAATCATTGAAACCAATAATCCTTCGGATGAGGATTTAAAACAAATGTTCGTTTATAATTTGCATTGGAATGCCGAAAAAGCGCTGTTGCTTTATCCTAAAACAGGACAAACGGACAGCAGTTTTGAAGAATTTCATTACGATAAATTGGATTCGAAAAAGAAATGTAAGACTGGCTTTGTGGATATCACAGAGGGAGGAAGCATCAAAAGCAGCGAAAAGATAGCCGAGGAAATATTTTCTAAACTAGAATAATCATCTAAGTGATAATGAAAAGCTTTCATATTCAGGCTGAAAATCTAACTTTTTTCTTGGCTTGTGTCGATTATGCCAAAAAAGCAAAATAATGTGAAAGCCAAAAAAACATTTACACAAAATAAAGCTTTTCATAGAAAATACCTTCCTCCCAAATTTGGAAGGAAGGTATATTTTAGTTTAGAAATTTTTTTAAAAAATAAATTTATAATTAGAAATGGTAGGAGAGCCCTAATTGGAGATTTCCTGTACGGAATTTAGCTCTATCCTTTTTGCCATTATGGTCTGCTTTTTGATTGTAAGGAGAAGTTATTCCCATGCTGTATCTCAGATTAACACTAAATTTCTCTGTGATGAAATATCCTCCTCCAAAATTCCATCCAAAGAAAGCGCCTTTGGTATACTCCTTAAAACTTTTTTTGTCTGGAATATTGTTGTATCCAGCTTTATCGGTGATGACCTCCTCTGATTTTATAGGAATATTCACCTCTGGACCTGTTTCTATATACACCTGAGGAATAAATTTAAATTGAAATGTAACAGGAATATTAATGTGGCTGAGAGTCCAGTATCCCTTTACACCCTTTACATTAGTATCTTCTTTATAGTTTATTTTTGTTCCAAAATGCTGATAGAGAGCATCTAGTTGAACAGCCATTTTTTCGCTGATAGAGTAGTTTACGAAAAGTCCACCATAGAACCCTATTTTGCTTTTCAGATTTCGATAAGTTTCGTCTTTAACTGATATTTTGTTGAGTCCTCCACCAGCTTTGATACCGAAAGTGAGCGGCTGATTTTTAGAATAGCTTTTTTGGGGGCTGCTTACTCTATTGGATTTGTAATTTTGGCTTTTATTAGCTCCCGTTTTTTTCTTTTGTGCTGCTGCCCATCCCATAGATAGACATAAAACAGCGATAATTATTTTTTTCATATAGTAAAAATTAAAAGTTGTCTTTTTAAAAACAGGCAATTTTATACAGAACAATATAAAGATTACCTGTAAATCACATTAGTGATTTTGAAAATGATTTTAGCAATTCAAAGGTATTGTGAATAAACTAGTTATACAATCCCCCAAAAGCGTGTATTTTTATAAAATTTTATCCCTGTTTTTAGGGATTTTGTTTTTTGAATAATGCTTGGAGTAATAATTTTACTAATTTTACAATCATATAGTTTAAATAAATGATACAGAGTAAGTGTATATTTTTCATCTTTTTTTCAATCATTGTTTTTTCGCAGAATAGTTCTTCTGAAAAATACATTGACAGCCTAAACAATGAGTATCTGAATGCGAAAAATTCAAAGAAAAAAGTTCGCATCTTGATGAAAATTTCTGATTACTGGTCATATAGGGATACAGCAGCAGCTTTTTCAAAACTTAGAGAAGCAGAACAGTTGATAGGAGGAGATAATTTCCTAAAGGGACTTCATGCCTTCTATAAAGCAGGAATTTATTATGATAAAAACATTAGTAAAAGCCAAGAACTCTACATGAAAGCCGAAAATTTCTTGAAAACATTCTCCTCCGAAGAGGCTTTTTACTACAGAGCGAAACTGTGGCATAATTACGGAGCATTGGAACAAATGAAGGGAAACAATATGGAGTTTCTGGACATTACGCTGAAAAAATGTATTCCTCTTGCTGAAAAGTCAAAAAATAAGGAACTTTTGGCGGGATATTATGTAGATATGGGGATGATTTTTAATAATTCAAAAGAATATGAGAAATCAATAGACTATATAAAAAAAGCAGTTAGTATTTTAGAAAAAAACTCAAAAAGAGGCGAGGGAATAGTTTGGGCATATCTAAATCTTGCAACGGTATATTTGGAGATAGGAGAATTAACTTTAGTAGAGGACAATATTTTAAAAGCTGAAAAAACATTAGAGCGGCTACCTCATTCTCAGTATAATGTGTTTCTTTATCAGCTAAAATCGAAATATTATAATAGAATAGGTAAGCAGAGTAAAGCTTTGAATGCTATTCAAAAAGGGATAGACCTAGCAAAGGAAATGAATTTGGATTATGATTTTTTATCCCTGAGTTATGAGAAGTATAATTATTTAAAAAACTCTTCTCAATATTTAGAAGCGCAGAAAATACTCTCTGAACTTTTGGATAAGAAAATGGGAAGTAAAAAAAACAGGCTTATACTTCTTAATGAAATGGCTGAATTACAGAAAATAATGGGTAATTATAAAGATGCTTATAGTTATCTGGAACAGTTTAAATTTTTAAATGATACTATACAGACTGAAAATGAAAAAATACAAATTTTGGATTTGGAAGCTCAGTATAAAAATAAAGAACAGCAGAAAGAAATACAACATTTGGAGGAAAGAAACAAGCAAGAACGAGTAATATTTTGGATTAGTTTGTCTTTATTTATAAGTGTAGGAGTATTAATGAGTTATGCACTTTATGAAAGAAAAAGGAAAAACAAACATAAACTTGTTAGTTTAGAACAGGAAAGAAAAATAGACATTAACAAAGCTCTTATCTACGGGGAAAATAAAGAACGAGAGCGAATAGCTAAGGAACTGCATGATGGTATAGGGGGAAGAATGACAGGAATAAAGATAAACTTAGAAAATATGATGGAGAGTGAGGGATATTATATGCTTGAAAAACCTATTGCTCAATTGGATAAATGTATAACTGAACTTAGAAATACCCTTAGAAATCTAACTTCTGAAACACTTCATAAGTTTGGTTTGGAAGAAGCATTACGGGATTTTTGCCAAAATATACAGACAGATTATTTAAAAATATCCTGTTATACTAAAAATCTTAATCAAATAAAAGAAAAACATCAGTTGCATATCTATCGTATTGTTCAAGAGGGAATAAATAATGCCATAAAGCACTCTGGAGCAACACAAATTCTAGTACAGTGTACTTTTGAAGAAAATTTGTTACTCATAGATATAGAAGACAATGGAAAAGGCTTTGATGTGCAAAATGTACAGAGAAATTTAGGATTACATAATATAGAACGACGCGTAAATGCCCTTGATGGTACTCTTAAAATAGAATCTTCCTTGGGTAAAGGTACTGTGATGAGTATAGAAGCTAAAATAGAATAAAAAAACTTAAATGATGATAAAAATAATAATTTGTGATGATCATCCTTTGATAACAGAAGGCCTGAAGAGCTTTATAGAAAATAGAGATGAAATGCAAATAGTAGCTACAGCTACTTCTGCAGCTGAATTATGGCAAGTATTGGAAGAAAATGAAACTGATGTTCTTATACTAGATATTAGTCTTCCAGACGGGAATGGGGTGGATATTTGTGCAGAAGTGAAAAAAAAGTATCCGCATATTAAAGTAATAGCTCTTAGTAATCATGATGAAAGAAGCTTCATTGTCAGAATGTTGGGGAATAAAGCGTCAGGTTATCTTATTAAAAGTACTTCCATTGGAGAATTGGAAAAAGCAATAAAAGAGGTCTATAGGGGAGGAATATATTTTGGAGAAGATGCCCAAAAAGTATTAGTATCCATGGCGGAAGTCATGCAGGTAGAGGTGCCACCCATTACAAAGAGAGAAAAAGAAGTTTTAGAGTATATATCACAAGGGTTGTCTTCTCCTCAGATAGCGGAGAAAATGTTTATAAGTTCGCAAACTGTAGACAGCCACAGGAAAAATCTAATGGCTAAATTTGGGGTGAATAAAACTATCAGCCTTGTTCAAAAGGCAAAAGACCTTAATTTTTTAAGTTAAAAAAGAATAAATTCAAAAAGGATGATTACAAAATTTGGTTGTATTTGATTTATTTCTTACCTTTACCAAAGTAATTTTTAATTAAAAAATGAGTTTTTTGTACCCAATAAAAAGAGATGGTCTTGGCAAGCATGTTGTGGAGTTGTTTTTTGGGCTGAAATAATAAGAGAGATAAGGATAATTGTCTCTCTATTTTTATATATAAAAATTAAGTAGAAACCAATTTAAAATATATGAACTCTTGTAAAATCATTGCGAACACTATTAGAGGACTCTCTGTGGATGGTGTGGCAGCGGCGAACTCTGGACACCCTGGGATGCCGCTTGGGATGGCAGATGTGTGTGCTGTTCTCTGGTCTGAACATATGAATTTTAACCCGAAAAACCCTAAATGGCTTAACCGAGACAGATTTATCCTATCAGCAGGGCATGGTAGTATGCTTATTTACAGCTTGTTGCACCTTTACGGATATGACTTGTCAATGGATGATTTGAAGGCATTTAGACAATGGGGCAGTAAAACTCCTGGGCACCCAGAAAACTTCGTAACGGCTGGAGTGGAAACTACTACAGGGCCATTAGGGCAGGGCGTAGCTAATGCAGTAGGATTTGCTCTGGCAGAGGCTTCTTTGGCAGCAAGATATAATAGAGAAGGCAGCGAGATTATAGACCATTATACTTATGTGGTGGCGGGTGATGGCTGTCTGCAAGAGGGAATTTCCCACGAGGCATGTTCTTTTGCTGGGCATAATAAATTAGGAAAACTGATTATGCTTTATGACAGCAATAACATCACCATAGATGGACCTACACACATTTCTTTCACAGAAGATACCAGAAAGAGATTTGAGGCGTATGGATGGCAGGTTCTTGAGATTGACGGGCATGATTATGACCAAATCAATGCTGCTATAGCAGAAGCAAAAAAAGAAAAATCTAAGCCATCTATCATCATTTGTAAAACTATCATCGGTTTTGGTTCGCCGAATAGAGCAGGAACTTCCAAAGCTCACGGAGAGCCTTTTCCAGCGGAAGAAATCGAACTGATGAAAGAAAAATTAGGTCTTCCAAAAGATAAGTCTTTCTTCGTTCCAGATGAAATTTCTGATTTAAGAGCTAAAACTCAAGAAAAAGGTGAAAACCTTGAAAACAAATGGAATGAACTTTGGGAAAATTATAAAAATAAAAACCAAGAAGCTGCTAAAGAATTAGAAAACAGCATGAAAGGAGAAATCTCCAAAGAAGCTCTTGATATCCCTCAGTTCGGTTCTGAAAAAGCAATTGCTACTCGTTCTGCTTCGGGAACAGTTCTAAATCATATAGCTAAATATATTCCTCAGCTGATGGGCGGTTCAGCGGATTTGACACCGTCTAACAACACTCTTCCAGCAGGAGAGGAGTCTTTCTCACCAGAAAACCCGAAAGGAAGATACATCAGATACGGAGTTCGTGAGCATGGTATGGCAGCGATAATGAACGGAATGGCTCTTCATGGAGGAGTTCTGCCTTATTCAGGAACATTCTTCGTGTTCTCGGATTATATGAGACCTGCGATGCGTATGTCGGCTCTTATGGAGCAGCAGGTGGTGTATGTGCTGACTCATGATTCTATCGGATTAGGAGAGGATGGGCCTACGCACCAGCCAGAAGCACACCTATGGGCGTATAGAACAATTCCAAATATGACTGTAATCCGTCCTATGGATGCCAATGAAACTGCAGAAGCCTGGAAATCAGCATTAAAGAATAAAAAAGGACCTACTTGTTTAGTTCTTACAAGACAAAATCTTCCTGTTTATGATAGAGCAGGACTTGGATGGGCCAAATCTGAAGAAACTCAGAAAGGAGGCTATGTTCTTTGTGAAGACAAAGATTTTGAGGCGATTATCATCGCTACAGGTTCAGAAGTGGAATTGGCTGTAGAAGCAAAAGCTAAACTTAATGAACAAGGCGTAAAAGTAAGAATAGTTTCTATGCCGAGTACCAACATCTTTGATGAGCAGCCGCAGGAATATAAAGAATCTGTCTTGCCTAAAAACATTTTGAAAAGAGTAGCAGTAGAGGCAGGTGTTACTTTGGGCTGGTATAAATATGTAGGCTTAGAAGGGCGAGTGATAGGTTTGGACAGATTCGGAGCTTCAGCGCCATATAAAACACTTTATAAAGAATTCGGAATTACAACTGATTCTATCGTAGAGGCTGTAAATTCATTAAAATAGAAAAATAACCAATAAAAAATAAAAGAAATGATAGTTACTACCGATCAATTATTCAAGGCTGCATACGGGAAATTTGCAGTAGGAGCGTATAATATTAACAACATGGAGCAGGCTTTAGGGCTTTTCGAAGGACATGCTAAAGCACAGGCGCCATTCATCGTTCAGTTGTCAAAAGGAGCGAGAAATTACGCTAATCCTAAAATGATAGAAGGCATCATCCGTGCTGCTGAAGAAATCTATCCAGACCTTATTTTCGCAGTGCATCTAGACCACGGAGATGAGCAGACATGCTATGACTGTATAGATTCAGGATTTTACAGCTCAGTGATGATTGATGCATCACACGAGTCTTTTGAGAAAAATGTAGAAATCACGAAAAGAGTAGTGGAAAGAGCTCACGCTAAGGGAATCAGCGTAGAGTCTGAATTAGGAATGCTAGGAGGTGTGGAAGAAGATATCCAAGTTGATGAAAAACACGCGATGCTTACAGACCCACTAGAAGCTAAAAAATTCGTAGAACTTACAGGATGTGATTCTTTGGCGGTTGCTATCGGAACGAGCCACGGAGCTTATAAGTTTTCAGGAAAGCAAGGGCTTCACTTTGACAGAATTGAAGAAATTCAAAGACAGCTTCCTAATTTTCCTTTGGTAATGCACGGTTCTAGTTCTGTTCCAAGAGCGGAAGTAGAAAGAATCAATGCGGCTGGTGGTGCTATGGACCCTTCTGCGCAAGGTGTGAATGCTGATGAATTTGCAAGAGCTGTGAAATTAGGAGTTACGAAAGTAAATATCGATACTGATGGTAGATTGGTTTGGACGAGAGTTCACAGAGAATTTTTCAAAGAAAAACCAGAGCAGTTTGATTTCAGAGCTCCAGGGAAAGTGTTCGTGAAAGAATATGCTGATTTTATCGTAGATAAATCTAATAAACTATTGTCTGCTAATCAGTTAGAATATGTAAGACAAAGCTTGAAATAATGGCTTGGGTATATTTAATTTTAGCAGGACTTTTCGAAATCGGCTGGCCTATCGGTCTAAAACTGGCAGGAAATGAAAACTTCCGCTGGCAGGGAATGACCATAGCTGTAGTATGTATGGGAGTGAGTAGTGCTCTGCTTTGGATGGCGCAGAAAACAATTCCTATGGGTACTGCCTATGGTGTTTGGACTGGTATAGGAGCTGTGGGAGCATTCGTGGTGGGAGTAGTGTTTTATAATGACACTCTTACATTCATGCGAACACTGGGCATATTGCTCATCATAAGCGGAGTTATCGTGCTAAAATTAGCTTCAACCTAAGAAATAATAAATCTGGCTGTAAATTCTTTTTGCAGCCAGATATTTTTTGTATTTTTAACACCAAAACTAATAACAATGTCAAAATTAGATTATAACATCGCAATGGAACTCGTGAGAGTTACCGAGTCTGCGGCTCTTTCTGCAGCAGCTTTTATAGGAACAGGAGACAAGAACGGAGGGGATAAAGCGGCAGTAGATGGGATGCGTGAATCTCTTCGGTATATTGATGTCCACGGAACCATCATCATTGGCGAAGGAGAAAAAGATGATGCGCCTATGCTCTATAACGGCGAAACAGTGGGAAATGGAAATGGACCTCGTGTAGATATCGCTGTAGATCCAGTGGAGGGGACTAATCTTCTTGCTCTTGGAAGACCGAATGCCATTGCTACGATTGCAGCTTCTGACCAAGGAAGTATGTGGGATCCAGGGAGTTCCTTTTATATGAATAAACTGGTAGTAGGAGAGAAGGCTAAAAATGCAATAGACATTACCAAATCCGTTACAGAAAACCTTAATAGAATAGCGGAAGCAGAAGGCAAAAAAGTAAATGATTTGATGGTTTATATATTGGATAAACCTCGCCACAAGGCTATGATAGAGGAGATTAGAAAAGCAGGTGCAAGGATTACACTGCATACAGATGGAGATGTTTTGGGAGCGCTTTTAGCGGCAATGCCAGGCACAGGTGTGGATGTATTGATGGGAATAGGCGGTACGCCAGAGGGAGTTTTGGCGGCGTGTGCAGTGAAAGCCCTTAATGGAGGAATGCAGGGAATGAGAGCGCCACAGCTGGAATCTGAAATAACCAATTTGAAAAAGGAAAATATTAACATCAATGAGGTTATACATTTAGACACATTGATAAAGTCTGAAAATGCTGTTTTTTCCGCAACAGGCATCACAAGTGGAGGCTATCTGGACGGAGTTAAATTCCATGAAAACGGAACTATTACTACTAAAAGCGTAGTTATCAGCGCTAAATCAGGCTCTATAAGATTCATAGAAGGAATTCATAAAGGAATAAATCACTAAAAAATAAACCATGAAAAAAGAGAAAAAAATATCACCATCTCTGCTGTCTGCGGATTTTTGTAATCTGAGCAGAGATATCCATATGCTGGAAAGCGCTGGTGCAGACCTTCTGCATATAGATGTGATGGATGGACATTTTGTCCCAAATATTACTATAGGAATTCCTGTGGTGGAAGCGATTAAGAAAAATTCTTCTATTCCCTGTGATGTTCATCTTATGATAGAAAAACCAGAGCGATATGTAGAGAGCTTTGTAAAGGCGGGAGCGGATTATCTTACCGTTCATGCCGAGGCCTGTACGCATCTTCACCGAACATTACAGCATATCCGAAGCTTAGGTTGTAAAAGTGGCGTGGCTCTAAATCCTCACACCAGTTTGAGCGTTATAGAAGAAGTATTGGAGGAAATAGATTTGGTGTTGATAATGTCTGTAAACCCAGGATTTGGTGGGCAGTCCTTTATCCCTAATGCATTAAGTAAAATAAAAAGATTGAAACAAATGATTATGGAAAAAGGCTATAATCATATAGAAATAGAAGTAGATGGCGGAATAAAACTTAATAATATTCAGGAAGTTGCAGAGGTTGGAGCGGATATTATAGTTTCTGGGTCTGGGATTTTTAATGGAAAACCAGCAGAAACCATCGCTGAAATGAAAAAAATAATAAACGGATAAAGATTTTAAAAGTGTCTTTTTTCCTTTGTTTAAGGGCTTTTTCCTTTAAAAAAGGAGTTTGGCATTTGTTTTGTATTGAATAAAACATCAATAACTATTAAATATTGTAAAAATGAAAAAGTTGTTTTTGACAGGTGCTTTAGCACTTTTTGGATTGATGAATGCTCAAAAAACTGAATCTGGAATTAGATTAGGTGTAAATGCAGGTATACCAGTTGGAGATTTTGGTAAATTTACTACTTTTACAGCAGGTGTAGATTTAGCATACCTTTATCCATTGGCAGAGAACTTCAGATTAGGGGTTGCTACAGGATACTCTCACTATTTTGGTAAAAAGACAACATATGACCTTGGGATACTTGGTAAAAGAGATGTTAAGGTGCCTGATGTTGGAGTAATTCCAGTGGCTGCTACAGCAGAATTTACTTTTGGTGATTCTAATGTTTTCTTGGGAGCAGATTTAGGTTATGCATTTTTTACTAAAAAAGACTTAAAAAATGAAAATGGTTCTTTCTATTACCAGCCTAAGTTAGGGTATTCTTTTGATAAGAGACATGACTTATATTTCTCTTACAAAGGATTTACTAGAAATAATGCAAATGCTGGATCTATCAATTTAGGATACGCATATAATTTTTAAAACAATTTCATAGTTAAACAAGAGAGACCGAAATTTTTTTCGGTCTTTTTTTTGTTCTTAGATAAATTGACAATCAAATACTTCAGAGAAATGTTTTTTTATTTTATCTTTCACTTCTTCTATATTTACTTTTTGTTCTAGCTCTTGTTCTAGGGAAGTGACTTGTTTGCCCTTTATTCCACATGGGATAATGTAGTCAAAATATTTCATGTCAGTATTTACATTAAAAGCAAAGCCGTGCATGGTGACCCATCGGGAAGCCTTCACACCCATGGCGCAGATTTTCCTAGCGTAGGGCTTTCCTACATCCAGCCAAACGCCAGTTTCACCTTTTGAGCGGTCGCCATGGAGTCCATAGTCTGCCATGGTTCTTATAATTACTTCCTCTAAGTTTCTCATATACAGATGAATATCTGTGACGAAATTTTCTAAATCTAAAATAGGATAGCCTACTATCTGCCCAAATCCATGGTAAGTAATATCTCCGCCGCGATTGGTTTTTACGAAATCGGCATTTATCTGTTTTAGTTTTTCTGTGTTGATGAGCATATTATTTTCATCACCACTTTTGCCCAAAGTGTAGATGTGAGGATGCTCTACAAATAAAAAGAAATTGGGTGTAATGATTTGGTTTTCAATGGGTAGTTCTCTGTTTTTTAGTTTGATGTCAATGATTTTTTGCATTAGTTCTCCTTGATAGTCCCATGCTTTTTGGTAGTCTATTAGCCCTAAATCTTCAAATTTTACCTGTTTATTCATGCTTCAAAAATATAAAAAATAAGGCAAATGAGAAACTTTAAATTTAGCACGGATGATAAATTAAAAATCATATTTTTGTAGAAAATAAAAATAAAATGTTTACAAAAATATCTATCCATAGAGTAGGAAATAAAATCAATCAAGAGGGGCTTTTTCTTTCGGAAGTCGAACTGATTTTGGATGAGGATATGAGAGAGTTTTTATCAGATTTTTTCATAAGATCCTTTAAATCGGAAGAAAAATTTCAGTTTTATCATGAATCTAATATAGAAAACAATGAGCTTTATACCTATGTTTCGGAGATTTTTGAAGAGAAAGACTGGTTTCATGAACATTCCCGAAAAATAGCTAAGTATCTCTACGAAATAACTGATAATCCGAGGGTTTTGTCGGGGGAGTGCTGTGTGGTTTATTTTGAAGATGATTCGGAAAATGGCGAGAAAATGGACTCTTTGGGGATTTTTAAAATGGAGAAAAAAGATACTTTTTTGAAAGTTTTGGCAGAAGATGAAAATTTCCAAGTGAATAAGGATTTTGGGTTTAATCTCAGTAAAATAGACAAAGGCTGTATGATTTACAATATTCAGAAGGAAGAGGGTTTTGTGGTAAAGGCTTTTGATAATAATAAAAATGGAGAATCTGAATATTGGTTTGATAAGTTCCTGCACATTCGCCAGAGAAATGATGAGTATTTCAGCACGGAGAGCACGCTGAGCCTTTATAAAAACTATATAACGAATCAGCTTCCGCAGGAATTTGAGGTTTCGAAGGCTGACCAAGCTGATTTTTTGAACAAGACAATTAATTTTTTCAAAGAAAAAGAGCGATTTGATTTTGATGAATTTACCAATGAAGTTTTACAGGACAAAAATGTGATAGAGAGTTTTTCTAATTATAAAACCGAATATGAGCAGGAGTTTCAGGTGGATATCGCAGAGGAATTTCCTATTTCTGAAGCTGCAGTGAAGAAACAGGCAAGAAACTATAAATCTGTAATAAAACTGGATAAAAATTTCCATATCTATGTACATGGCGACCGTAGAAAAATAGAGCAGGGCGAGGATGAAAAAGGAAAATTCTATAAGGTTTATTATCAGGAAGAAAATTAAATTTATTTTGTAACTTTGTAGGAATTTAAAAAAATACAAATGATTTTTTATCTTAGAGGTGTTGTCAGTGAACTAACTCCTACTTATGCTGTCATGGATGTTGGCGGTGTGGGCTATTATGTGGGAATTAGTGTGCAGACATCACAAAAACTGCATTTAGGAAAAGAATCTACAATATACACTCAGCAGATTATCCGTGAAGATGCCCATTTGCTTTTTGGTTTTTTTGATAAAGAGGAGAGAGAGATGTTTAATCTTCTCATTAGTGTAAATGGCGTGGGAGCAGTGTCTGCGATGATTTTGCTTTCATCATTAGAGCTTTCGGATATTGCCCAAGCTATTTTGTCTGGTAACAGCGGTGTTCTTCAAAAAGTAAAAGGAATAGGCGCTAAAACAGCAGAGAGAATCATCATAGATTTGAGAGATAAAGTTCAGAAATTTGATGGTTTAGGAGTGGGCAATACTGCAATTCTTGATAATAAAATAAGAGAAGAAGCGTTATCAGCATTGGAGGTATTAGGTATTCCAAGAAAAGCCAGTGAAAAAATAGCGGATAAGATTTTGAAACAAAATCAAGAAGCGAGTGTAGAAGAATTGGTAAAACAAGTTTTAAAAAATATATAAGGCAGATTTCGTGAAAAAAGCGACTATACTAAAGGCGGCACCTTTATTTTTCCTTTCATTATTCAGTGATAATGTATGGGCTCAGACAGAAAAAGAAACCATAGAAAATAAGGAATTTACAATTCCTAATCCCACTCGTTATGAGGCGTTTTATGACATTAAAACAGGGATGTATTATCTATATCCCAAAATTGGGAATCTGGTGGTAGGAGAACCGCTTACGATGACGCCTTTGCAGTATTCACAATATTTACAGAATAAAAATATCCGTGAATTTTTTCGTCAGAAGGCTGGCGAAGGAACATATGCACAGATAGGTGACAAGGAGGAAGAAGCGAAGAAAAAATCGCTTTTGCCAAATATCACGATTAGAAACCGAATTTTTGAAACTATTTTTGGAGGGAACAAGATAGAGCTTATTCCGCAGGGATACGCTACTTTTGACCTTGGTATTTTACATCAGAAAATAGATAATCCACTTATACTTCCTAATAATAGAAAATCCTTTACGATAGATGTTCAGCAGAGGATAAATGTAGGAATAGTAGGGAAAGTAGGGGAAAACTTACAGCTGAGAGCCAACTATGATACCCAGAGTGGTTTTGCTTTTGAAAATAAAGTAAATCTTGTCTGGACTGGAACGGGAAGTTCTTGGAAAGATGCCCAAGACAAGTTGTCTAAAAAGCTAAATGACAGAAGCAGAGATGATGGCGAGGATAGAATCATCAAAAAAGTGGAAGTGGGGAATATCAACATGCCGCTTTCCACGAGTTTGATTAGAGGTTCTGAGTCTCTTTTTGGGATAAAAACAGAGTTTCAGCTTGGGAAAACTACAGGAACATTTGTATTTTCACAGCAGCAGGGCGAGGTACAGACCGTAGTTGCACAAAATGGAGGAGCTTCCAAGAGTTTTAAAATCAATGCGGTAGATTATGAGGATAATCAGCACTTTTTCATTGGGCAGTATTTTAATAATCACTATGATGGAGCATTGTTACAATATCCTCTTATCAATTCTAAAATAGCGATTAACAGGATAGAAGTATGGGTGCTAGATCAAGGGTCTGGTGACCTCCAATCGCAGAAAACGATAGTGGGTGTCAGAGACTTAGGGGAAGGAGCGCCTACGGCTTATCCTGATAACTCGGTGAATACGGTTTATCGAGATGTTTCTAATTTGACAGGAATCCGTGATGTAACCACGGCGTATAATTCCATTAAAAACCAATCTCTCTATGATGCCACTACTGGAACCAACCAGCCATATCAGGAGGGGGAGAATTTTATTTTTAATAGAAGAGCCAGAAAACTTAGCGAAAGCGAGTTTAGGTATCATCCACAGCTGGGGTATATTTCCCTAAATCAAAGATTAAATGATAATCAGCTCCTTGCGGTATCTTTCTCATATACTGTAAATGGAGATGACTCTAAAGTGTATAAAGTAGGGGAGTTTTCAGAAGATAACTCTACTGTATTGATAACGAAATTGCTTAAACCCAATACCATTACCAAAACCACATCTCCTATGTGGGATCTCATGATGAAGAATATCTATCCTCTGGATGGAACACAGATTTCTTCTCAGGATTTCTTCATGAATGTTTACTATCGTGACCCATCAAATGGTAAGGTCAGCTATCTACCAGGAACGGGCGTTCAGGATATTAACTTGCTGAAATTGTTCAACTGGGATAGACTGAATTCTAACGGAGATGGACAGCAGGACGGGGACGGACAGTTTGACTTCGTTCCAGGGCTGACCATTGATGAGAATAATGGTAAATTGATATTTACTAAAACACAGCCGTTTGGTAAGTATATAGAAAATGTTTTGGGAGGAAATGACCCTAAATTTGTCTTTTCGGATTTATATACACAGCTGAAATCTGTGGCTACACAGGCTAATTTGGCTCAGCGATATACATTAGAAGGGAGATTCAAAGGTTCTGGAGCTCAGGGAATAGCACTCGGTGCGGTAAATATTCCGAAAGGCTCGGTGAAAGTAACTTCTAACGGCGTAGAACTCGTGGAAGGCGTAGACTACACGGTAGACTATTTGCTGGGAACGGTTACGATTATCAATGAAATGATTAAACAATCTGGGCAGGCTATTAGTGTGAGTCTGGAAAATCAGTTGGCATTTAATACACAGAAAAAAAGGTTCATTGGGCTTAATTTAGAAAGGAAAATCAGTGATAATTTCCTCATCGGAGCTACGATGGTTAATTACAGAGAAACGCCTTTGACCCATAAAGTCCAGCTTGGGCAGGAAGCAGTGAATAATACGATGCTCGGTATGAACATAGCCTATAATAACGAGGCTCCGTTCCTTACGAGATTGACAAACAAAATCCCGCTCATTAGCACAGATACGAAATCTAATATCAGTTTCCGAGCAGAGGCGGCTTACCTTATCCCAGGTGAAAATAGCAATATGCAAAATCAATCTTATATAGATGATTTTGAGCAGGCTACTTCTCGTATTTCTTTGAAAGAGCCTTCTATGTGTAGTTTGGCTTCTAAACCAGAGCAGAATACGAGTGACCCTATATTTAATACAGCTGGTTTAAGTAATAACTTGACCTATGGCTACGGAAGGGGGCTTATTTCTTGGTATAATATAGACCCTAGGTTCTACGGAGTAGGCGGATCTGCACCTAATGGAGTAAGTGCGCAGAGTTTATCTAACCACGCCTCACGAAGAGTTCATCAGGGAGAATTATACACGATAAAAGACTATGTAGCAGGAGAAGAAAATTTCCTGAATACTTTTGATATTTCATACTATCCGACAGAAAGAGGGCCTTATAACTTTAATCCATCAGAAACGACACAAGATAGATGGGGAGGACTTATGCGGTCAATTTCTGTTTCTAACTTTGTGAATTCTAATATAGAATATGTAGAGTTCTGGATGATGGATCCGTATGCAGATGGTGGAACATTAGGAACAAATCCTAAGTTATTGCTACATCTTGGTAATGTTTCTGAAGATGTCCTAAAAGATGGCGTTTTACAATACGAAAATGGACTTCCTACGAGTTCAGACCCAGCCAATGTTACGACTACCAACTGGGGTAATCAGCCTAAACAAGCGCCTGTGCTCTATGCATTCTCATCAGAGGGAGCAGAGCGGTCTACGCAGGATTTAGGGTATGATGGGCTTGATAATCAGTCGGAAGCGGCGAAATTCGGGACTTCGTTTGTAAATCCTGTGACTAATGCTGTAGACCCTGCGTCTGATGACTTCGTATTTCCTTTGTCTAATAAATTCCAAGGCACACAGGCGGGCTCGCTGGTGGAACGATACAGATATTTTAGAAACCCAGACGGAAACTCAGAGGCCAATTCATTAGAAGTTGCTACACAAACTCCTGATGCAGAGGATGTAAATAGAGACTTTAACCTTGATCAAAATGAAAGCTATAACCAGTATACAGTGAAGCTGGATAGAGCGAGTTTGGTTTTAGGGCAAAATAATATAGTGGATGTAAAGGAAGTTTCCACAAGATTCCAAGACGGAAGATCTGGAACCAATAAATGGTATCTTTTCCGTATTCCAGTAAGCCAGTTTGATACCACAGCAGGGGAGCGCAGTACAGATGTGCTGAACAATGTTCGTTTCATGAGAATGGTTCTTACAGGTTTTGATGAGACTACTACGCTTAGATTTGGAAGCTTGGATTTGGTTCGTTCTGATTGGAGAAGATACACCAAACCACTCGCTGTAGATGCTACTACCAATGAAGGTTTTGGAACGGTAAACACGGACAATCTAGAGATAGGAAGTGTAAACTTGGAAGAGAACGGACAAGGAACGCCTCCATATGTGCTGCCTCCAGGAATAGACCGAGAGGTTTTGAGTGGAACGGCTGGTACACAGAGACAAAATGAAGGCTCTCTCTACATGAAAGTAACAGGGCTTAGTAATGATGCTCGTGGGGTGTTTAAAAATACCACACTAGATTTGCGTAGGTATGAAAAGCTGGAAATGTTTGTTCATGCCCAAGATTTGAAGAATCTGACCTCTACAGCTCTCGATGATAAAACCAAGTTCTTTATCCGTTTTGGTAGTGATGCTACGGATAACTACTATGAATACGAGGCTTCCCTTAAATATACTTCTTCTAACAGCAGAACACCTTATGAAATCTGGCCTTCAGAAAATATGGTAAGTCTGGAATTAACGGAACTAACTGCCATTAAAGGAAGAAGAGATAAAAATGGAGCTCCTGCCGATACTAGATATACAGACGGAAGCTATGGAGATGCTAATAAAAAGATTTATGTAAAAGGTCGCCCAAGTATAGGGAATATCAATACCATAGTATTAGGGGTAAGAAACCAAGATGCATCTAGTGTGTCCAAAGATATTTTGCTTTGGATAAATGAAATCCGTGCTTCTGGAATTAAAAACCAAGGAGGATATGCAGCAAACGCCAATTTGACTTTCAATTTGGGTGATTTTGCGATGGTTAATGCCAGCGGCTCTGTATCTACGGTCGGTTTCGGAACTATTGTCCAAAAACCATCAGAAAGGTCACAGACGGATAACACTACTTTACACATCAGCACCACGGTGAATCTGGATAAATTCTTGCCAGAGAAAGCAGGAATGAAAATTCCGTTTAACTACTCCTATACACAGAGCATAGAAGACCCTAAATATAATCCGCTGGATAATGATGTAGAACTGAAAAACAGCCCAGTAAGAGACCAGCTGAAAAAAATAGTGAGAACCTACTCTCAGCAGAGAAGTATAGGTGTGGTCAATATGCAGAAACAGAGAATGAACTCTGAGAAAAAATCCAAATTCTACGATGTAGAAAACCTTTCCCTTACGGCTGTTTATAATGATGATTTTTATAGAGATGTCTATACAACTAGGAATTATCGCCAGTATTTCAAGGGGTATTTGGATTATAACTTTAATTTTAAACCTTGGGTGATACGGCCGTTTAATAAGTTGATAAGTGACACATCCAAAGCAGCTAAATATTTAAATTGGATAAAAGAAGTTAATTTTAACCCAATTCCTACTCGATTGTCTTTCAGAGCGGAACTGGATAGAACATACAGTGAGCTTCAGTACAGAAACATAGATGCGCTACTGACAGGTACTCCAGGGGATGATTTCCAAATGATAAAGGGAAGAACCTTCTATTTCGGATGGCAGTATAATCTTGGATTTAATTTTACTAAATCCCTGAAATTGGATATCAACTCGTATACCCGAACGCTCAATGACCATATTTCTGTAAATGGAATGAATAACCGCTCTATTTTTAGAGATTTGTTCCGTGCGGGAAGACCTGTTTTGTATAATCACAAGGTGCAGCTTAACTATAAGTTGCCGTTTGAGCATTTCCCATATTTGGATTTCATCAATGCTGAGGTGGGATATGGCTTCCAGTATAACTGGTCGGCTCGTTCTACTGTTCTTTCTCAGCAGGATTTAGGGAATTTAGCCCAAAATAATAACAATACCGTGGTTGCGGCTTCTGTGGATATTCCGAGTTTATTCTCTAAATTTAAGTATTTTCAAAAACTGGAGAATACGATGCAGTTGAGAAGAGCAGAGATAGAGGCAATGGAAAAAACCAATGCAGAGACAACCACTAGAAAAAATAGTGAAAATAGAATCACTACACTGAAAAATAAACTGACTCCATTACAAGCTGTTCTTTATGGAATTACATCTTCGCTAAAGCAGGTGGATTTTAACTATAATGAAACCAATGGAACTTCTCTCCCAGGGATACTTTCGTCTCCTAATTTCTATGGATACGGACAGGGGATAGGAGGGCCTACATATGGATTCTTGCTAGGTTCTCAGGCTGATATCCGTAGGGTGATGATAGAGCGCGGCTGGGTAACAGGTTCGGATTTGATGACAGAATCCTATGTTCAGATGCAGACTAAGGCTATCACAGGAAGTATCCAAATTCAGCCGATGAATGATTTGAAGATTGACTTAAATTTCCTCAAAAATTATTCAAGCTCATTGACTCATAATGGGTATAATATATTGACAAACAATAGATTATCTTTTGCAAACGAGATTATAGCTTTCTCTCATACAGATATATTGATGGGGACTTCTTTCAAAGATGGCGGACAGCTCTATATGAATATGGTAGAAAATGCACGAGTTTTGTCTAGAAGTATACCTGGAATTTTGGGGGCTGATGGCTTTGTAGAAGGCTATGGTTTAGGAAATTCATACATCTTAATTCCTGCATTCAAGGCAGCGGTTGGTGGTAAGAATTTGAGCAAAGAAAACCCTACGAAATCCAAATTCCCGCTTCCTAACTGGCAGATTATCTATTCAGGATTGAAAAATATCCCGATGCTCAATAGACATTTCTCTAAAATAGACATATTACATGGCTATAAGGCTACATACACTGTGGCAGGGATACAGTCTAGCTCAGATTATTATAACTATGAGATGAGCAAAAACACGCCGATGCCTTCATCAGACAAGGATAGAAATGGCAACTTCCTAAATCCGTATGTATTCTCTCAGGTAGGCTATGTGGAGGAATTTTCGCCGCTTATCGGGGCTGATGTTGCCATGAGGAATAATATGCAGTTCAGAGCGATGTATAACAAGAATAGAGCCTATGTACTGGGACTTCAGAATTATACACTTTCAGAAGACTCTGGTTCTGAGTATATTGTAGGATTTGGGTATATTTTTAAAGATTTGAAATTTAAGATGAAGTTCAGAGGAAAACAAAGAACGATAAAGAGTGACTTGAATCTTAAATTTGATTTTTCATTAAGAGATAATAAAACCCGAATAACCAATATTTTAGCCCAAGATTCACAGGTGACTGGAGGACAGAGAGTTTTGGGAATAAATTTCTCGGCAGATTATAGTTTTTCACAAAATTTCCAAGTGAAATTCTTCTATAACCAGCTGGTTACCAAGTATAAAATTTCCACCGCTTATCCGTTATCAACTCTACGGGCTGGGCTTAGTTTTAACTTTACTTTTGGAGGAAGTAATAATAACAATAACTAAAATTGAATTATGAAAAAACTAGTAATTTTATCAGGAATAGTGTTGTCAATGTTTTCATGTAACAACCAAAAAAATGAAGAAGTGAAAGAAAATCCAAAACAAAAAGTGGAAGAACAAGAAGAATTGGTCGGTGCGGATAGAGATGAGCATGGGTGTATCACTTCAGCAGGATTTTCGTGGAGTGAATTGCAGCAGACTTGTGTGCAGCTTTGGGAGGCTGGTGTCAGATTAGACCCTATCGAAGTGAAAGAAGGTGATGCAGTC
>CAUPCB010000021.1:0-27254 GCA_963509715.1 uncultured Flavobacteriaceae bacterium | reverse complement strand
ACAAAACGCCACGAGGTTTCCACGAGCGTTCAGTTTCTAATCACGTTTGGACAGCCACTACGCTGCTTTCATTCATGAATTTTCCATTGTTAGCCTATGCGAACGAAATTGAGGTACCAACCCTTATAATTGCAGGAGAGAATGCTCATTCACGCTATATGAGTGAAGATACCTACAAATCAATAGGTAGTGAGAAGAAGGAACTTTTTATTGTTCCCAATGCCCGTCATACTGATTTTTACGACAATCAGGCTGGTATAATTCCGTTTGATAAGTTGGAGGCGTTTTTTAGTGAGCATCTTCAATAAAAATATAAGACCTAAAACTAATATTATATAAATGAGTGTGCACCAGAATTCTGGTGCACACTCGTTTGGTTTTTATATTGGTGTTATTATTCTTCTATGTAAGATAAATCATACATATATACCAATGATTGTTGGGTAGGATTATTATGTGATTTGTCGAGTGCCATGACTTTATGAGGATAGTCCTTGTTGGTAAGCTCATCGCTTTCAGTTCTATATTCGTACATTATATAATCTCTATTAGGATAATCTATAGTTTTAACATTGTCTATAAAGCTAAGGTAATGTACATTCTCGATACCATTATAGAAAGGTAGTTCATAGGTAAATCTTCTGAGATAAAACTCTACAACTAAAGCAGGAAAACCTTTGATGTTTCTAAGAGCGTTTTTAGTGTTGTAGTATTCTATAGTTTCTGCAACTTGATTTTGATCATTAAATCTTTTGGTAACTCTACCGTTTTCTAAAAGAAGAGTTATTGTTTTTTCTTTTGCTGCTTCAGCGGGAGACGAACAGTTATCAGTGCCTATCTCTATTTTGACAGTAACTATATTTCCTTGGTAAGTGTATGTGTGTTTTCTCTCAACAGAACAAGCAGGGTGGATTTTGGAACTTATTGCATGTGAAGAAGCTAGTCTGCCTTGACCATCATATTGATAAGTTATATTAGTCTCGAAATTTTGAGTATGATTATAGGAAAAACGGCGCTCTTTTATTATTCTTCCGTATGTGTCATACTCATAATCAATGTTGGATTTTCCCATTCCATCTGTTCTTGCAGATTCAATTTCATTCCCGTTTTTATACCAAAAATCAACAGAAGTGTTTCCTGATAATTTATTAACTAATACTAATTTTTCCTTTTTGGGGGTTGGAGTTTCGTGGGTTTCATTGTTTTCGAGGTCTCTGTTACAGGACAATAGCAAGCACCCTAGTGCTAAAGCAGATAAAAAATGTTTCATAATAGATAATTTTAGAATTTATTTAACAAATTTAATTTATTTTCAGGAAATTATGTAAGCTTATTTATGTGATTTTCATCATGTTTTTGTAGTGAGTGAGAGTGATTATTAGAAATAAAAAAGAAAATATTTTTCTCTATTTCAAAAATTATTTATACCTTTGCAAACCCTTTATGGGAAAAGTATGTTTAATCATAAATGATAAATTGTGAATACATTAAGTTACAAAACAGTATCAGCAAACAAGGCTACCGCTAATAAAGAATGGGTTGTGGTAGATGCTGCTGGGCAGCCTTTGGGGCGAATGGCTTCCAAAGTTGCAAAGATTTTGAGAGGTAAGCACAAGACGAATTTCACTCCTCATGTAGATTGTGGAGATAATGTAATCGTTTTGAATGCAGGACAAGTTGCTTTATCAGGCAATAAGTGGGCAGACAAGGAGTATATCTGGCATACAGGATACCCAGGTGGACAGAAATCATTAACAGCTGAAGAATTGCAGAAGAAAGATAGTCTGAGATTGATAGAGCATGCAGTAAGAGGTATGCTTCCAAAAAACAGATTGGGAAGAGCTATCCTTAAAAATCTGCATGTTTATGAAGGAAGTGAGCACAAACACGAAGCTCAACAGCCAAAAGTAATTAACCTTAACGAAATTAAATAATTATGTCTATAGTTCACAAGATAGGAAGAAGAAAAACTTCTGTAGCAAGAGTTTATGTGAAACCAGGGACAGGAAATGTTACTGTTAATGGGAAAGATGCAAAAACTTATTTCTGCACAGATGTATTGGTTTACAAAGTAAATCAGCCGTTTTTATTGACTGAAACTGTTGGTCAGTACGATGTTACTATCAATGTAGTAGGAGGAGGAACAACAGGTCAGGCAGAAGCTATCAGACTTGGAGTATCTAGAGCATTGTGTGAGATTAACGAGGAGTTTAGAGCTGTTCTAAAACCAGCAGGACTTCTTACAAGAGATGCTAGAATGGTAGAAAGAAAGAAACCAGGTCAGAAAAAAGCGAGAAAGAGATTCCAGTTCTCTAAGCGTTAATATTTTGTGTTCAATATACAGTTTTATCTGTATGTTGTTCCGCAAAAACTATTTTATACACAAGTATGCGAGGCGTCTCGCTTAGCAGAAAGTAAAAATTGCCCGTTTAGTTTAGCATCTAAACAGTTCTCCCATCAAAGAACATGTTGATTGCGTAACAGCGGAAAGTAAACTAACAAAAAACAAAAAAATGGCAAAAGTTCAAGTTAAAGACTTATTAGAAGCAGGAGTACATTTCGGTCACATGACTAGAAAGTGGAATCCTAATATGGCTCCATACATTTTTATGGAGAAAAATGGTATTCACATCATTGATTTACATAAAACAGCTGTGAAATTAGAGGAGGCTTGTTCTGCTCTTGAAAAAATCACTTCAGCTGGTAAAAAAGTTCTTTTCGTAGCTACTAAAAAACAAGCTAAAGAAGTAGTAGCAAAACACGCTCAAGAACTTAATATGCCTTACATCACAGAAAGATGGCCAGGTGGAATGCTTACTAACTTCGTTACTATCAGAAAAGCGGTTAAGAAAATGAACGCTATCGATAAAATGAAGAAAGATGGTACATTCGAAACTTTATCTAAAAAAGAAAGATTGCAAGTAGACAGACAAAGAGCTAATCTAGAGAAGAACTTAGGTTCTATCGCTGACATGGTTCGTCTTCCTTCTGCTATCTTCGTGGTAGATATTATGAGAGAGCACATCGCAGTTACAGAAGCTAAAAAATTAGGTATTCCTGTATTTGGTATCGTGGATACTAACTCAGATCCTAGAAAAGTAGACTTCGTAATTCCAGGAAACGATGACGCTTCTAAATCTATCGATATGATTCTTTCTATCGTTTCTGCTTCTGTAAAAGAAGGTTTGTCTCAAAAGAAATCTTCTGAAAAAGCAGCAAAAGAAGAATCTGCTGAATAATAAAATTTAGAAGATAGAAATATAAAAACACACCTAATTATTAGGTGTGTTTTATTTTGTCTAATGTTCAATAAATGTTTTTTAATAATAAAATAAATAAAAAAAGGAAAAGAGTGTCATTCTCTTTTCCTTAAATTTTTGAAATGTATGAATTTATTAAATAAATAATAAAATCAGCATCTGGGCAATGAAAATCCTTAGAATGGTTACCATTGGATAGACTTGTGCATACGCCTGAACAGGTATGTCTGAATCTAAATAAGAAGTACTAAAAGACAGCGCAGCAGTGTCTGTGTAAGCACCACTGATTAGCCCTGATAAGCTTAGGAAATCCAGCTTAAAGTAAAATCTTCCCACCAAAATAATGAAAATACAAGGAACAAGGGTAATGATAGAGCCGTAAAACAGCCACAGCCAACCATTATAATGAACGAAATTATCATAAAATTTGGCTCCAGCGGTTATTCCTAATGAAGCGAAGAATAAGCAAATTCCCAGTTCTCGCATAAAATGAATCCCCCCATTATTGAAATAAGAATAAATAAAACTAATTCTTCCATAACGGCTGATGATAAGGGCTGCCAATAGAGGCCCTGCAGCAAAACCTAGCTTTATCGGCAACGGCATAGATGGGACAAAAATAGGTATAGAACCGATTAAAATCCCTAAAAGAATTCCCCCAAATAAAGACAAGAAATCTGGTTTTAGCAGGACTTTTTCCGAGTCGCCTATCAGTTCTTTTGCCTTTTGGATAGATTCTTCTTTTCCTACAACGCGGATTTTGTCTCCATAGAATAGAACAAGCGAAGGTCTTGCCAGAATTTCTTCCCCAGCGCGGAAAATACGGGTGATTTTCAAGTCATATTTTCCGAATAAATCTAGGTCGGATAATTTCTTATGCACTGCAGTTTTTTTGGTCACAAAGAGATTTTTGACCATGATTTCTCCTCCCTCAATGAAGGAATCTGATGAAATTCGCCCTATTTGGCTGATGAAAAAGTCTACATCAGGCTCAGTTCCTACAATCATTAGGACATCTCTGTCATTTAGAATTACACTGGATTCAGGAGTGATCACTTCTTTGGTGCCGCTTCTTTTTAGGTGCGTAACGATGATATTTTTGTCAATTTCTTTAATTGCCTCACGAATGGTTTTACCCACGAAATGAGGATTTGTAATTCTACATTTCTTTGGAATAATGGGCTGGGAGCGATGAATGATTCGCTCTCTGAATTTAACCAATTCTTTCTGTGGGTCTATTTTTAGCAAAACTCTTGCAATAATAATAGAAAAAATCACTCCCAAAACTCCCATAGGATAGGTGATGGCGTAGCCTATGGCAGGACTGTTCAGGTGTCTGTCAGGGAACTGTGGGCGTAGTTCGTCAATCATATTTTTCGCGGCTCCTAGGGCAGGTGTGCTGGTTACCGAACCAGACAAAATCCCCACAGTGTTTTCTATTCCTAAATCTGTATTTAGAAATATGATGAAAGCTAATGAAGTACTGAGTAGAATACCACTCGCTGCCAAAATATTATATTTCAGCCCCTGAGCTTTAAAGGCTGAAAAAAACGATGGCCCGAGCTGTAAACCAATAGCATAGACAAAGAAAATAAGCCCCAAATCTCTGATGAAATTAGAAATGGAAGCATCCATCCTATAGCCGTAGTGTCCTAAAAAAAGCCCAGCAAACATCACCGCTGAAACGCCTAAAGAAGTGTTTTTTATCTTTAAATTCCCTAAAAATACTCCTAAGCCAATTGTTAAAATCATCACAATCAGAGATTGTATAGCTGTAGGGTTTTCATTTGGTAACAAAAGTTGTGAAATCCAATCAAGCATCGATTATATATAGTTTTTATCCGTTGCAAATTTAAAGCAAATCTTGAAAAATAAAAAAGACTTAATAACAATAAATTGAACTTTTATTTATATTTGAACGAAAATTTATACATTTGGATAAAATTTAAAATATGAAAGTAAAAGTTTTAGCCTCAGGGTTACTATGTTCAGCAGTGTTTGTAGCTTGTGTTACGAACCCTATGACAGGGCGAAGCAGTCTGCAGTTTCAGAATGACAGCGAACTAGCGCAGATGGCACTCACCCAGTATAGAAATACTTTGTCTAAATCAAAAGTAATAAGCAATACCAATGAAGCAAAACAAGTAAAAAATGTAGGACAGAGAATAAAAAATGCAGCGGAAAGCTATTATAAAGCGATTGGTAGGGAAAAGGCTTTGTCAAGCTATAATTGGGAATTTAACTTGATTGAAGACAAACAAATCAATGCATGGTGTATGCCAGGCGGGAAGGTAGCATTCTACACAGGAATTATGCCTATATGTAAGACAGAAACAGGTGTGGCTGTGGTTATGGGACACGAAGTAGCCCATGCACTGGCAGGACACGGAAATGAGAGAATTTCTTCAGCAATGTTAGCTCAAGTGGGAGGAACATTGGTCAGTGGAGCGATTAGGAATAATGCAATGGCATCGGTTTTTAACCAGTTGTATCCGATAGGAGCACAAGTAGGACTTCTGGCATACGGAAGAAAGCAGGAGCTGGAAGCGGATGAAATGGGACTTTACCTAATGGCGATAGCAGGGTATGACCCTAGGGAAGCCCAGCCTTTCTGGCATAGAATGGAGGCGGCATCTGGTGGAGCAAGACAGCCAGAGTTTCTCTCTACTCACCCAAGTCCAGAGAACAGAAGAAAAGATATGGATAAATACATGCCTAAAGCATTAGAATATTATAGAGCATCAGGAGGAAAATAAATTTAAATAAAGAGTATGAAAAGTTTATCAATAGTAGGAGGGATTTTGTTGCTTATTTCGGGAGCGATGTTTTATTATTCCACAGATTTTTTGTTAGAAAAAATCACGATGTCCCACATGATGGGAGTGATGGGCGGAATAGGAATCGGTCTTATCATCGGTGGAATAGTGGGCTATATTAGTAAAGGTTCAGCCATAAGAGAGGAGGAAAAAAGAAAGCAGTTTGCCCAATTACAGAAACAAAACAAAGAATTAGAAAAGAAAGTGGAGAACATCAATAATGGTTCTTCTAATGTTTAAAGAAATAAAAAAGCTTGGGAATTTTCCCAAGCTTTTTTTGTTTAATGATAAAAATTTAAATCTAAAATTCATACCCAACCCCCAGAACTACGAAGCTAGGACGGTTGTCATATCTCACAGTTTCGGAAATGTTGTTGTTGATAAAATCTCTTTGGTCTTTGGAGAAACTTCCTTCGTATCTCGCATTGATGATGAAGTTAGACAATCTAGCCTCTGCACCAACCTGATAGCCAACTGTGAATTTGTTCCCTGCATTTTCTTTGAAATTATTCCATGTATTTTCTTTTGCAAGGTTGTAGGAAGCCACAGGCCCTACGAAAACCCCTAGATTATCCGAAATAAGGTTTACTCCGACTAATACAGGAACATCTATTCTGTTGGTTTTTGCTTTCAAAGTCGTTTTAGTTCTTCTTTCAGTGAATGAATTATTAAAAGAAGTGTAATAAATTTCAGGCATGATGAACAGTGGAGTTGAAGGGAGGTTTATTCTAGCTGAAAGCCCTACATTAAACCCTGCACTTTTGCTGCCAGAATCTGTGTAATCCAGTACAGATCTTTTTATTTCAGACCATTTGGAAGAACTTGTATTAAGCAAAACATTCGCTTTTACACCTATTTTCACTTGTGAAAATCCCATTAATGAAAGCCCTAAAAGAGCCATACTTGAAATCTTTTTCATAATATTTGAATTTAATCTGATAGGACTATAACGGAAATTAAACATTTTTATTGTTATTTAATAAATATTGTCTCAATTCTTTGAATAATTCGGAAGAATAAACAAAATCTATTAAATATTGGCTTTCTGCATTGATGAGGATATCTTTATTCCCTTCCCATTCTTTCACACCTTTTCTTAGATATACGATTTTCTCACCGATGGTCATCACTGAGTTCATATCGTGGGTGTTGATGATGGTAGTGGTGTTATATCTTCGGGTAATTTCTTTGATTAGATCATCTATAACCTTCGATGTATAAGGGTCTAGCCCAGAGTTTGGCTCATCACAGAAGAGATATTTAGGATTGTTCACGATGGCTCTCGCGATGGCAACCCTTTTCTGCATCCCCCCAGAAATTTCGGATGGATACTTGTGGTCTGCATTTTCTAGATGAACATCGTCTATTACTTCTTTTACCCGTTTTTTCTTCTCGGTATAGGTGAGGTTGGTAAACATATCCAGCGGGAACATGATGTTTTCCTCCACAGTCATAGAGTCAAACAGCGCACTCCCTTGGAATACCGTTCCTATTTCTGCTCTCAGTTCTTGTTTTTGTTTAGGAGTCATTTCTACGATGTTTCGCCCATCGAAGAGGATGCTGCCACTGGTGGGTTCAAAGACATTTAATAATGACTTCAAAAATACAGTTTTCCCAGAACCACTCTGCCCTATAATTAGGTTTATTTTCCCTGACTCCAGCGTGGTGGTTACTCCTTTTAGAATTTCGGTGTCCCCAAAACTTTTCTTTAAATCTACTACTTCTATCATTAGCCTAAGAACATTTGAGTTAAAATTAAGTTAGCAATGATGATGGCTACAATAGTCCAAACTACCGCTTGGGTACTTGCACGCCCTACTTCCAGTGATCCGCCTTTTACATTATAGCCGAAATACGCTGGGATGGTTGCAATCAGAAACGCAAAAACCGCCGTTTTCATAAAAGCATACCAAATAAAGAATGTAGGAAAATCCATCTGAACTCCCGTGATATAGTTGGATTCTGTCCAAGAGCCAGTGAAAACCCCCGCCAGATATCCTCCAAAAACTCCTACTACGATACTGATAGCAATGAGTAAAGGATTAAAAATAACACAAGCCAAAATCTTCGGAAGAATCAGGAAGTTAGCCGAGTTTACTCCCATAATATCCAGAGCATCAATCTGTTCTGTCACTCGCATTGTTCCAATAGAAGACGCGATGTAAGAACCCACTTTCCCTGCTAAAATCACACTGATAATCGTAGGTGAAAATTCCAAGATGAGAACCACTTTGGTAGCGTGTCCTACATATGGCAGCGGAATGGGAATAGATGCCGTGCTAAAGTTATTATACATCTGTATAGCGACCACCGCCCCCACAAACAGGGAAGTGAATAATACTAAACCAAAAGAATCAACCCCCAAATCGTTGATTTCTCTCATGAAAAGCTTTGAAAAAACCTTGGATTTCTGTGGTTTTCTCAGAACCTTTCCTAAAAGGAGCACATATTCTCCTAAACTTCTGAACATTCTAAACATGATGCAAAAATAATCTTTTTTGTTTAAATTGCACCACCTAAAATATCATTTGTGGCAAAAGTAAAAACAGCATATTTCTGTCAGAATTGCGGAACGCAGTATTCACAGTGGCTTGGACAGTGCAGGAACTGCGGTTCTTGGAATACTCTGGTGGAGAAAATTGTAGAAAAATCAAAGTCGCCTACCTACCATATTTTGGGCGAAGGAAAACAAAAAGTGGTGACGATAACAGATGTAGAAGTCAATGCCGAACATCGTATAAAAACTCCCAGCGAGGAGCTGAATAGAGTGTTGGGCGGAGGTATCGTGCTGGGTTCGGTTACCTTGATAGGCGGCGAACCAGGGATTGGGAAATCTACACTGCTCCTGCAGCTTGCCCTGAAAATGAAGAAAAAAATACTCTATGTTTCAGGAGAGGAGAGCGCGTCACAGATAAAAATGAGAGCGGACAGACTTACCGAAATCCAAAATCCAAATTGTTTCCTCTACACCGAAACTTCAGTGGAAAAAATCCTTTCCGAGGCGAAAAAACTTCAGCCAGATTTTGTGATTATAGACAGTATCCAGACGCTTCAGTCCCAGATGATAGAGAGTTCGCCAGGGACAGTTTCGCAGATTAGAGAATGCTCTTCGGAGGTTATTAAATTTGCTAAAGAGACCAATATTCCAGTTTTCCTAGTGGGACATATCACGAAGGATGGACAGATAGCAGGGCCAAAAGTCCTAGAACATATGGTGGATGTAGTTCTCAATTTTGATGGCGACAGAAATCACCTTTTCCGATTGCTGAGAGTGAGCAAGAACAGATTTGGTTCTACTTCTGAAATTGGGATTTATGAAATGATTTCAGCAGGATTAAAAGAAATAAAAAACCCTTCCGAAATCCTCATTACCAAAAAATCCGAAGACCTTTCAGGGAATGCAGTGGCAGTTACTTTGGAGGGAAACAGAGCCATGCTTCTGGAAATTCAGGCATTGGTAAGCAGTGCAGTCTATGGAACGCCGCAGCGTAGTTCCACAGGTTTTGACAGCAAGAGGCTGAATATGCTCCTTGCGGTTTTAGAAAAGCGGGCAGGTTTTATGCTTGGCGCGAAGGATGTTTTCCTGAATATCACGGGAGGAATGAAAACAGGCGACACGGCGCTGGATTTGGCAGTAGTGGCGGCTATTCTTTCTTCCAATGAAGATGAAGCGATATCAGATAATGTTTGTTTTGCGGGAGAAATAGGGCTCAGCGGAGAGATTCGTCCTGTTCCGCAGGTGGAGAAAAGAATTTTGGAGGCGGAGAAATTAGGCTACGAGAGGATTTTCATTTCTAAACAAAACAAACTTCCTAAAAAAGGCTTTAAAATAGAACTTGTGGAAGTCAGCAAAATAGAGGATTTTCATCAGAGATTGTTTTAGGAAGTAGGCGGTTTTTATTGGCTTTATCAACTTTAAATGCAGAATACAAAATGAATTTTTTAGCTCATTCTTATCTTTCTTTTTCCGAGGAACAGCTCGTCGGCAATATGATTGCGGATTTTGTGAAGAACAGAGATGTTGCCCGCCTTCCAGAAAGCATACAGAAAGGTATAAAATTGCACAGAGCGATAGACACTTTCACGGATGCGCATCCGTTGATACACGAGGCGAAGGCGCCTTTCCGACCGCTGGTAAAATTGTATTCTGGGGCGTTTGTGGATGTGGCGTTTGACTATTTCCTCGCAAATGATACCGCCGAAAATTCCCAGCGCGAGTGGCAGGAGCATTCGCAAAGGGTCTATGCTGTCCTCCGCCGATACGAGGAATTTCTGCCCGAGGTTTTCAAAAAAGTTTTGGATAAGATGCAGCAGGACGACTGGCTCTACAACTACCGAAATGAGTGGGGGATAGAGTACAGCTTTCGGAATGTGGTGAACAAAGCCCAGTTTCTGGACAAAACCACCAATGTATTCCCTGCGTTTTTAGCAAATAAAGATTTCCTCCATGAGAAATACGAAATTTTCTTCCCTGAAATAAAATCATTCGCGCAGGATTTTGCGGATTAAAATAAGAAAAGATTTTTATTGGGTGTAAATTCATTATTTTTGTATCAATAAAATAGTATTTCCTTGGATATTTCTTTGTTGCAGAGCCATTTCGCGAAACATATTAAAGATAAAGAAGAACAGATAGCTCAGCTGTGTTCGCTTTTTACCGAAAAGAAAATTAAAAAGAAAGAATTTCTTCTTCAAAAGGGAGAAGTCTGCAGATTTGAAGCCTTTATCACCAAAGGGCTGTTTCGCATTTATCACATTGACCGAAATGGAAATGAGCAGGTGCTTTTCTTCGGTGCGGAAGACTGGTGGGTGACAGATTTTGATAGTTTTATGAACCAAATTCCTTCCCAGCTCTATATTCAGGCGCTGGAAGACAGTGAAGTTCTGCTTATTTCTCATCAGGACAAGCAGTATGCTTTTGAGCATATTCCCATAGCGGAACATCTTTTCAGGATAATGACTCTCAAAACCCATATCGCCCTCCAGCGCCGTATGATAGACAATCTCAGCAAGACCGCCGAGGAGCGATACAAGGAATTTCTTGCCCAATATCCACAAATTGCCCAGCGCCTTACGAATATACAAATTGCCGCTTACCTTGGTGTAACCCATGAGTTTGTAAGTAAAATTCGCAGGAAAATGTTTTATTGAACTTGTTCAATGTTTTCCGTTTCTAAAGCCTATACCTTTGTCCCAGAAATTAAAAGCAAATTAATATTAACAAAATAAAATACAAAGGTTATGACACAAGTAAACAGAAAACAACAAGTAGTAGAGTTATTAAAAGCAATAGAAACAGGCGCTGCTGAGCCAGTAGGATACATCAACGCTGATAATTACAAACAGCACAATCTCTTGATAGGTGATGGATTAGCAGGTTTCGGAGAGGCGTTGCAGGCGCTTCCTGCGGGGTCTGCCCGTGTGAATACCCTGCGAGTTTTTCAGGATGGCGACTATGTGTTTGCACATACTGATTACAATTTCTTTGGTGAAAAAATCGGGTTTGATATCTTCCGTTTTGAAAATGGTAAAATCGTAGAGCACTGGGACAACCTACAAGAAAAACCAAACCAGCCAAATCCAAGCGGACGAACAATGACCGACGGAACAACTGAAGTAAAAGACCTTGACAAAACCGAAGCCAACAAAACACTGGTGCAGAATTTCGTGGAAGATATATTGGTAAATGGCAGAATGGAGCGATTGGCGCAGTATTTTGATGGGGACAATTATCTCCAGCACAATCCGCAGATTCCAGATAACCTCTCAGGTTTGGGAAGCGCTTTGGAAGCAATGGCGAAGCAGGGAATTACCATGAAATACGATAAAATTCACAAAGTTTTGGGCGAAGGAAATTTTGTTTTGACTGTGAGCGAAGGGCAGATAGGTGGTGTGCATTCTTCTTTCTATGACCTTTTCCGAGTGGAGAACGGAAAAATAGCAGAACACTGGGATACCATAGAGCCGATTGCACCAAAAGAAAACTGGAAGCACCAAAATGGAAAGTTTGGGTTCTAAATGAAATCATATACAGATAAAAATCCTTTCACTTTTAGAGTGGGAGGATTTTTTAGTTTTATTTTAAAAGGCAAAAAAAGATAAAAGATAATAAGAATATTTTTTATACAATAATTTTTTAGTTTATTTGGAGTGTAAAATTTATAGATATGAAAATAATTGGTATAGAAACACGCACGACAAATCAGAATGGACAATCAATGAAGGACATTGGAGGTCTTTGGAATAGATTTTTTTCTGAAAATATCATCAGCAAAATCCCAAATGCAGTGAACAGCAATGTTTATGCTATCTATACAGACTACGAAAGTGATTATACAGGTGAATATACCACACTTTTGGGACTGGAAGTTTCTTCGCTTGATGAAATCCCAAGTGGGTTGGTCGGAAGAGAATTTCCTAAACAGAACTCTAAGAAATTCCTTGCTAAAGGAGCAATGCCTCAGGCTATAGCAGAAGCATGGCAGAAAATATGGGAGCAAGATAAGGAGCTAAATAGGCTTTATCAGTATGATTATGAATTGTATACAGAAAAATCTCAGCAAGGCGACCTATCGGAAGTGGAGATTTTTATAGGTGTAAAGGATTCCAATATATAAAAAGAACAAAACCTAAATTTTTAAGAAAAATTTGAAATAATTTAATAAAGAAATATTAGTGTATAACTTTATTCCCTTTACTTTGGTAAGGGGAATTTTGTTTAATTATAAAATGTTTAATACTTTTGAATTAAATTTTTAAAAAATGAGAAAGATATTATCATTATTTATTGCGATGTCATTCTTCAGTTGTATGCAGACCCAAAAAGCCGTGTATCAACAGGAAGAAACATACACTCAAGAAGACCGAACGCTCATTATTTTTTACGATGAAAATGAAATTTCTCTTCCGAAACTAAAAAGAAAAGTAAAATCTTATGGTGCAGAAATAATCTATGAATACAAGGAAATGAAAGGCATCGCAGTGAGAATCTTCCGAGGAAAATCCATAGAGCAGGGGAGAAAATACTTTGAAAATATAAAAGGGGTAACCAATGTCATGAAAGACAGCAAGGTAGAACTGCATTAGAAAGTTTTTTATAAAAGAAAATCCCTATCACAGATAGGGATTTGTTTGTTATTTCTTTTCTTCGCTGTCCTCAGGAAAACGGCTGAGGGTAAGGTCTTTGGATATTGCGGCCAATTCCATTTTCAGCTTACCAGAAAGCGTCTCGATGACTACGCCGTCTTCTGCAATGGAGAAGATACGCCCGTGGATACCAGAAGTCGTCACGACTCTTCTTCCTGGTTTCAGATTCTCCTGAAATTGCTTTTCTTTTTTCTGTTTCGTGAGCTGTGGTCTTATCATTAGGAAATAGAATGCGACCAAAATCAGCAACATCGGTATGAACTGTTGTAAGTTTTCCATTTTTATTAAAGTTTTTCTAAGTGATTATTGTACATTCGCCTTAAAACTCAGCGTGATAGGAGAGTTTTCTGCGTTCATGAATACTTGTGCAGTTTTCGTTACAGCTCCGGAGAAGTTTTTGGAGTCAAAACTCAGCGTTACTTGTCCCTTTTCTCCTGGTGCGATGGCATCTTTGGTGTAGTCTGGCGCTGTGCATCCACATGCAGGCTGCACGGAGTTGATATATAGGGGCTTGTCACCAGTATTGGTTACCTCGTAGACATGCTGTACCACTTCGCCTTTTTTCATAGTCCCAAAATCGTGCTCTTCTTTAGCAAAACTCGCCTTTGTCATTGGTTGTTCTGGTTTAGATTCTTCCACAACTTCTGGCATTGGGTCAGCTTTTTCGTTTTTTTGGCAAGATACTGTCGCAAGGAGCATCATCAGCCCTATTCCTGAAAGTTTCAAGGTGTTTTTCATTTCTTTTTTGGTTATTTTAAGGTTAAAATTTAATTTCTATTGTTGCTTTTGATGTATCGGTCAAGGATTCCGTTTACAAAGATTTGGGATTTGTCAGTAGCGAAAGCCTTTGCGATTTCTATATATTCGTTGATGATGATTCTGGCAGGCGTCAGAGGGAAATAGTCCAATTCTGAAATAGCGGTAGCCAAAATGATTTTGTCCATTAGCGAGATACGGTCTAAATCCCAGTTCTCCAGTCTTTCTTCTATCTTTTTTTCGGTTTCTTCCCAGTGGTTCAGGGTTTCGTTGAGCAGTTTCAGAGCGAAATTTCTATCGTCTTCATCTTTTATCATCTTTATCAAAGTATGCGAAGGCTTGTCCTTGCTGAGGAAACCGAGAGTTTTCTGTGTCATGGAGTTGGCGATGTGGAAATCATCCGCCCAGTGAAGTTCTAAATCTTCCAAATGGTTCTGGAAGTCTTCGTTTTCTGCGACATACCTTAGGAAAACTTTTCCGATGAATTTTTGGTCTTCCTCGAAAGAAAATTCATCTCCTTTCATGTAATCTTGAAAGAGTTTGCTGGCTTTTATTTTGTTAAATACCTTGATGAGCAGGTCATCATGGATGTCCCAGATTAGACTTTGGTGGTTAGCACTGAAAGACAATCTTTCTTCGTTTTGCTCGAGAAGTTCTATCGCCTGATTTCGGATAAATTTCCGATTGGGATTGAGGTCTTCCTCGGTTTTTATGTACTTGTTTTTGTTCAGCTCCATTTGTTTCTCCGCGATTTTTTTCAAGGCGATGAGAAAATTAAGCTGATAGATGTACAAAGAGTAAATCTTATCTATTTCAGCAAACATATTTCTTGCCAAAACATCCTGTTTTATAGGATTTTGCTGATAAGAATAAAGGGTCTGGATGGTTTTTTCTCGTAATTGTCTTCTTCCTAACATTTTTCAAAGAACTTTAAGTGGGCAAAGATAAAAAAATAAAATATTCAATATCAAACATCAATTATTTTTTTTTTGATGAATTTTGTATCTTTACGCCGTTATTAAGAAGATTAAAAGTGAAAAGAAAAATTATCTTTTGGGCAGTTCTTTTAGGGCAGTTTTCTTGTGAAAAAAAAGAGAATTTGGAAAAAATTTCTTCCAAAGAGAGTGGTGATTCGTTCAAAAAAATAGAACGCTCACAGTCAGAGGAAAAAATTAAAAAAGATACTATAAATATAGTGGCGGTGGGCGATATCATGATAGGAAGCGCCTATCCGTCTAAAAAATATCTTCCGAAAGATGATGCGGCAGGAAGCTTTTCAGAGGTAAAAAATCATCTGAAAGGTGACATCGTTTTTGGGAATTTGGAAGGTGTTTTTTTAGATGAAGGAGAATCTCAAAAATGCGAGGACAAAGAGCCACAGCACTGCTATGTTTTCAGAATGCCCGAGCGATACGGGAAAATCATCAAAGAAGCAGGGTTTAACCTGATGAGCACCGCGAACAACCACGCAGGAGATTTCGGATCAGTAGGAAGGAAAACAACAGCGAAAGTCCTTGACAATGCAGGAATTTATCACGCAGGGACAAAGGAGTATCCAGTCGTGATTTTTGAAAAAGATAATATAAAATACGGCTTCTGCGCCTTTGCACCGAATAAAAATATGCTTTCCCTATTGGATGTCAAAAAAGCAAAAGAAATAGTGCAGGAACTAAAATCCCAAACGGACATTACCATCGTTTCTTTTCATGGCGGTGCGGAAGGGACAGAACATGTGAGAGTTCCTAAAAAGGCAGAAATTTTTTACGGAGAAAATAGAGGGGATGTGCATCATTTCGCGCGTTCTGTGGTGGATGCAGGAGCGGATATCGTGCTGGGACACGGCCCGCATGTGACCCGTGCGGTGGAAGTTTATAAAAATAAATTCATAGCGTATAGTCTTGGGAATTTCAATACTTATGGACGGTTCAGCCTTACGGGAGACAAAGGCATCGCGCCTTTGTTGGACATAAAACTAAAATCCAACGGCGATTTTCTCTCTGCGAAGGTGGTTTCTGTGAAGCAGACCAAAGAAAAAGGGCTTGAGCTGGATGCAGAAAACAGAGCTTTTCATCGGATAAAACAGCTCACAAAACTGGACTTCCCAGAGCAGAATTTGAAATTTGAAGAAAACACGATAAAACTCTGATTTTTCAGTTGAACAAAGATAAAATCCTATTCGAGGGTGTAAAATGACAGCTCGGTAGGATTTTTTTCTATTTTTTAGATAGAAAACTTTAAATTTGAAGACTTTTAAATAAAAAAATCATCAATTTATTTTAAAAATCTACTACTATGCATTGCATAGTTTCGAAAAATTATTTATGTTTGCGACAAGAAATCATAAAATTAATACGAAATGAAAAAACAAATTGCTGTATTATCGCTTCTTATTTCCGCGATGGGATGGGCACAAGAAGATAAACCACAAACCCCGAAGAAAGAAAAGGAAATAAAAGAAGTAACGATTACGAAAACCAAAAAAGCGGTGGAGCAGAAGGCTGACCGCACGATATTTGATTTTTCTGAACAGCCGAATCTCAACACGGGAACGGCTCTGGAAGGAATCAAAAAACTGCCAGGGCTTATCGTTTCAGACCTTACAGGGATGGCGTATCAAGGGAAAATGTTGGATGTCTATATGGATGGACGCCCGCTGAATATTACCAGCAATGAGCTGAATGCCTTTCTAGAAGGAATGCCTGCAAATGCCATAGACAGGATAGAGGTGGTAACCAGCCCAGGTGCGGAATATCCAGCGACTTCTGGTGGTGCGATTCTGAATATAATCACTTCAAAATCAGCGAAAAGCTACCTTACTGCCACTTATTCTGGGAACTATTCTTTTAGTAATTATGACAAATACCGAAGCAAAACGAACAACTCTATTTTGCTCAATTCCAAAAACAGATGGTTCGGCTGGCAGCTGAATGTAGGGCAGAACTATCTCGAAAATATGAAAAACAATGAAGTAGATGGTATTTCGAGTATATTTAATGATGAAAGGAACAGGGGGTATTTTGCAAAAGCGGCTTTGACTTTTGATTTTAGTCAAAATGATAGATTATTGCTAAATTATAACCTGAATTATAGTAATAATGATGCTGCGGTTCAGAGTAATGGGATTTACAGCGGACTGAGCTACAATAGACAAGACGAAATCGGAAGCATGAGGCTGAGACATGAAGCTTCGGCAGCATACCAAAAAAGATTTAGCGGTTCGGATAGAAAACTGGATTTTAAATTCACTTATACTAAAAGGGACAATGATTTTGAACAGAAAAACTTGTTTTTAAATCAAATTCCTACTAATCAACTTGTTTTGGATAATAGTTCAGATGCGAGAACAGCTGAATTTAGAGTAGATTTTTCCCAGCCACTCAATATCTTTGACAAAGGTAAAATCAGCGTTGGAGGGCTTTACGAGAGATTGGATTTTACCACGGAAAGCAGAGGAATTACCAATTTGGACTACCAGAGACAGACGGCATCTTCTTATGTAGAATTGCAGACTACGATAGGGAAGCTGGATTTTATCCTCGGAACTCGTGCCGAAGATTATGACATCAGCGGAACTACATACAACAGCAATACGCATCAATATGATGATTTGCATAAATTCAAGCAATACCGTCTTTTCCCAAATGCCAGTGTGCAGTATAATTTCATAAAAGGAGTGAATTTTGCGGTTAATTATAATAAGAAAATCAGCCTGCCAAGTATTTCTCTTTTGAACCCAAATAACAATACTTATGGAAATGGTAACTTTGGAATATCAGGAAATGCAAATTTACAACCAACAATTTTTGATAATATAGAAGCGAAGATTTCTGCGTTTGATTATGTATTTCTAGGGTATAATTTAAGCTTGGTTAATAACCAAATTATACAAAAAATGATTCGTCGCGGCGATGAGGTCTCTGTAATCAATGAAAATATTTCCTCTGTGAAAATACATAATTTCAATATAGGATTCCCAATTCCATTTATGATTTTTACAAAGTCAATCAAGGAAATCATGGGTTCTATGAGTACAATCAATCCTGATAAAGTCAGCTTTTTGTATTTCTTTGCAAATTATCAGTTGCAGAGGCTTTCGGAAATCAAGCCTAATGGACTTTGGTTTTTAAATCTAAATGCCCAGATTGTATTACCAAAGGGAATAAAACTGAATGCGAACTACAGCTATATCCCAGCAAAGGTAGGATATTTCTATTTCCAAACTGACGAACCATTGAATAATACGCTGGATATCACACTATCAAGAAAATTCATGAGTGACAGATTAAATGTTTCATTATATGTGAATGATGTGTTTAATACGAATAAAATGTCCTCTCGCTCTGTTTATCAGACACCTAATGTGTTGATCAGAGATAAGAGTGATACCCGTACTTTTGGGATTTCTGTAAATTATAAAATCCCTACAAGAAATAAATTAGCCAAAGAAAATCCTAATATGCTGGGCAGTGACAAGAAAGAAGACGAAGGAGGATTGATAAAATAATAAAAAATCCCTCATTTATGAGGGATTTATTTTTTTTTAGTTAAGGTCAAAAGCTGCACCGATTTGGAAAGTAAACTGGTTGTTTAGTTTTTCGTAGCCAGTTGCGCTTGTTTTGTATCTTGCGATAGGGAAGGTGATTTCAGAGAATACTCCAAAACCTTTATTAAAGAAGTATCTCGCACCGATATGCCCTCCAAAGTTTTTCAAACTTAAGCTCAAACCTGGGTAAACATCCAGCTGCTCTGGCAGGTTCATAACTCCACCTAAATTAGCATTAAATCTCCCACGAAGGTCAAATCTATCTCCTACAGGAGCTTTTTCTACTCCATTAACATTGTTTTTCGTTCCCAAAAGATAGCTCATCTGTAATCCTACTGAGAAGCTTCTCCCTAGTCCATAGTCAGCTCCTGCTGTGACACCTGTACCTTTGTTTTGGATGTTAGCTCCTACATAAGCTCTGATATCATTAGCACCTGTGAATGCTTCCTGTGAATATGCCACAGAAGAAATTGCTAAAAGCAATCCTGCAAATATTTTTTTCATAAATCAAATTATTTTAGGCAAAAATAAAAATTATTTTTAAAATCAATATTTTCAATAAAAAATATAACGATAATTCCGAAAAAAAAGCAGAAATTTGCGAACTCTATTCCGAGAAATAATAATCGAACTAAAATGATGGAAAACAATAAAGAAAACTTGAAAAAAGCTGCTCTGGACTATCACAGAGCCGAGCCCAAAGGAAAAATCCAAATGGAGCCGTCTAAACCCTACGCTACACAATGGGATTTGAGTCTGGCGTATTCTCCTGGGGTGGCAGAACCTTGCCTTGAAATAGAAAAAGATGCCTCCAAAGTCTATGAATACACCTCCAAAGGAAACTTGGTGGCTGTAATCAGTAACGGAACGGCTGTTCTGGGGCTTGGTGACATCGGTGCAGAGGCTTCTAAGCCTGTGATGGAGGGCAAAGGGCTTTTGTTCAAGGTGTTTGCGGATATCAATGTTTTTGACATAGAAGTTAATGAAAAAGACCCTGATAAATTTGTAGAAATCGTGAAAGCAATAGCGCCTACTTTTGGAGGGATAAATTTGGAAGATATCAAGGCGCCAGAGGCCTTCTATATAGAAAAAAGACTAAAAGAAGAGCTGGATATTCCACTGATGCATGATGACCAGCACGGAACGGCGATTATCTCCGCAGCGGCATTGCTGAATGGTTTAGAAATAGCAGGAAAAAAGATAGAGGACATAAAAATGGTGGTAAATGGCGCAGGTGCGGCAGCTATTGCGTGTTCTAAACTTTACATAGAGCTGGGCTTGAAAAAAGAAAACATCATAATGTGCGACAGCAAGGGAGTTATCAGCCATAAGAGAACCAACCTTACGCCAGAGAAATTGGATTTTGTTCAAAATACCGAAGCGGAAACTTTGGATGAGGTTTTGGAGGGAGCGGATGTTTTCATCGGACTTTCTAAAGGAAATGTTCTAAAACCTGAAGTTTTAGCAAAAATGGCGGAAAATCCTATCGTTTTCGCATTGGCTAATCCTATTCCAGAGATAGACTATGATATAGCAAAACAGATCCGCCCAGATGTGATTATGGCAACAGGAAGAAGTGATTATCCTAATCAGGTGAATAATGTTTTGGGATTCCCTTATATATTCCGTGGGGCGCTGGATGTACAGGCGACAGACATTAATGAAGAGATGAAAATAGCGGCAGTTCACGCCATTGCAGATTTGGCGAAAGAACCAGCAACAGAAGCTGTGAAAAAGGCTTATAATTTGGCTGAAATCAGTTTTGGGAAAGATTATTTCATTCCGAAACCACTTGATAGTAGATTATTTGCAAAAGTTTCTGCCGCAGTTGCTAAAGCGGCCGTAGAAAGCGGAGTTGCAAGAAAACCAATCAGCGATTTTGCTGAATATGAAAAGCGACTTTCCGAAAGGAAAAAATAATTTGAAGTTTAAAAAAAATTCTCTTTTATTTATTAAAGGAGAATTTTTCATTTTAAAATATTAAATTTGCCTAGAATTTTAAATTATTGATTTATGAAAAAGCTTAATTATTTATTGATTGCATTATTTTCTTTTTTAGTGCTTAGTTGTAACAGGAGTGATGAAATGCCTCCACAGCCACAGGACAAGCTGATAGGAAGCTGGGGTCTTACAAAAACGAGATTGAAAGGAAATATGATAATATTTGGGATAAATACGCCAATAGATATGGATGCGCCGATTACTTCTTGTGAAAAAAAGACAAAAACTACTTTTTTACAAGGTGGAACAGGGACTACAGAGGTGTGGGCGAATCTATCAGGGAGCTGTGAAAAGAAAAGAGAAGGAAATATTACATACACTTTTGACAAGGATACCAAAGAACTGGTTGTACATCTAGGGCCAGAGACTACTCGTTCCATAGTGAAAAAACTTACAAGTACAGAGCTGGAAGCAGAGGAAAGTGTTACTGATTTACGAGTAAGAGGCTTCCTCTTTACAGGGACAGTTTATGTGTCAATGAAAAAAAATTACTAGTTTTTGAATTAAAATATTCACAAGCCTTGCTTTTTAGTAAGGCTTTTTCATTTCAAAATATTAAATTTGCCTCTTTAAATCATCAGACCATGTTTTACAATCATCAAGAGATAGAAAAGAAATGGCAGAAATTCTGGGGAGAAAACCAAACTTTCAAAAGCCAGCAGCCGTCAGAAAGCAGCAAACCGAAATATTATGTTTTAGATATGTTCCCTTATCCATCGGGGGCGGGGCTTCATGTGGGGCATCCGCTGGGGTATATTGCGAGTGATATTTATGCCAGATTCAAAAGACACCAAGGGTATAATGTCCTTCATCCTGTGGGGTATGACAGCTTTGGGCTTCCTGCTGAACAATATGCGATTCAGACGGGGCAGCACCCTGCGGTGACCACTGAGGAAAACATCAATAGATACGAACAACAGCTTAAAAAAATCGGATTTTCCTTTGACTGGAGTAGGGAGGTTAGAACCTCTGACCCATCCTATTACAGATGGACGCAGTGGATATTCATAGAGTTGTTTCACTCTTGGTATAATAAGGCTACGGACAGAGCGGAGAATATTTCTACCCTTGTGGCTCATTTTGAAAAGTTTGGGACGGAAAACCTTGATGCTGTGCAGTCTGAGGAACTAAATTTCACTGCGGAGGAATGGCTAAACGCTTCTGAGGCAGACAAACAAGATATTTTATTGAATTACAGAATGGCTTATCGAGCAGAGACTACGGTAAACTGGTGTCCTGCACTCGGAACGGTTCTTGCCAATGATGAGGTAAAAGATGGTAAGTCTGAGCGTGGCGGATACCCTGTTTATCAAAAGAAAATGATGCAGTGGTCTATGCGTATTACAGCTTATTCAGACAGACTTTTGAGAGGATTGGACGGGCTGGACTGGTCAGAAGCGGTGAAAGAAAGCCAAAGAAACTGGATCGGAAAATCTGAGGGCGCTTTGGTGAAATTCGGTATTAAAGGTTCTGATGATTTCATCGAGGTTTTCACTACTCGCCCTGATACTATTTTTGGAGTGTCTTTCGTTACGCTTGCTCCAGAACACGAATTGGTTTCAAAAATCACTACGCCAGAGCAGAAAGAAGCCGTGGAAGCCTATATAGAAGCTACTTCCAAACGCTCCGAAAGAGACAGAATGGCGGATGTGAAGACTATTTCAGGAGTGTTCACTGGGGCTTATGCAGAACACCCTATTACTAAAGAACCAGTCCCTATTTGGCTGGGTGATTATGTTCTTGCGGGATACGGAACAGGCGCTGTGATGGCGGTTCCTGCGGGGGATGAGAGAGACTTTGCCTTTGCGAAACATTTTGATATTGAGATAAAAAACATATTTGACCAAGATATCTCCGAGAAGGCTTTTACCGAGAAAGAAGGTATGGTTTACCAAAATTCGGAGTTTCTAAATGGTTGCGGTAGTTATCATGAAGCTGTAAAATCCGTGGTGGAATACTTGGAAAATCATAAAGTAGGAAAATCTAAAATAAACTACCGTCAGAGGGATGCTATTTTTTCACGCCAAAGATATTGGGGAGAGCCTGTTCCTATTTATTATGAAAACGAAATGCCGTACACTCTGCCTGTTTCTGCGCTTCCGCTTGAGCTGCCAGAAGTAGAAAAATACCTGCCGACCGAAGATGGAGACCCGCCGCTAGGGAATGCTAAAAATTTCGCTTGGGATAAGGTTAATCAAAAGGTGGTGTCTACGGAACTTGTTGATAATCAAAATGTTTTTCCGCTTGAATTGTCCACTATGCCAGGCTGGGCGGGGAGCTCTTGGTATTTCTTAAGATACATGAACCCAAATAATGAAGCCGAGTTTTGTGATAAAAATACATCGGACTACTGGGGGCAGGTAGATTTGTATATCGGTGGAAGTGAGCATGCTACGGGGCATCTTCTTTATTCTCGTTTTTGGACTATGTTCTTGAAAGACAGAGGATTTATCAGCCACGAAGAGCCTTTCCAAAAGATGATAAACCAAGGGATGATTTTGGGGATTTCGGCATTTGTGTATCGTGTGGATGGAACGAATAAGTATGTTTCAAAAGCACTAGCAAAAGATTACGAAACTCAAAAAATCCACATCGATATATCATTATTAAAAGGAACTTCGGACGAGCTGGATTTGGATAAGTTTAAGGCTTGGCGACCAGAGTTTAAGGATGCTGAATTTATCTTGGAAGACGGAAAATACATCACAGAAAGAGAGGTGGAAAAAATGTCTAAATCCAAATATAATGTGGTAAATCCTGATGATATTTGTGAGGAGTATGGAGCGGACTGTCTTAGGCTTTATGAAATGTTCCTAGGGCCACTGGAGCAGTCTAAACCATGGAATACACAGGGCTTGAGCGGAGTTTATGGTTTCCTTAAGAAGTTCTACAATCTTTATTTTGATGGGGATACTTTTTCGGTTTCAGAGGAAGAGTCTACGAAAGAGGAGCTTAAAATCCTGCATACATTGATTAAAAAGGTGATTTACGATATTGAGAATTTTTCTTTTAATACTTCTGTGTCGCAGTTTATGATAGCCGTGAATGAATTACAGAAACTAAAATGTAATAAAAAAGCTATCCTAGAGCCGCTGGCTGTTTTGATTTCGCCTTATGCACCGCATGTTTGTGAGGAGCTTTGGAGTCTTCTTGGTAATGCAGAGAGTATAGATTTTGCACCTTTCCCTGCTCTGAATGAGGCTTATTTGGTGGAAGATGAAATAGAATATCCAGTGAGTTTTAATGGGAAGATGAGGTTCAAACTTTCTCTTTCTGCAGAACTTTCTAAAGAGGAAATCGAGGAAATAGTAATGAAAGATGAGAAAGTAATCCAGCAGCTGGATGGAGCTAAACCAAAGAAAATCATAGTGGTTCCAAAGAAAATCATCAATATAGTATCCTAATTTGATAAAGATTTTAAAATTTGGTAAACTTTTTGATTATTCTATAAATATAGAAGCTTATTTTAATTAAAAAACATATTTATTTCTTAAAATTTTCAATTTTTGATGAAATAAATTTGTGTAGAACAAAAAAAAGTAGTTATTTTACGCAATCAAAAAATAATTTATAATTTAGTTTAGATATGGAAATGAATGTTTCAACTCAAGAGCAACAAGTAGTTGCAAGAAAAACAGGAGGTCTTAACCCATTTTTAGTATTACCACTTTTATTATTAGTAGGTATTTGTATTTATCTATTTGTTTTTGGTAGTCCAGGTAACTTTAAAAATGAAGGGCTTTCTGGAATGTCTGTCGCTTTTAGTGATATAGCAGCTAAGGACTTGGTGCCTAAGCGTATTATTGGAATGGTGTATTTAGGAGGGTTTATCGTACCTGTTCTTATTACATTTGCTGTTACAGTATTGGTGTTCTCTTTAGAGCGTTTCTTCGTTTTGAATAAAGCAGAAGGAGCAGGAAATCTTGAAGGTTTCGTTCTAAAAATTAGACAACTTTTAAAAGAAAATAGAATTTCTGAAGCACAAGAAGAATGTGACAAGCAGAGAGGTTCTGTAGGAAATGTTGTTAAGGAAGCTTTGACTACTTATAAGGCTCTTAGCAAAGACACTACAATGAACAGAGAGCAAAAAATGGCTGCTCTTAACAAATCTATCGAAGAGGCTACAACTTTAGAAATGCCTATGATGGAAAAGAATATGTCTATCCTTTCTACATTAGGAACAGTAGCGACATTGGTAGCGTTATTAGGTACCGTAATGGGGATGATTGGTGCGTTCTATGCATTAGGTTCAGGAGGAGGAACTCCAGATGCTGCGGCTCTATCTATTGGTATCTCTGAAGCCTTGATTAACACGGCATTAGGAATTGGTACATCTGCTATTGCTATCATATTTTATAACTTCTTTACATCTAAGATAGATGGTATGACATTTAAAATCGATGAGATTGCAATGTCTATCCAGCAGTCTTTCGCTGAAAACCATAAATAAGATTTAGTGAAAATTTATCTTGATTTTCATCTAAATTTAGTAAGAAGTTTAATTAAAATATAAATAGATAATGGCAAGAATCAAACCAAAAAGACACGGAGTAGTTACCGATATGACTGCCATGTGTGATGTTGCATTCCTGCTTCTTACCTTCTTTATCTTGACAACGGAGTTTAAACAACCCGATGTCGAGGACATTGTAACCCCTTCTTCTATATCAAAATCTAAACTTACAGAAGGAGATAATACAATGACCATTAGTGTAACAAAAGACGGAAGATATTATTTTTCACCAACTAATAATCCATCTCAAAGAGTGGAATTGTTAGAAAAAATGGGCGAAAAATATAATATAACATTCACAGAGCAAGAAAAGACTGCGTTCCAGAACACTCAGTTTGTAGGGGTTCCAGTTGCACAGTTGAAGGCTTTTCTTCAGTTGCCAGAGGATCAGAGAAAAAAATACAAAGGCTCTATACCAATGGATAGTGCAAACACGCAGCTAGTAGAGTGGGTGCAGAATAGTGCAAAGATTAATAGAGAAGCTAAACTTGCTGTAAAAGGTGATGGAGGCGCATCTTATGATAAGTTTAAAGTTCTTTTTGAAGGACTGAGAGATATAGAGTTTTATAAATTTGTGTTGGTGACAACAGAAGAATAAACATAAAAGAATAAAAATGGCAGAAGTACAAGTACAAGACAAAGGTGGTAAAGGAGGAAAAGTACGCTCCAAAAAGCAGTCTACAAGAGTAGACATGACACCGATGGTGGATTTGGGATTCCTATTGATTACATTCTTTATGTTTACCACTACTTTCACCAAACCAAACATTATGAATTTGGGACTTCCTGCAAAGCCAAAACCAGGGCAAGAGGTGCCAATTCCAGAAATTGATTTGACGAATTCTATTACATTTATTATTGCAAAGGATAATAAGTTGTTCTATCATCAGAAAGATGCTGCAGGTCTTAATGTAGAAACATTGGTAGAAACTACCTATGACCGTGAAGGAGTAGAAAAGGTAATAGCTCAAGCAAAAAGCAGAGCGAAGAAACCAGATTTCTTTACAGTGATTATCAAACCAATGGAAGATGCAAGTTTTAGAAATTTCGTTGATATCCTTGATGAGATGGAAATTACTGGTAGTAAGAGATTTTCTATAGGAGAGATTAAGCCTTTTGAAAAGGATGTCTATGAACAAAAAGTGAAATAATTAAAAACCAACAGTATGGCAGACAAAGAATTAAGATACACAGATTTTGAGGAACTTGTATTTGAAGATAGAAATAAAGAATATGGTGCCTATGACCTGAGAAAAAGTTATAAATGGTTTTTAACTAAAGCTTTCTTTTTAGGAACAGTAATTTTTGTTGCGGCTATTATTTTACCACTTGTTTATGTTGCAGCTACAGAAGGGGAAAAAGTAAAAGAAACTAAGGTGGATATTGATCTGCTCCAGCACACTGAGGCTCCAGAAGAAAAAATAGAAGAGGATAAACCAAAAGAAGATGAGGAAATCCATGAATCAAAACCAGATGAACAAAGTATTCAGGATTTGGCTCAAAAGGTAGATGATATTCCTCAGCAACAGACAATTCAGGATTTAGTTCCAGAGCCTAAGGCTGAGCCTAAAAAAGAAACTCCTCCTCCTACAAATGATGAGAAGAAGGATGTGGCTACAGGAGTCAAGACTCAAGAAGGAACTAAAGACAAAGGCTACCAAGGAGACCAAAGAAGAGATGGAGTAGAAGGAGGACAAGGGAATCAGTCTAAGAGAGATGATAGTAAAGTGGTAGAAAATAAGGTAGACACTAATATCGTCCATACTTCAGTAGATGTAGAAGCAGACTATGGTAATGGAGGATTGAACGGGTTTAGAGCAAAAGTTCACGAAAACTTTGATACAGAAGCAGTAGAGGGAGAAGGTGTTCTTACTACAACTGTTAAGTTCGTTGTAGAAACCAATGGTACCGTTTCCCAAGTGAAAGCTACTGGTTCTAATGCGGACTTTAACAGGGAAGCAGAAAGAGTAGTAAGATCCATAAAAGGATGGAAACCAGCTAAAAAAGGAGGAGTTAATGTAAGATCTTATTACAGCCTTCCATTGAAGATGCAGTTCCAATAATTTTTTGAATGCAATAATAAAAAAAGAGAAGTATTTTGCTTCTCTTTTTTTATTATATTTGTGTCACCATGTTTTAAATTTGTTAACATTCGTTGTAGGGGTTTTGTACATCATTGTAGGTGTTTTTGTGATTATTACAAAATCATTTGGTGTGAA